>NZ_NOXY01000040.1:0-1292 GCF_002258735.1 Rhodococcus sp. WWJCD1
TGAGGTTCCCCCCGGAAAGTGGACAGTGGTTACGCGGCCATGACAGGCGCGATCAGTGACTGTTCGTAGTTGGCGGGGCTGAGCATCCCGATTGTGGAGTGCCTCCGGCGAGTGTTGTAGAAATTCATCCAGTTGTCAACTGCAGCAACCAATTCGGTGGCATATGCGAAGGTGTGGCGGTAGTAGTACTCGTGTTTGAAGGTCGACCACAGGCTCTCTGCGCCGGCATTGTCCCAGCATATGCCGGTTTCTCCCATCGAGCGCCGAAGCCCGTATCGTTCGCAGGCCTGCTTCATGATCTCTGCCGTGTACTGACTTCCCCTGTCCGAGTGCATGATTGTGCCGGCGACATCGCCACCGCGTTCGGCGACGGCCATGTCCAATGCTTCGAGAACCAGCTCGGTGCGCATGTGGTCCGCCACCGACCAGCCCAAGACCTTCTTCGAGTGTTCGTCCTTGATCGCACACAGGTACATATCACCGTCACCGCAGGTTAGATAGGTGATATCGGATGTCCACACCGCATCGAGGCGGCCCTGGTCGAACTGGCGTCGAACTAGATCATCGGGGAACGAGGCGAAGGGATCGACCACGGTGGTGCGGACCTTGAACGTGCGCGGGCTGATCCCGACGATGCCGAGTGAGCGCATGATTTTCGCGACTGCTTTGTCATCGATCACCTCGCCGCGATCGTGGAGTTCAGCGGTAATTCGAGGCGACCCGTACACCCCTTTCGACTCACGGTGTATGTCGATGATCTTCACCTCCAGATCTGCACGTCGCTGCTGCCGTTCTCCCAATCTGGTTGTCACACTTCGCCCCTGGTGTTTGTAGAAACCTGAGGTCGACACTTCGAGTAGTCGTGCCATCCGGTGAATTGCGGAGTTCGCGCACTCCGCAGCCATCAACGCGTAGAGGTCTACTTTTGTTGATTTGCTGCGAAGTACGCGGACGCTTTTTTCAAGAATGCGATGTCTTTCTCCTGCTCGGAAACCTGCTTGCGAAGCCGAGAGAGCTCGGTGCGCTCCGCGGCGGTCAGCGGCTGATCACCGGATGCTGTGGCGGCTTCGATGCGGCGGCGTTCGTCGGCGACCCAGCGTCCGAGCAGTCCTTCGTTGATGGCCAGTTCACGGGCGACCTCGGCGATGGTGCGGCCGGAATCGATCACCCGGCGTGCGGCCTCGACCTTGTACTCGGTCGTGAACGACCTGCGTTTGCGGGACATGAAGACATCCTTCCAGCGGAACCAACGATCCCGCTATCTCGGTGTCCACCATCCTGGGGGAACCTCA
>NZ_NOXY01000019.1:0-1232 GCF_002258735.1 Rhodococcus sp. WWJCD1
CAGCTCGAGGGTGCCGTCGCCGACGACGTCGATGACGGCCAAGTTGGTGATGATGCGATCCACGACGCCCTGGCCGGTGAGAGGCAGAGTGCAGGCGTCGAGGATCTTGGGGTTGCCGTCGCGGTCGGTGTGTTCCATGACGACGATGACGCGTCGGGCACCGTGTACGAGGTCCATCGCGCCGCCCATGCCCTTGACCATCTTGCCGGGCACCATCCAGTTGGCGAGGTCGCCGGTGCGGGAGACCTGCATGCCGCCGAGCACCGCCGTGTCGATGTGGCCGCCGCGGATCATTCCGAAGCTCAGCGACGAATCGAAGTATGCTGCACCGGGATTGACGGTGACGGTCTCCTTGCCCGCATTGATGAGGTTGGCGTCGACCTTGTCCTCGGTGGGGTAGGGTCCGGTGCCCAGGATGCCGTTCTCGGAGTGCAGGGTCACCTTGACGTCGTCGGTCAGATATCCCGGGATGAGCGTCGGCAGTCCGATGCCGAGGTTGACGTATTCGCCGTCGATCATCTCCGCTGCGGCACGTTCGGCCATCTGATCGCGGGTCCATCCTGCACTCATGCTCGCACTCCTGAACTGACGGTTCGCTTTTCGATGCGCTTGTCCTGTGGCCCGGTGTGTACGACGCGTTGGACGAACACGCCGGGCAGATGTACGTGGGCTGGGTCGATCTCGCCCGGCTCCACGAGGTTCTCGACCTGCGCGATGGTGATCTTGCCGGCCATCGCAGCGAGAGGATTGAAGTTCATGGCGGTCTTGTCGAACACGAGATTGCCTGCTGTATCGCCTGTTTCGGCGTGCACCAGAGCGAAGTCGGCATTGATCGACTCTTCGAGTACGTACCGCTTGTCGCCGAACACTCGCGTTTCCTTGGGCGGCGATGCGATGGATACCGAGCCGTCGGCGTTGTAGCGCCACGGCATTCCGCCGTCGGCGATGGGGCTGCCGACCCCGGCGGGGGTGAAGAAGGCGGGAACGCCGTTGCCGCCGGCGCGAAGTCGTTCGGCGAGGGTGCCCTGAGGGGTCAGTTCGACCTCGAGTTCGCCGGCGAGGTACTGCCGGGCGAACTCCTTGTTCTCTCCGACGTACGAGGCGGTGACCCGGCGAATACGTCCCGCTGCCAGCAGGATTCCGAGTCCGTAGCCGTCGACGCCGCAGTTGTTGGAGAACACCTCCAGCTCGTCGGCGTCGGTGTTCGCGATGGCCTCGATGAGAGCGTCCGG
>NZ_NOXY01000038.1:0-1168 GCF_002258735.1 Rhodococcus sp. WWJCD1
ATCGAGACGATCACCATCCCCGATCCCGGCCCCAACGAGGTCGTCGTGAAAATCCAGGCCTGCGGGGTCTGCCACACCGACCTGCATTACCGCGAAGGCGGCATCAACGACGAATTCCCGTTCCTGCTCGGACACGAAGCCGCCGGCATCGTCGAGACCGTCGGCGACCGCGTCGAGCACGTCGAGGTCGGCGACTTCGTCGTCCTGAACTGGCGCGCGGTCTGTGGGGAATGCCGGGCCTGCAAACGCGGCACCCCGTGGTACTGCTTCGACACCCACAACGCCGCGCAGAAGATGACCCTCGACGACGGCACCGAACTGACCCCCGCCTTGGGGATCGGTGCGTTCGCCGAGAAGACCCTCGTCCACGAAGGACAGTGCACCAAGGTCGCTGCCGACGCCGATCCCGCCGTCGTCGGGCTGCTCGGCTGCGGAGTGATGGCCGGGCTCGGGGCGGCGATGAACACCGGCCACGTCTCACGCGGTGATTCGGTCGCGGTGATCGGCTGCGGCGGTGTCGGTGACGCCGCGATCGCCGGAGCGCGTCTGGCGGGGGCGTCGACGATCATCGCGGTCGACCGTGACAAGGGAAAACTCGACTGGGCCCTCGAACTCGGGGCCACCCATACCGTCGACTCCTCGGTTCTCGACGCGGTCGAGGCCATCCAAGAGTTGACCGGGGGTTTCGGTGCCGATGTGGTCATCGACGCCGTCGGCCGCCCGGAAACCTGGAAGCAGGCGTTCTACGCGCGTGATCTGGCCGGCACCGTCGTGCTCGTCGGGGTGCCGACACCGGAGATGACCCTCGAGATGCCGTTGATCGACTTCTTCTCCCGCGGCGGATCGCTGAAGTCGTCCTGGTACGGCGACTGCCTACCCGAACGCGACTTCCCGCAGTTGGTGGATCTGTATCAGCAGGGCCGGTTGCCGCTCGAGAAGTTCGTGTCCGAGCGGATCGGCATCGAGGACGTCGAGGCCGCGTTCGACAAGATGCATCAGGGCACCGTGCTGCGGTCGGTCGTGGTCCTGTGAGCGGGACGTTTCGTGTCCAGAACGTCGTCACGTCAGGAACGTTCAGCCTCGACGGCGGCACCTGGGATGTCGAGAACAACATCTGGCTGATCGGCGACGACGACGAGGTGGTGATCGTCGACGCCGCCCACACCGC
>NZ_NOXY01000009.1:0-326465 GCF_002258735.1 Rhodococcus sp. WWJCD1
CCCCCGCACCCGGCCAAGCACCCCCCCACCGCACCCGCATCCCGACGGCGGATGAATGCGACTCTGTTGCACTCTGACCGACTGGCACCCACATTGATCCGGATCTCAGGCGCGCTTGGACAAGTACATTCGTTCGTCTGCGATTCGCAGCAGTTGGTCCGGGTCGGTGGTCGGTTCCCAACTCCATCCGACGCTCACCGAAACCGGGATGTCGGTGCCATCGATGTCGTAGGTACCGGCGAGGAGGCCGCGGACTCGGTCTGCGAGGCGTTCGACTCCTTCGGCCGATCGGGCAGTGTGCAGCAGGGCGACGAATTCGTCTCCACCGATGCGGCAGGCCACATCGTCCGCACGCACGTTGTCGAGGATGCGACGGCCGATGGCGGCGAGCACGCGATCGCCCACTGCGTGCCCGAATTTATCGTTGATGGATTTGAACGCGTCGACGTCCACGAAGAGCATCCCGACCGGCCGATCGCTGGACATGTCTCTGAGACTGTTCAGCTCGGTCATCAGTCGTCGACGATTTCCCAGCGAGGTGAGGTCGTCGATCAACGCCTGTCGTTCGAGTCGCGCTTCAGCGGCCTTGCGTGCGGTGATGTCCTGGATCTGCGCGATGATCACGTCGCCGGATTCGTCGTCGCGCACCACGGTCGCGTTGCGCTGCACCCAGATGGTGGCACCGTCCTTGCGGATGTACCGCTTCTCCGACGCCACGTTCCTCAGAGTCCCGTCGGCCAATCCCTTCAGGTGTTCGTCGGCGAGGGGAATGTCGTCGGGATGGGTGATGTCACGAAAAGTTTTCTGCTGCAGTTCTTCTGCGGTGTAGCCGAGTAGTTCGCACAGGGCTTTGTTCACCTGGAGCCATCGTCCGTCGCGGGTCATCACAGCTTTGCCGATCGGGGCGTTCTCCATCGTGATTCGAAACAGTCGTATCGCGCGATCGCGCTCCCGTTCGATCTCGGCGCGCGCGCTGACGTCGACGACCAACGCGGTGAATCCGACGACGGTGCCGTCGACTATGTCGGGGACATAGGTGGCCTGGGTAACGCGCACAGCACCGTTGACGTCGATGAGCGTCCGATCGAACTGCTGCTGTTCACCGCCGAGCGCAGCGGTGATGTACGGCAAGTTCAGTTGATACAGCGCCTCGCCGAGCAGTTCACTGATGTGCTTACCGACCAGAACCGACGGCTCGATGCCGAAGTAGTTCGCATACACCTTGTTGGCGAAGACGTTCCGGAGACCGGAGTCCCAGTAGCCGATCATCGACGGCAACTGGTCGACGGCGCGGCGCATCACCTCGTTCGATGAATTACGCGTGACGGTCATGACCCACCTCGTTTACGACGCCGACTTCGCAACGGTACCGAAAGTTTTCGCAGTTGGCCTGCAAGAAGCACACATCAACACGCATGAGTGCGCAAGTGCGCACATATGTGTACGTTGAACACATGCTTCTCGCCAATCTCGCATTCCGACGCCTCTTCACGGCGCAGGTCGTCGCGCTGATCGGCACCGGATTGTTGACAGTGGCGCTGGGCCTGCTCGCCTACGACATCGCCGGCAGCTCCGCCGGAGCGGTCCTGGGCACCGCGCTGGCGATCAAGATGATCGCGTATGTCTTTGTCGCACCAATTGTTTCGTCCCTGACGAACGCACTCCCCCGCAAGCTCGTACTCGTCAGCGCGGATGCCGTGCGGGCACTCACAGCGGTGGCATTGCCCTTCATCGATCAGGTATGGCAGATCTACGTCCTGGTCTTCGTTCTGCAGGCGGCGTCGGCGACCTTCACGCCCACCTTCCAGGCCGTCATCCCGTCGGTCGTTCCGGACACACGCCAGTACACCCACGCACTGACGCTGTCCCGGCTCGCCTACGACCTCGAATCCTTGGTGAGCCCGTTGATCGCGGCGGCACTGTTGACGGTGATCAGCTTTCACACACTGTTCGTCGGGACGGCGCTGGGCTTCGTCGTCTCCGCGGTGATGGTGATCGGCACTCGTCTGCCGAAGCACGTTGCGGCCGAGCGCAACAGGCCGACCGACGGCATCACGACGTTCGTGAAAAGCCATGAACTGCAGGGCATGATGGCACTGAACACGGTGGTTGCCGCAGCGACGGCACTGGTGACCGTCAACTCCGTGGTCTACGTTCGCGATCTGTTCGGTGGCTCGAACAGTCAACTGGCGATAGCGCTCGGCTTCTACGGTGCCGGCTCGATGGTCGCAGCACTGTGCATCCCGCGAGCCCTCAGAGCCACCAACGATCACCGCCTCATGCTCACCGGTGCCGCAGTAGCCGTCGCGGGAACCGCCGCGGCAACGGCAGTCTCGACCCTGAGCGGAGGGCCGACGGCCTGGATTGCTCTCGCCACCACGTGGTCGATATTGGGCATCGGAACCTCGATGATCAACACGCCGTCGGCGAGAATTCTGCGTCGTGAATCCGACGAGAGAACTCGAACGTCGATCTTCACCGCGCAGTTCTCGCTGTCTCATGCGGCGTTTCTGTTCACGTATCCGGTCGCAGGATGGGTGGGCGCGCAATTCGGACAGTTCACCGCGGCGGCAGTGCTCACCGGCTTGGCTACACTTGCGGGACTGTCCGCAGCACGCCTGTGGAGTCGCTCCCGTGATCCGGTCGTCGTCTCCGCGTAGGGAGAAGACGTTCGATGCCACCGAAGAAGGAACCGCGCATCAGTCTCGACCATGCCGTCCAACCCGACTCCGCCCGCCTGGCGACTGCCAGTGACACCTTTCGAATGCTGTCCGATCCCACCCGACTCCACATCCTGTGGCTGCTCGATCGCGGTCCCGCGGACGTCAGCGCACTCACCACAGCCACCGGAACCTCGCGTACAGCCGTCAGCCAGCATCTGGCCAAACTCCGATTCACCGGACTCGTCGAGACCCGACGCGAGGGCCGCAACGTCATCTACCGCTTGGCCGACGGCCACCTCGCCCGTCTCGTGCGGGAGGGCCTCAATTTCGCCGACCACAAGGTAACCGGCGAACCTCCACACGAATAGCAAGGAAGCACTCGATGAAACGCCTGGCCGTTATTGCAGCCACAGTTCTCGCCGCGACGACACTGTCGATCGCTCCCGCGTCCGCGCACGCAGCTCTGCAGTCGAGCAATCCTGCCGAGAACGCCGCGCTCGACGCCGCGCCGGACGAGGTGACCTTGACGTTCAATCAGGCGGTGCAGTCGAACTTCGCCACCGTCACCGTCATCGCGCCCGACGGGATCGATTGGGCAGCATCGGATCCCGCTGTCGACGGCAGCACGGTGACGGTCGATCTCGACGGCCTCGGCGCGGCAGGCGAGTACGCCATCGGCTATCGAGTGGTCTCGGCCGACGGGCATCCGATCACCGGCAGTGTCCCGTTCCAGCTCACTCAGGCATCCCCGGCGGCGGCAACACCGCCGGCCACGGACCTGGACGTCACCAACGAGGCCGCGCAGGCCGCACCTCAGGACACCGAGGTGGTCGAGGACAACAGCGGCTTCCCGATCTGGATCGTTGCGGTCCTCGTGGTCGCGGTCGGTGCATCGGGTGTCCTGTTCGCGCTACGCAAGCGCACGCCGTGACGATCCACGAAAACCTTCGGTGTCAGGGTCGACCGGCCGGGCTGGAAACACCGAGATAGCCGTCGAGCTCGGCGCGCAATTCGTCCGCGGTGCTCGTGGCGCTTCCGATGGCAACCGGTGCGCGTCCGGGGACTTCGAGCACGACGGTCGGAAAGCCGCGCACTCCCCAGTTGCTCGCTCGCGCGAAGTCCGCTTCGGCTGCTGCCGTGGATGCGTCGGTGAAGGCTTCCGCTTCTGCTCGCCCGCCGTCGAGACCCACCCGGTCCGCCACGGCGCGATACGTCCGGGCATCGGACAGGCTCGCGCCCTCGAGATAGAAGGCGCTCTGGAGCGCCTGGGCGATCTCGACACTGCGATGCGGTGCCTGGGCACGCAAAGCTGCGAATCCGCGTGCGGCGTCGGTCGAATCCAGGACGAATTCTCCGTCGTCGACGAGGTCGCGGAACGCCGGGCCGAACTGTGCGCCCGTCAAGGCGGTGATTCGTTCGTTGGCGGCATGCAGTCCCGTGAAAGCGCCGATAGGCCCGACACGATTACCGACGAACAGTCCACCGGAGATCACCTCGATCGCCGCGGAGTCTGCACGCGATCGCGCGAAGTCGCCGAATGCAGCCTCGAAGCCATAGCACCAACCGCAGTACGCATCGAACACGTAGGTCAGCTTCGGAGCGGGTGTCGTCTCGTGCGCGTGGGGCGGGTTCTGTGCGTGGTCGGTCATGGTGCCAGCGTAGGAGCGGTGCCGAGGCATTGCACTCCCGGCCAGTGCGGACGTGAGAACATGCAGCATGAGCGACGGTGGGTCACGCCCCAAGTCCGACGGCCGCAAGCGGCGTTGGGAACAGCACAACACCGATCGTCGACGCCATATCATCGCGGCCGCCATGACGGTGCTGGCCCGCGATATCGCACCCGGTGAACGGCTCACCACCGCCCAGATTTCCGCGGAGGCCGGGGTCCATCGCACCGGGCTGTACCGACATTTTCGAGATCGCACCGACCTGGACACCGCCATTCAGCGGGCCATCTGCGACCAGTTGACGGCCGCCCTGGTCACCTCGTTCGAGTTGACCGGCACCCCACGCGATGTGGTGCATCGCACGGTGAGCACCTACGTGCGATGGGTTGCCGAACATCCCGCGTGGACGCGTTTCGTCGAACAGGATGTCAGCGCCGAATCGCCCACTCCCCTCGAAGAAACCAACGCGATGTTGGCCGAGCAACTGGAAGTGAGCGTTGCCGCGTTCCTCGCGATCGTGCACGCGGATCTCTCGCCCGAGGACTGGTCGCTGGTACGGCCGTGGGTGGCTGGACTGGTATCCGGCTGCATGGGCGCGGTACGCAGTTGGAGCGGGCAAACCGAATCACGTACCGGCCTGGACCATTTCGCCACGTTCCTGGCCGACACCATCTGGCTCCAGGTCAAGGGACTCGGTGCCTCCCGCGGTATCGCCATTCCCCAGGTCCCTCTCGAAACCGTCCCTCTCGACACCGTCCGAGAAGGTCAGCCGAACGACGGCTCACTGCGGTAGCGCGACGGCCGTCCGTCGATACCGAGAGCGCGCCATACTCGCTTCGAGACTCGGTTCATCAGTCCCAGTTCGCCGGCAAGCATGCGTACGTCACCGAAGGTGTCGCGCAGTATCTTTCGTGATGAGTCACTGTTCCACCACACGGCGTCCACTACCTCGTCGGGGATGTCGAGGTCGCGTCGCATCTGCTTGCTCGGTTTCATGATGACGTCGCACAGCAGTCGCATGATGACCGGCGTCAGGATCGAGATCGATGCCTTCTCGAAGGGGCCGAGGCGGGGAGCCTTGTACTGCAGGAACTGATGCGCGAAGCCGATGTGGCGGGCTTCCTCGGCGATGTGAATCTGCATCACGCGCTGGACCAGTGGGTGTCCGACGCTCCCGGCACGCAGAACGCCCTTCTGCATGTGGTCGATCGGCTCTTCTCCCGCGAGGACGCCGACGAAGAATCCGAACGGCGCAGATCGGCTGGCGAACAGTGCGAGCACCGGCACGATCTTGCGGAACCACGCCGGCCCGCCCGGCACGTCGATGCCGATGCGGTTCACCAGTTCCTGGAACATCTGCGTGTGGTGGCACTCTTCGGTGGCCTCGTGCGTCGAGTACCGGAATTCGGGTGAGTCGTTGGGCAGCGTCAGGGCGTAGTGCATGAGGCCGCTGATGAGGATCTGCTCGAACTGCAATCCCACCTTGACCATGCTGGCCTGGCGATACATGCCGATGTGGATCTGCCGGTCCAGGGGAAGTGACTTGTACCAGTCGGTGTGACCGAGCGGGTCCGCGTCGGGCAGCACCCAGCGCGGATCGTTGGGAACGATCGCGTACTCGGGCTCGTCCCACGGAATGTCGAGGAAGGCGTCGAAGTGCTGGTGCACCGATGCCGTCGACAGCGCATGCAAGGTGTCGCGGTAGTGCGTTCGTGAGTCGTCGACTGCAGTCATGGTGGTCCTTCCGCCTGCGTCCGAACAAGATGTACGAAGAATGTGTACGCAACACAGCGTCACACATAAACCCGGTTAGTGCAACGGACCGTCGCAGATACTCCAGGAATTCGCTTCGAAACGACGAAACCGGTCGACCGCTGTGCGGTCGACCGGCCTGGAGGACTCTCCGCGCGCCGTCGCTCTACAACACCATCGCAAGGAAGCCCGCGCCGACGATGATGCCGAGAATTCCGGTGCCGATGGCCAACGCCGTGTCGGTACGTTCGGCGCGCTCCCCGGTGAGGTCGGGGGTGCGGTCGGCCCACAGCGCTGCCGCGACGGCGATGATGCCGGCGGCAATACCCAGACCGGCGGCCCAGAACGAGACGATCGACAACGCGCCGAACATGACGGCAATCTCGGTTACCTGAGCGCGGGTACGAATACGTCGGTTCCACCACTTGGGCGACATGTCGTCGTCCATATCGTGGGCGTCGACATTCGGGGAGGTGACTGTCACGGTTATCTCCTTCCTCAGGCAGGCTGAGCTGGGGTTCGGTGCGCGAAAATACGCAACACCATTTTGGCACTCGACGACCGAGAGTGCCAATCCCCTGCTAGGACGCGATGAGTCTCGAGGGCCGTTCGACGAGCAGCTCACGAATCTCGCGCTCGGACACACCATTGCTCCGCAACCACGCTCGCGTCTCGGTCAGCCACTCCTCGATATCGGGACTGGCCGGCTGCCCGAGGTCGGAACTGAGGATCACCCGCGGATGCGCCCCGATGGCCGTCAGAAGTTCCTCAGGCGTCCGCCGTTTCAGGATGTACGTCAGACCGGTGAGTTCGATGAAGACCTGTTCGAGATCCGCGAGGGCACGGAGGTCGTCATCGGTCAGCCCCACGATGGGGTGAGTGGCGTGCGTGACGACGATGCGCGAAACTCCGTGCTCGACAGCACAATCGACGACGCGCATCACCTCGTCGCGCACGCAGTGACCGGTGGCCAACACAACCGGCAGATCGGCACAGGCGGCAATCACCTCGACGGTCTCGGGCAGCAAGCGGCCCCCGTCGTCACTCACACGTATGCCCACGCTGCGGGCACCGATGTCCGGATGGAACGCATCCTGCGACGGGGCGTGCGCGTGCCCTGTCAGTGTCGGCAGATAGATCAGCGGGCGAGCCGGAGAATCGGGCCCGTGGGTCAGTACTGCTTGCTCGACGACCCTCGGATCGAGACCACCCGCAAGATGATTGAGCACCACCGAACCCGATACCGGTAGTCCTCGCCTGCGAGCCTCCCAGGCGACCGCGGTGGTGGAGGCCAGGTGAGACTTGACCACCACCCATCCTGCGAGCCGCCGATACTCCTCACCCGCCTCCAGCACGGTGCGCCGTCGCCGCAGCGTGTCGACCCCGGCGTGATGGTGGATATCCACGACCTCCCGTTGCGCAGGGTCCACCATCACGGCCGTGCCGGCTCCCACGGTGTCGCATAGCCGAATTCGCTTCGCGCTCGGTCCAATCGAGCACCGGCCCGAACTGCGTCGGCGATGCGTCGTTCGGTTTCGTCGACCTGCGTTGCGCGCTCGGCCACCGCCTCCGCGATCGCCCGAGGAATCCGAATCGCACCGTTGTCGTCGGCGACGATCACATCGCCCGGGCTCACTCGCACCCCGTGTACATCGATGTCGTTGCCGGTTGCCGCGAGCGTGACGCGATTCTTTCCGCTGACCATCGACACCCCTGTGCTGAACAAGGGGTACCCGCGACTTCGGATCTCGGCGATGTCGCGGGCGGAACCGTGAATCACCGTGCCGGCGACACCGCGCTGCATGGCCACCGCGGTCAGGATGTTGCCCCAGTTGGTGCATTCGAGGCTGCCACCGTTGTCGACGACGATGACCGCCCCTGCGGGTACGTCGTCGATGTAGTTGGCGGCATTGTGGAAGGTTGTCGTATCTTCCACCGGCCCGTACGTGACGGTGTAGGCGACCCCGACCATGGTCACTCCCGGTACCCGACAAGCGATTCCGGTGAGCACACCCGGAATGCCGAGGCTGTCGAGGGCATCGGACACTGCGGCGGTGTCCGTGAGGCGGAGGCGATCGATCACGTCGTCGAGCGCGGGTGCGGGCAGTGTCACGATAGCTCCTCGATGATGGCCTTGGCGGCGATGGATGTGCTGGCGGAACCGCCGAGATCGTACGTAACGGTGGTCCCGGCACGGATGACGTTCGATACCGCGGTGCGAATTCGGGAGGCCGCGGTGTCCTCACCCAGATGCTCGGCGAGCTGCGCGATGGTCAGGATCATGGCCATCGGATTGGCTCGCCCGGCTCCTGCCATCCCGGGCGCGCTGCCGTGGACCGGCTCGAAGTAGCACCCACCGTCGCCGATGTTCGCGCTACTGGCCAATCCCAACCCTCCCATCACCCCCGCGCCGAGATCGGAGAGGATGTCTCCGAACATGTTCTCGGCGACGACGACGCCGAATCGCCCAGGGCTCTTGACCATCCACAGTGCGACGGCGTCCACGTTGGCGATCTCGAAGTCGATATCGGGGTAGTCGGCGGCAATGGTCTCGAGCCGTCCGCGCAGGAAGTTGCTGCTCTGCCGCAGCACATTCGGCTTGTCTGCGAGCGTGACGAGCGAGTGCCCACCCACCACCGCACGTTCGAAGGCGAAGCGCAGTAGCCGATCGATTCCTACCCGGGTCTGCAGGCGCAGACTGACACTGGTGTCCGCGGGTCCCGAGGCGGCCGCATTGGGGTGATTCGACACCAGATCCCAGAGTTCGCCGTCGAGTCCGTGGTAGTCGAATCCGGCATACAACCCCTCGGTGTTCTCGCGGACCACTTCGAAGGCGAAGGTGTCTGCGCGGTAATCCGTGACCGGACGCAGGTTGGCGTACAAGCCGAGTCGCTGCCGAAGCTGGATGACGGGCGATACGAATCGCACACCGGTGCCGCGAAGCTCCACGGGCAGTTCGGCCTCCGCCTCGCGCAACGGCTTGCTGGTGATCGCCGCGAGCAGACACCCGTCCGTCCGGTCGATGAGATCCCACGTCCGTTCCGGAACCGGGTTGCCCTCGGTCTGCCAGCAGGACCATCCGACGTCACCGAATTCGAGTGTCCAGTCGAGGCCTGCAGCAGCAATGATCGGCAGCGCTGCATCGGTCACCTCGGGACCGATACCGTCGCCGGGCAATACTGCAATGGTGGTCATGCCGCTCCTTCGATGTTGTGGCGGTTCGTGTCTCGCGCATCTGCGAATATCGGGTGGGCCGCGAGAGCGCGCGCGACGGCCGGCCAGTTGTCTCGATGTGGACGCATTCCGGATCGAGGGATATCGGCGATCACACCGTGTTCGGGTACACGAACGGTTGCCGTGGTGACCAATCTGGATTCCTGGCCGACGATCGCAAGCATCGGTCCTCGGTGATCCGCAACGACAGATTCGAGGTCGATGGAGGTCAGCATCGACATCCCCATCTCGATCCGGCGGCAGGCGTCGTCGATGTCGTCGATACGGGTTGCCGCACCCTCGACGGACGGAGACCGCACAGAGTGCGATCGGACGTAGAAGTCCAAGGTGCGTAGAGCGTCGTCGATCCTCCGGTGCCGGGCAAGTTCCGCTACCTCGCCGAGTCGCTGTGCCAGTGAGGCGTCGGCGATCGTCGGTGCCGACACGGTCAACACCGCGGCGTCGGGCCCTACCGCGGGCAACATTGCCTGAACCACTGCGCCGCCGAATGCGTTACCGCAGAACAGGTTCGATTCCGACAGCTCCGGTCGACGACGCAGCCATTCGGCGGCCACGTCGGCCACGGACATCGCGTCGTCCTCGAGAACGGCGAGGGTATCGACAAGCTCCACCGCGTAGCCCGCCGCCCGTAGCCAGGCGCTGATCGGATCGAAGAAACCCGGATCGAACACCGGTTGGACGGGCCCGAAGACCACGGCACGACCCCGCGTCACGAGGCGATACCGTGCAGGTCCCGGGCCGCGAGAACGGAGTCCCGATGGCTGCCGCGGAAGTGCTCACGCTGGTCGATGGACAGATCGAAGTGGCCCATCAGCAGATCGGTCATCGGAATTGCCGGCCGCGACTCCGCGACCGAGGCGGCAAGGAAATCCGAAAGCTCCAGTACGGTACCGAGATCCACTGCTCGTGAGTCGAGCGTGGGATCACGATCGAGGTATGCGATCCACTGCTCTGCGATGAGATTGCCCGCACCTTTGCCCATGCCGAGAACCGACGAGTCGATCCACGTGGCACCGCTGCCCGCAGCGGCGAGGGCGTTGGCGAGGGCCAATCCGAGATTGTTGTGGGCGTGCAGACCCGCCGCGGCCGGGGTGACGATCTCCACGAGATTGATCAGCGATCCGACATCCGAGGGGCGGAGGCTGCCGTTGGAGTCGGCCAGGTACACCACGTCCGCACCGGCCTCGCTGGCACGCAGTGAGAGATCGGCGATCTCCCGAGGTGCGAGACGGCTGACGCGAGTCAAGTTGGCGCACACGGTGAATCCCATGTCCTTGGCTGCCGTGAGCATCGCGAAATCGGACTCCGCCGGCGACTGCGTCAGGCACAACCGCATCAATCGCGCCCCCGCGTCGTACGATGCCGCCACGTCGGCGTAGCTCATGTTCTTCGGGTGTCCGATCAGACCGGTGTGATCGGGCCCGATGTGCTGCGCCAGTGCTCGCACGTAGTCCGGATCACCTCGCCCGGTCAGTCCGGTGCTCTTCGACGGATCGAAAGAGCCTTTGAGATAGGCGATTTCGACCCAGTCGAAGCCTGCATCGACGCTTCGCCGGGCGTGCTCGAGTGCATAGTCGAGTGTGAAGTTGAAACCGTTTCGATAGCCGCCGTCTCGCAGCGTCACATCGATGTTCGTGATCATGGAGCCCCCAGTCCGCTGAGAAAGTGTCGGATCGTGACACACGTTCTGCGGGAGGCGTCGTCGCGTCCCAGGGAGAAAGTTAGGAAAGCTATTCGAGTTGCGCAACCGGCGACGGGCAGTCGTGACCCGCACCACGAAACCGGCCGTGAACAGCGCGTTAACGATAGCTATGTACTCGGTAATGTCCCCAGGTGAAACGCGGGCTCCCCGGACCGACGGGCTGATCCGGGGAGCGTGATCCATGCATCCACTTTTGAATCAGGGATTGTGCTCGCGGGCACTGGACACGAAGACCACCGCCGCGATCAGCGAGGTGATACCGGCGAACCAGTAGAAGGTCTCGGTGATGCCGAGGTGTGTCGACACCAACCCCGCGATGATGGCGGGCACGGAGATCGCGATGTACGCGATCACGAAATACGCGGCCAGCACTTCGCCGCGCTGGGCATCGGGTGCCGCCTGGGTCACCCGTCGCGTTCCTGCCATGAAGGCGAGGCCGAAGCCGACACCGGTTGCGATGGCTCCGGCGAAGAAGGTCACCGAGGTGGACGTGGCAAGTCCGATCGAGGCAAGGACGAGGCCCACGATCAGCGCAGCAGATCCAACCAGTGCCGACGAGCGAATGGTGGCCGCGGGCCTGGTGAGATTCCAGATCAGTTGGCTGACCCCGCCGACGCCCTGAACGGCCAGGATGACCAGACCGGCCACCAGATGATTGTTGACGTGCAGAAGTTCCTTCGCGATGGTGCCGCCGAGCGCGAGATACAGGCCACCGACCGACCACGCCGCGGTCACGCTGAGTCCCCCGATGGCGAACTCGCGGCGGATACCCGCGGGCAGGCTCAGTCGCTGGATTCTGATCAGGCTGCTGCGCAACGACTGGCGATTCGCCACCGTCTCCGGAACCCAGATCGCGATCCCCACCAGAACCACCACGGACAGTCCGGCCACCACCAGGTACGGGGTCACCAACCGCGCCGGCGCCCACTGCGCCAACACGCCTGTGAGCACGGCACCGAAGGCGATGCCCGACGCCGTCGCCGTGCTGTTCACCAGGGACGCGACGCGATGATCGCGGCGAAAGTGCAACTCCGACAACGCAGCACCGGCAGCGCCGGTGAACACGCCGGTGGCGACACCCTGGATCGCACGGGCCGCGTACAGCCATCCCACGTTGTCTGCGAACACGAAAACCACCATGCTCGCCGCCAGGACTCCGATGCTGCCGAGCATCACCGGACGCCTGCCGATGCGATCGGACAGACCGCCCATCGTCAGCAAGGCGAGCAGCACACCGCCCGCGTAGATCCCGTAGATGAGGGTGATCGTGGTGGCCGAGAATCCCCAGTTCGCCTGGTAGTCGACGTACAGAGGCGAGGGTGTTCCGCTGGCGGCCAGGGCCAGCGCGGTGGCGGCGGTGACCAGCCAGAAGGACAGGCGCGATGCCGGCCGGGCAGGCGTGGCTGCAGAGGCCGCCTCGATCGCATCTTCGACCAACGCGGATCCGACGACATCGTTCGATGCGAATGCGGCAGTGTCGCCGCTACTGGTACGTGCAGTGGATGTCACGAGAATGCTCCGTTCGCGTGCTCGTCGTGTACGCACGAGTGATGTGAATGCAGATGGACCGACACGGCGGTGTGTCGACCTAGACGAGGCTAGCGACAGGAGATCGGTATCGGGTAAGACCGAATCAGCGTAGGGGGTATAGCCTAGGGGCTATGTCTCTAGGATATGGCCCGGCGAGCCGAAGATGACCGACCTCGACGAGATCGCCATGCGCCATCTCCGCTACTTCCTCACCGTGGTCCGTGAGGGCAGCGTGTCTGCGGCAGCCAAGGAATTGCGTATCGCCCAGCCGAGTCTGAGCAATCAGCTGCGCAAGCTCGAAGCGCGTGTCGGCGTCGAACTGTTCGCCCGCTCGGCCGGCGGGATGACCCTGACGCCTGCCGGCAGAATCTTCCTCGACGGCGTGGAGACCATTCCCACCCAGTTCAGAGCGGCAGTTGCCAATGCTATGCGAGCAGAACACAACTGGTCGATCGGGGTGTGCTCGGGCGTTCCGTCGCACGTCATCGAGTTGGTGGAACGAGCGCTCGAGCGACAGGCACGGGATGCAATGGGAACCTCGGCCAGCATCGAACTGCGCTCGGCCGGCTCGACGCGACAGGCCACACTGCTCGAGCACGGAGAGCTCAGCTTCGGGCTCGCGCGCTTGCCGCTCGACAACGACCGGCTGGTCGCCGCGCAGGTGTGGCGCGAGGAGCTGGGCGTCGTGGTGGGCAAACACCACCCGTTCGCCGCCGGCCCCACCGTCACGTGGTCGCAGCTCGTCACTCAACGACTTCTGTGGTTCGACACCGCGAAGGCCCCGCTCTACGCAAGCTCACTCCTCACCGCCCTGCATGCGGCCGGCTGGGCACCTGACCTCGTGGTTGCCGACACCAGCCGCCACATCTTGTTCCAGCATCTCCTGCAGACCAACCCCGATCTGGTGTCGTTGCGGCCACGGTCGGCGATCGAACCGGATCCCATCCTGCAGTGGAAATCGATCTCCGACGGGCCCGCGCTGGAGGAGAGGCTCGGCCTCACCGCCATGCAGGGAACCGACTACGCCGAGATCGTGCAACGCGCGGCTTTGGCAAGCGGATGGCTGTCCGGGGTATAGCAGTTTCGATATGTGACAACGGCCACTTGCCGGTACATGGCTCGGTACACACTGTTAGCGTCGGCAGCGTTCACAGCGGTCGGATCGACCGGCCGACATTTCCCTCCCGTTGTCAGGAGCTGCAATGCCGATACTGCACATCGTTCAAACCCCCGGACAGTCGCCCGAGGTGAAGAAGGAACTGCTGGAGAAGCTGACGTCGACCTACGTCGAGGTCACCGGCGCAAAGCCCGCCAGTGTCTGGGCGACCATCGAAGAGGTGTCGAAAGACGACTGGTCGATCGGCGGCGAGACGCTGGCCGATCGCGCCGCGAAGGCAGCGCTGAGTTCGTAACCCGCGCAACGTGACCGGATCGACCGAAGGCGTGTTGTTCAGCGCTTTCGGTCGATCCGCTTCGGATCGATCGTCGGAGCTCCCGAGAACTGGTGCCGCCGAGAAACGATGAAATCGCGGAACAGCTCCACCGGTGGCGGCAAGGTCCGATCGCGCAGCCACACCAGTCCGATTTCTCGGAACGCATCCTGATCGATCAGTTCCAGCTCGACGATATTGGGCCACCGAGCGGCCGTCGGCGGCATCACCGCGACACCGAGTCCGGAGCTCACCAACCCACGGATCGTCTCGGACTCTCTGCTCGTGAACACCACATTGGGACTGAAATCAGCTCGAGTACACAGCTTTCGCACTATATCGCTGATCCAGTAGAAGTCGGGGAAGCCGATGAACGCTTCGCCCTGAACCTCGCGCAGCAACACCGAACGCTGCTGCGCGAGTCGATGACCGCGCGGCACCAGCAGGCGGAGGTACTGGATTTGCACCGTCACCGTCTCGATTTCAGGAGACGACGGGGGCGGTGAGATGAGTGTGAGGTCGATTGCATTGCGCCTCAATGCATCCAGAAGGTCTTCACCGCTTCCCTGCATCAAGTCGATCGACACCCGGGGGTATCGAGTATGGAAGTCGCGGACTATGCGCGGAACGGCATCGCCACCCATGGTGAGCGGAAAGCCGAAAGACACCTTTCCTCGACCGGGGTCGACTGCCTCGAGTGTGTGCGCAATTCCCGCTTCGATCTCCTCGACGGCACGTTCGACGTACTGAGCGAAGATCTTGCCGGCCGGCGTGAGGCGCACCGAACGGCCACGTCTCACGAACAGTTGGATGCCGAGTTCTTCCTCGAGCCGGGCCAACGACCGACTCATCGTAGGCTGCGGAACACCCAGCGCAGCAGCAGCATTGGTCATGTGTTCGGATTTCGCAACCGCTGCGAACTGCGCCAGCTTGGGCATCAGATCCGCAGCTGCCACCGCCGCGCCGGTCTCCCCCTCATGCATCATTGCATGGACAATAGGTCAATTGATCATTGGACGCATCTGCAGCATCTGCTTACTGTCGCAGCCATGACCAACGACACCGCCACTGCCTCGTCGAACCGTCGGAGCACTGGACTCCTGGTTCCGAGCGACCCTCGGTATCGGCGTGCGATGGTGGCTCTTTTCAGTGCCGGCGTGAGCGTGTTCCTGCTGCTGTACGTGACCCAGGGTCTGTTGCCACAGTTGGCATCCGGACTTCACGTGACTCCGGTGATCGCCAGTCTCACCATCTCGGCCACCACCGCAGGCGTTGCCATCGGACTCATCCCCATGAGCAGCCTGTCCGAAATCGTCGGGCGCGTACCGGTGATGACGGCGTCGATCTTCACCGCCGCTGCCATCGGAGTGTTACTTCCACTGTCTCCCAATGCATGGTGGCTGATCTCGCTGCGTGCCGTCCAGGGATTGGCATTGGCCGGCCTGCCCGCCACCGCGATGGCATACCTGGCCGATCGAGTCGACCCGCGGTACACCACCGCCGCGATCGGGATCTATCTGTCCGGCAACAGTATCGGAGGACTCGGCTCGAGGTTCCTTGCGGGTGTGGTCTCGGAATACGCGGGCTGGCGGATCGCTCTGGGCGTTCTCGGATTCACCTCCATGGCGTGTGCCGTCGTTTTTCGGCTACTCATACCCGGCGAGGGCGCTCGACCGGAACAACGCCTGACTCCCCGAGCTCTGGTGAGAACACTCGGCCTCCACTTGCGAAACCCCCTGCTGTTGCGCTTGTATCTCCTCGGCGCACTGTTCATGGTGGTGTTCGGCGCGGTGTACACGGTTCTGGGATTCCGTTTGGAGGCAGATCCTTTCGGTCTCACCGAGGGTGCCGTCGGAGCGTTCTTCCTCATTTACCTGGTCGGAACAGTCATCAGCCCGCGCGTGGGCCGCGTCGCCGGAAAGATCGGCGTGAACCGGACGCTTCTCGCCGGTGCAGCTCTGGCAGCAGTGGGAACCGTGGTGACGCGTGCCGATTCACTGATCTCCATCGCGATCGGCCTGTCGATCGTCACCGCCGGATTCTTCACCGGCCACGTCGTGGCATCGGCGAGCGCAAGCTCCTCGGTGTCCACCGCACGAGCGCAGGCATCGGCTCTCTACCTCACCGTCTACTACGTGGCCAACAGTGTGGGTGCCACCGTCGCCACCGCCACGTTCCATTCCCACGGATGGAACGGCGTCACCGTTCTGTGCCTGTGCTGCATGGCGCTCGCCGCAATCGTCGCACTGACGCTCCCCAGGAAAGTTCGACCGACCGAGAACGAGGACTTGTCATGAAGCATGTGGATGTGATCGTCATCGGCTGCGGTGCGGCCGGATTGGCCAGTGCCGTCAGCATTCTGGAGCACTCACCGGGCTCACAACTGTTGGTTCTCGAGCGCGCGTCGGTACGCCATCGCGGTGGCAACACGGCATGGACATCGTCGTTCTTTCGTACGACCGCAGAGGGTGACCCGTCGATCGATTTCGTCGAGCGAATGCACTCGTTGAGCGAGGGACGGACCCCGAGCGAGCACATCGACGCCCTCGCTCTGGGATGCCGACAGACCATCGAATGGTTGAGCGGCACACACGACATCCGATTCGTCACCGACAACACGTACTTCCTCACATCCAAGGGTCCGCGGCTCATGCCGCAGGGCGGTGGAGCATCGATCGTCGAGAAGCTGGTGCAGTCGGCCGAACGACTCGGAGCCCAATTCCGCTACGAATCGAAGGTGATCGGACTGTCTCGACTCGACGAAGGCTGGGAGGTGACGATCGACGGACCCGACGGTGCATACGACGTGCGGGCCGCCCATGTAGTGGTTGCAGCGGGCGGCTTCGAGGGGTCACCCGACCTGCGGAAACGCTACCTCGGCCCCACGGCCGAGGCCATGCGGACCATCGCCCCGGGCGGCAACTACAACGACGGCGCATGCATCGAACTCGCCGTGGACAACGGCGCAGCCCGCGGGGGCCAATACGACCGTTTCCACGGTGAGCCGACCGATGCACGGTCCACTCGGCCCGAAGCGCTGGTGATGGCGTACCCCTACGGCATCGTCGTCGACTCTCACGGTCGGCGGTTCCTCGACGAAGGGTCCGACTCACCCGACAACACCTTCGAGGAGCTGGCCTACCGGATCTGGCGCGACGCACACCAAAGTGCTTACCTCATAGCCGATTCCCGGCTGCTCGACATCGTCGGTATCGACCGGGCGATCCTCACCGACCGCCCGCCGTACACCGCGTCGACAGTTGCCGGGTTGGCCGAGCGTATCGACGTACCGGTCGACGAGCTCGAATGGACGATCTCTCGGTTCAACGATGCCTGCACCACAGGGGAATTCGACGCACACTCCTGCGATGGCCTCGGCACACAGGGGCTGTTTCCGCCCAAATCGAACTGGGCCCGGCCACTGACCGAGGCACCGTTTCTCGCCTGGCCATTGGCGTGCGTCATCACCTTCACCTTCGGTGGACTGGCGACGGATGCATCGGGACGAGTTCTGGACACCGCAGGCAGTGCTGTCCCCGGCCTGTATGCAGTAGGCGAATCTGCTGGGATCTACTACAACACCTACCCAGGAGCCACCTCGGTACTCCGCGCCCTGAACGGGGGGCGCCTACTGGGCTCCACCATCGCGACCGCCATCATCCCCACAGAAGACGCTGCCCCACAACCGCTCTCATCGGACCGAGATCGAATGTCTTCGCATCCGGCATGAGGTAGGGCACGAGAATGCGCATCGCGTATTCGCGGTGTTCGAGCAGAACCTCGAGATGAGTGTCCGACGCCCCCTCGACGGTCGCGTCGGACACGATGGCGTACGAGCGAAGATCGTCGGACGTCGCCCGTAGCCGACCGACGAGTTGCTGATGAACCGACATGGTCGACGACGCATCCGCCTGCCCCTCCGAAGGAAAAACCCTCTGACCGAGCGAGATGTGATTGACGACAGCCACCGGTTCGAGTCCCCACCTCTCGCTGATTCGTTCGGCGGCGATCTCGACACACACGTCGAGTAGATCGTCGAAATCTTCTTGGCACTCGGCGCTCGTCACTTCTCGCCACTTCGTCATCATCGAAAACCCCCATCGACAGCCGGCTGCCCCACTACTTCGACGGTGCCCGAGCGCAAACGGTTCCCAAAAGTCGTACATTCGTGCCAGTTTTGCTGCCTTCCAGCAGACGCACGTGCCGATGAGCTCGACCCGACCTCGACTAGACTGCCGATGCAGGAAGGGGAGAAAGCAGGTCGTTGCGTCGTGGAGGATCACTGGTACCGGCGCGTGTTCGCCTCCAGCCCCGTGGCGCAGGCCCTCTCCGACGCCGATGGATTGTTCGTCGACGTCAATACTGCCTACTGCGAACTCGTCGGCTTGTCCTCCTCAGAACTGTTGGGTCGATCCGCGACGGTGCACACTCACCCGGATGACCTCGCGCTCCACGGCAGCGTCGAGGATCTGATGGCCGCCGGGACGGCCGCGGACAAATCCGTGAAGGTCGAGGTGAGGTTCCTTCGACCGAACGACGAGATTCGCTGGGTTCTCCTGACTCTGGTTCCTTTCACCGGTCCGTCCGATGCCGAGTGGACTCTCGCTGCCGCTCTCGATATCACCGAACGAAAGGAAGTCGAGGACGGCATCCTGCGCGCGTCCCGAACAGATCAGCTGACCGGTGCACTCAACCGTCGCGGCTGGTCGGACTACGCGGTATCCGTCGTCGACGGCGATTCGGTCGACACCGTCGTTGCGGTTCTCGATCTGGACCATTTCAAACAGTTCAACGACAACTTCGGCCACGCAGCCGGCGACGCGTTGCTCCGCGACTTCGCGTCGACAGCCCGTGAGTGCATAGGCGTCGATGGACTCATAGCACGTTGGGGCGGTGAGGAATTCGTGATCACTCTGCGCAACTGCGATCGTCGGGGCGCTCTTCGAACACTCGAGGCTCTTGCAGCCGCCACCACGCCGTCGGGTGTGACGTTCTCGGCCGGATACACGCTCCAGCGACCGAACGAAGGTCTTCGCCACACACTCGACAGAGCCGACGCATTGATGTTTCAGGCGAAGCGCGCCGGCCGCAATCGAATGGTCACCGACGCACCTCGCTGAGATAGTGCGAGCGCTTCGTGAAACTTGCCGATCCCGCAAATTTACTTGCCATACACTGTGTGAGCTGACACTCTGGCATTTGTACGCCACCGGGAGAGGACGATCGATGACTCACGCATTCGACAAGGACTACTGGGAGCACCATTGGGATGACAGAACATCCCATACCGTCGCAGCGAATCCGTACCTCGTGGAGGAAACAGCAGGGTCGACACCTGGCACCGCGCTCGACGCAGGCTGCGGCGCGGGAGCGGAGGCGATCTGGCTGGCCAGGCAGGGTTGGCGGGTCACGGGTGCCGACATCTCCGCCGCCGCTCTCGCCACCGCCGCGCAGCAGGCCGAGGTGGCGGGCGTCGATGTCACCTGGATCGAAGCCGATCTGACCACCTGGAGTCCTGACGAGCGATGGGACTTGGTGATGACCCACTACGCGCATCCGTCGATTCCGCAATTGGACTTCTATCGACACATCGCGCAGTGGGTGGCACCGGGCGGTTCGTTGCTCATCGTCGGGCACCTGCACGACGGCGGGCATCACCATTCACACGGAGACGACGAGCAGCCGCCGCACGAGGCCACCGTCACCGCGAAAGACATCACTGCTCTGTTCGACGCCTCCTGGCGCATCGACACGGCGGCCGAACGTTCCAGGACCGTCGTCGGTACCGGTGTGCACTCGAAAACGTTGCGCGACGCGGTGGTTCGCGTCACGCGCACCACTTCTCACGCAACGACGGCAGGACCGGATTCAGCTGGACCCGAACGGAACGACGGCGTCGGCAGCGGGGAGAGTTTCAGACCAACGTAGGAGTCTTTCCGACTGCGCGCGCACCAACGACGTGCCAGCGTTTAATGTTGCAAATCCACTGCTGTGTACTGCGATCGCTGTTGTCGGGTCGGAGTTGGCAACTACTGGTGAACCACTCTGGCCTTCCGCTGTGTCCAGGTCGTAATCGACGGTGCCTTCTGACACCGACGTCACCGATCCGTGCGCCGTCCACATGAAGGAAGGGTATTTGTCGAGCGGGTAACCGGTCGATGCGAGACCCTCACCTACAGGCAGGGGATCCATGGACGGCCCTGGCCTCAGCCAGCCGATGGTGTCACCGACAGAGCAATCGAGCTGCAGGGCACCGAGATCGAAGCGGGTCGACCGGTCGGCCGAGAACTGCGGATGCACACTGGCTTTCACCCAGCCGCACCGACCGAACGGCGGAGCACCGCCGTCCACGGCAGGAAATATCTCGAAGTCGCTGTTCCACCCCGACTCACTCAGTAGGCAGTGTGCCGACGTAGCGAGAGAGCGCGGGCCGTAGAGGAAACCGGTACACGACCGCTGCTGTCCCGCAGCGTCAGTTGCCACGACGAATGCCGTTGTCCTGGAGGGGAAAGATGACGGATTGGGTGTACGCACGCGATCATCGGTGCCGATGATCGTGCGGGTCGACACCGACGGATGCGTACCGACGTAACTATCGCCTCGGGCAGCAGAGGACGACCAAGAGTCGGGAATTGTTGCGGCAGCATTCCAGATCGACGTCTCCGGTGCCGGTGCTGCCGATGCGGGTTGATGCATCGAGCTCAGTGCCGTCGCGGCGAGAAATGTAGCCGCGACGGCAACTCGGCTATAGAACATCGGCCACGAACACAACTGCCGTTCCAATGGTGAACAACCCCCACACGATGCCGAAGAACGTCGTGCTGTCCTTCGTCCAGGCCCAGTAGGTCAGAAACCCGAACACGATCGCCAGCAGGCCGAAAACGATCGTGTACAGCGCGGTTTCGTGGCCGACGAACAGCTGCGTCACCGCCAATATGCCGGCGGCAGCGATGCCGCCGGCGAAGGTCCGGGTCACACCGAGTTCGGGTGCTGGTGATTCGGTCATCAGTTGATGATGCCCTTGAGTGCGTCGTACAGGGCCGCTGTGCCGAGTCCTCCCGGAATCGCGCACAGGAATGGATTCCGGACGCACCAACCGTTGAATGAGCTGTACCCACTGCGAACAGCGGATGCGAGTGCGTTGTAGACCGCGGGACCGGCAGTCCGTGCGCCCGCGACGATCGCGCGCGCCGCTGCTACGGCCAAGAAGCCCCATTCCTCGGAGCCCTCGGGTGCCGTCGTCGCATTCAGATTGTCGATTTCACGGGCGATCTGTTCCCGCAGTTCCGGTGGTAGCGACGCTGGGTCGATCGTGTCGGTCGGTGATTGCGGAGTGACTACGGGAGCCTGCGTAATCGGTTGTGCAACAGCTGTTCCTGCCGCCGCGGTGGCAGCTGAGAGTGCGACGGTGCCGATGATCGCGGCAGATGCCAGTCGAGTCTGAATCTTCACGTGTTTTCCGTTCCGTTCATGAATGGATGCAACAGGAATCGACGGCCCCCTCGACAGTGGCGTGCACACCGAGGGAGTGACGTGGAGGTCCACCCGACACCGACAAGGTCGAACCTCAGACGCTGTTAAAGCGTGAGTAAAAGTTAACAAAAGTCACCGGATCCCGCAACGGCTAGGGCACCGCACGCCACAATCAACGCGCATACTCTGCAACGTGGTCGTGAAAGACCAACAGAATCGCGTCGACAGCGTCGGCCAGACCCACGTTGTGAACAGTCGCCAGCACCTCCTCGTACACTCCGTCCCGGATGCGAAGACGCACCGACGAAACTCCACCGCGCGGCCCCTCATCCACAGCGCGTGCAGCAGAACGAACCATGTCGACATCGTCTGGATGAACGAATGCCCCGTCCGCGTCGAGATCGGTCCGCTGCCACTGAATACGTTCCGGCGCATCCCCATCCCAATGCAACAACACCAAGGTTGCGGGATCGAGCACCGCTCGATACTCACCAGGTCGGCGCAGCGACCTCGCCACGGCCTCCGCAACACTCGCCCCGGTCGAGGAGCGTTCCGAAACATCGGTCGCAGAACCCAAATCGACTGAAACACCTCGAACAGTCCCGCGGCAAGGTGCGCCAGTACCTTCGGGTCGTCCGAAACGGGCGACGATCTGCAACACACGATCATCACCATCCGGACGCCGCTCGACACCTCGAACCTGCAGAACCCGTCCTGGAACACCGGCAATCACGTCGGCCAGAACGCCGACCGTGTCCGACCCGAGGTCGAGCTTGTTCAGCCCCTGGGCGAAGGAATAACTCTGCTCCACCCCCAACGACGACCACGATTGGTCGTCGCTGACAATCGCACTGCGCCGACCTCTACCTGAAGCCAGATCCCACGTGAAAGCCCATGCGGATGGCCTACGCGAGGTATCGGACGAACCGTAGCCGACCCGCAACCACACCCCGTGCACAACACCGGAAACATCTTCCGTGATCGGCTCCGCCACCACCGATCTACCTCGCGACGACAAAGTCACCATGCGTTTCTTCGCGCATACCTCGCGTACTGCGGAGAGCGCAGACGAACGATCGTCGGACCGAAGAAAGGAACCCAAAGCCACACGCTTCCGGGGAGTTTCCCCAACCGCCACGACGAACGGATGGCCATCATCGAGTACTTCCACAAGCAACCACTGCGGCGCAGCCATACCCGCCTCCTCGTAGAAATTCGATCCCAGCACCTGCTGCCACCCTCAATCCCAGCAAACCACACCGAAGACCGCTCGGTATGTAAGGCCGGCAGAGGTCCGCGCGCGCTCCAGGACCGTCGTTGGTATAGGTAGGCACTCGAAAACGTTGCGCGACCAGCTGGTTCGCGTCAAACGTCGGATCTGATCCGGCGTCGCAGCAGCGTCTGTCGCCCGAGCGCCACCATCACGCTGCGTCTCATTGGGTCGCTTCGAGTCGGTAGTGGCGCGAGTGCGCACCGTCGTAGAACTCCTCCGTGTACTCGGCGAAGCCGACGCGTTCGGCTACTCGGCCCGAGCGTTCGTTCGCCACATTCACGCTCGCCATCAACGCAACCCACGGGAGCGTGCGGGCACGCCAGTCCACAAGTGCTTGTGCCGCCTCGGCTGCGTAGCCGCGGCCCCACACCTCGGGACTGAAGCGGTAAGCGAGGTTCAGCACACGTTCACCGTGAAAATCACGAACCCGAATCCCTGCCAGCCCAATCACGTCCGGGCTGGAGCGGGTGCTCACCGCGCAGTACCCGTACCCGTGTTCTGCCCAGTGCGCGAGCCACGAGTCGAACAAGAGGTCGACCTGTGCGACGTCGGGCGAGTCCGACTGGAACCGGGTCGTTCGGGGATCGGTGTGCAATTCGACCATCGCCAGTCGATCCTCTTCGCGCAGGGGACGCAGGATCAGCCGGGTGGTTTCGATCTCGGTGAACACAACCGCAAAACTATTGCCGCTTCGGGACAACCGCTACGGCGGCCGCCTCACGACCGCCGCTCATCCCAATGTCGCCGCCCCTTCAGCTCCTCGGTAGTACTCAGCCGACGTTGTTCACGGCGGATGCGAGTCCGTCGACCAGCGTCGGCAGGAAATACGGAATCGACAATGCCGTCGGGCCTACTGCAGCTCCGGCTTCCTGGCCGACGAATCCTGCGACTGCACCCGCGGCTACGGCCGGAATCTGGCGCGAGACAGGCGAATCGACGAATTGCTGCAAGGCGTCGTCGGTGTCGACCTGAGTGAACACCACATCGGCGTCGATTTTCGAGATGTTCTCTGCCGAGACGGTGGTCGAGTACGTGGCGTCGTCGGTCGCGAGGTCGGTCACCGATGCAGGCGAGACGAAGCCGAGATTCTCGAGTAGCTCCACTCGGGGGTCTGACGGCAGCAGTAGGTAGTACACATCGGCGGCCTCGGACACGTATGCGATCGATCGGCCGTCGAATTCGGGATGCTGCGCACCTGCCTCGCTCACCTGCCGGTCCAGATCGGAGACCAGATCCCGGGCCCGATCCGGAACGCCGAGAACATCTCCGGTGGTGGTGATGACATCGCGCCACGGCGTCGACCACAACTCTTCGGGCGGGGCGATGACGGGGATTCCAGCGTCGGTCACCGCGTCGTATTCGGCCTGCGTCAGGCCGGAGTGCGGGGCCAGCAGCACATCAGGATCGGCGGCGAGCACCTTCTCGACCGTCAAGGCGTTGGTGACGTTGTCGAGCAGAGTCGGCGCCGGACCGCCGCTCGCGTCGATCGCGTCGGAGATCCACGGGTAGATCAGATCGTCGCCGCCGCCGTATTCGGCCGCGGGCATGGCCACCGGCACGACGCCGAGCGCGAGTACCGCGTCCGTTGTGCCGAAGCCCCAGGTCGCTACCCGTTGAGGCACAGCGTCGAGGGTGGTCTCGCCGTACATGTGTGGCACCGTCAGCGGGAACGAGCCGGTGGACGACGCCGCGGTAGGAGTCTCGACGGTATCTGAAGAGCTGCAGCCCGCGAGTGCGATGGACCCGGCCAACGCGGCGGTGAGCACGGCAGCGAATCGAGTAGTTGCGCGATGAGTCATAAATGTCCTGTATGTCGGTGATCGGACTTGTAGGTTAGCCTTAGCTATACCTGTTGGTAAAACCGACCGCCCGGGGCTCACAGGAACCTCGCAGTGAGAGTCCAGGGTTCTCACCGGAACATCCCAGAGTATTGGCACTACCGAAAAGAACCGATGCCATCTCAGGAGATCAGACGATGCCCCCAATTCCAGAGCCCACCAACACTTCTGCCGGACCGACCTACGAGGGACGGCTTCTCGATCGCCCCACCGAAGAGGTGGTCGATCAGGGTGCCGGGTTCGACATCACCACCCTGATCACTCGCCGCCGCGTGCTCAGCATCGTCGGCGCGGGGGCCGGAGCGGTGGCACTGGCCGCCTGCTCCTCGACGTCCAACGGCGCAAGTGTCACCAGCACAACAACTTCCACGACGACGGCTACCGGCACCGCGAGCGCAACGAGCGAAATCCCCCAGGAGACCAACGGCCCCTACCCGGCCGACGGCACCAACGGCGTCAATGTTCTCGAAGAATCAGGGATAGTGCGCAACGACATCACCTCCAGCCTCGACGGCGGAACCACAGTCGAGGGAACGCCAATGTCGTTCACCTTCACACTCACCGACATGGCGAACGACAATCGACCGTTCGAGGGTGCTGCCGTGTACGTGTGGCAGTGCGACGCGGACGGCCAGTATTCGATGTACTCCGAGGGCGTCGAGGACGAGACGTATCTGCGCGGCATTCAAGCTGCCGGTGCCGACGGTACGGTGACGTTCGAGACCATCGTCCCCGGCTGCTATTCCGGTCGATGGACCCACATGCACTTCGAGGTCTATCCCGATGCGGCGTCGGCAACCAACGCGGACAACGCTATTGCCACCTCACAGGTCGCGTTCCCTCAGGACATGCTCGACGCGATCTACCAACTCGACACCTATCCGAACTCCGCGAAGAACCTGGCCCAGCTCGGCAGCCTCGACAACGACAACGTCTTCGGCGACGGCTACGACCTCGAGATGGGGACGTTCTCGGGCGACCCCACATCCGGCTACGTCGGATCCTTGGCCGTGGCCATCGACACCACCACCGAACCCGCCGCAGGCGGCGGCGGAGCACCTGCCGGAGGTGGCGGCCAGCCTCCGATGGGCGGCGGCACTCCCCCTGCAGGCGGCCCACCGGCCGACGGCGCCGCACCCACCAACTGATCCCCCCTCACCCCACATCACCGAAGGAAATACCATGTTGCACAACCTCACCGGATGGCACGCCCTCATCGTTCTCGCCATCCTGCTGCTCGTGTTCGGCTCGACCAAACTCCCGTCACTCGCCAAGGGCGTCGGCCAATCGCTGCGCATCCTCAAAGACGAAGTGCGCGAGGACAAGAACGCAGCACCCCGCGATGACGCGGTTGCCGACGCTTCGTCCGCCACAGTTCCGTACCGACACGCGTCGTGATCACGGCCACCGCCGCGCGGGGCACTGCCGCGCGGGCTACCGCTCCGCGGGGCACCATGCCCCTGGCCGGCCATATGCGCGAGGCACGTCGCCGTGCGATCCGCGCGGCGGTGTCCCTGCTCGTCGGCATAGCGATCGGGTTCGCCCTCTCCGACCAGATTCTCGACATCCTCCGCGCACCGGTCGAGGAACTCGCCCTCTCGCGTGCAGCCAGTCTCAACTTCGAAACTGTCACGGGCGCTTTCGATCTCGAACTGAGAATCGCTCTGTTCGCCGGCGTGATCGTGTCGAGTCCGGTCTGGTTGCGTGAGCTGTTCGCCTACCTCACTCCCGGTTTGACGCGTCGCGAGAAGAAGTACGTGTACGGATTCTCCGCCGCCGCGGCCCCACTGTTCGTGGCCGGGTGCATGTTCGGATTCACCATCTTCCCGCGCATGGTCAGCGTCCTTGCCGGCTTCTCCTCCGACGAGGACAGCACCATCCTCAACGCCTCGTATTACGTGGATTTCGTCATGAAGATCGTGTTGGCGACCGGTATCGCCTTCGTCCTTCCGGCAGTGCTCGTGATGCTCAACTGCCTCGGCATCCTCTCCGCACACCGACTTCGCAGCAGCTGGCGGCTCAGTGTCGTCGGAATTGCCTTGTTCAGCGCGCTGGTCACTCCCGCTGCCGATGTCCTGTCCATGTTCCTGGTCGCGTTACCGATGGCGACCCTGTTCGGTGCGGCCATTGTGATCACCGAGGTACACGACAGGCGAGCTGCCAGGCGCGCCCTCACACCCTCGAAACCGGAGCTCACATCATGTTCGGATTGACCTTCGAAAAACTGTTCCTGGTCGCGATCATCGCCGGGTTCGTCCTCGGCCCCTCGCGCCTCCCCGGTTACGCCCAACAACTCGGACGGGCCGTGCGCTCGGTTCGGCAGTTCGTCGACACCACTCGCAGTGCAGCGGAGGACGAGATGGGCGTTCCGCTGCGCCGCAGCCAGTGGGAAACGATGGACGTGCGCCAGTACGACCCGCGACGCATCGTCGCCGACGCACTACGCGACACCGACGTCGCCCCGAGTACCGAGTGGCCCGACGAGGTCCTCGCAGAGGCCGGCCGAGTGCGACCCGGTCAGAAATATCTGATCACCGGGCCCTCATCGCATCCACGCCGAATCCTCATCGACTCGCTGCCCGAAAACGACCCACGCCGCATCGCCGCACAGGTCGTCGGCGAATGTCGCACTGCAGGTTAGAACGGCGAAAGAAGGACGTTGAGTGACACAGTCCGGCATGATGTAGCGATGACTACCAGCGTCTTGGCTGCTTCGGAGTCGGGTGTCTCCGCAATTGCGTTGTGGACCTTGATCGTCGTGGTGATCGCCGCTGTCGGTGCCGCGTGGGCTGCGTTGAGCGTGCGCCGGGTCGGCGCGAACGAGGACGTCATCTCCCGCGAGGTGGCGGCTCTGCACAATGCTGTCGATCGTCAGGTGCGCCAGTCGAGCGAGAGCGACTCGTGGAATCGCGATCAGGTGACCGCGCGTTATCAAGAGCTTCTCTTTGCCCTGTCCAATGTCGATCGTGTTGTGGCCGAGGAGATTTCCGCAGCGGTGATCTCGACGCCGGTAGGCGATCTCGCTGCTGCGACTCGGGCCCTGAACAAGGCCTACGACCAGTTGAACCTCGCACTCAGCGCAGCACTGGTGGTTGCTCGCCGACGCGTTCATCCATTGGCACTGGAGTTGTCGACGGGCATCGATCGCCGAGTGTTGACCCCGCTGGCACCCGAGACCGGAATTGCCGGACCCGCCTACGAACGCCTGCAGAGCGAGCACGCGTACATCATCAGAATGCATTCGTTGTTGCTCAAGGCGATGCGTGCCGATCTGGGGCTACTCGATCCCAGTGCCGAGGCCACACTGATCTTCACCACGAAGGAAGTGGAAACGGGTGTGCTGTCGGATCGGTCGACGGCAGCTGGACGCAGTGGGGTGCAGCTGATCAACCTGCTCGAGGATTTCGGTGTGACGCCACTGCTGGGCGCGGCGGACGACTATGTGATGTCCGACGCCCTGGTGGCCCAGTGCGAAGAGCTCTACAGCTCAGTGAGCCCGTCGTTCCAGGCAGTGATGCGGCACATCGGTGACGAAATCGATCTTGCAGTTCGGCCCGACCTCACCGATGAACGTCTCGACGAGATCTACGACATCGCCGTCCGTCTGGTCGAAGCCGGACTGCGCGGAAACATACACCGCAGAGACGGATTGGACGGCAGCAGCCTGTTCCTGATCGACCCGACACATCAGGCAGGGATCGATCGGGTGTAGCAGACGGGTTCGACCCGATCACCGCAAATAGCATCCCGTCGTGATCATCAGTGCTGTCCGCCCACCCGCACCGAGGAGAATGCGGCCACCATCGGGGTCGCGGAAACTCACCTGACGACGCTCGGCATTCTCGCTGTTCAGGTCGGTGCCGTCGAACCCGTTGGCGACGGCGATGGAATTGACGGCCTCGAGCACGGCCCGCCACCGATCGGCTGGGATCGGCGCGTCGGAACTGAACGGCACGAGCTTCACATTCAAGCCGGGCGTATTGGAATACGGCTCATCGCAGGGTGATTCGCTGCGTGTGCGGGTGGTCGACCATTCCAGCCCCGGCACCAGCGTCGAGATCGCCGCCTTGATGTCTTCCTGCATCCGCTCGAAAGCGGGCTCCACCGTGCTCTGCCGACCCTCCCGCTGCTTCAGCTCCTCGAACCGCAAAGCGGTCTGCTCGGCAACGATTTCCGAGTCGGCCTTCTCACGCGGACGATGCTCTCCCTCGTACGGCTCCGGTGTGTTGCTCATACATCCCCCCAGGAACACGGCAGCCAGTATTGCTGCTGCCGTGCACGCCTTGCTTCGTCGTGTCATCGGGCCACTGCCACATCGGGAATGCCTGCGATCACGGCTGCTTGATTGAACTGACTCGTGGTGTCCAGCTTGTAGTAGTCGCTGTGACTTCCCATCCGTTCGATGATCGGGCCGGTGAATCGATCGGTGGACATGAGCGCGACGTCGGTGCCGTCGGGCATCACCACGTCGGCGGCGCGAGTCGACAGATCGTGCACTCCGGCGATCTCGCGTGGATCGCCACCGAATGCGGCCAGGGCCGCAACACCGTCTCCGCCGGATGCGAGGGTGTACGCGTCACCGGTGATGTTCAGCGCACCCAGGTTGTCGGTGCCGACACCGGGCGATCCCATGAACACCGCGTCGTCCACACCGGTACCGTCCTGCAGCGCGAATCCTGTTGTGAGAGAACCATAGGAGTGCCCGACGGCGGTCAGATGCGGATCGCCCGAACGTGATGCGTCGATGCCGTCGAGGAACGACGCAAGCCTGCTGCCTCCGGTCTGAGCCATGTCGTCGGACAACACCCCGACCTTCTGCGGGGCCTCGTATCCCATGTAGGCGACCGATGCGACGGTCTGTCCGGCGGCGTCGGGACTGTAGTGATCGAGTTGCCATTGCGAGAGGTCACGGATGTTCGCCGCGTCGTTCACGAGGCTGCCGAGCCCCTTGTGGACGGTGCTGGTGAAGCCTGGTGTGTGGACGGATACGTGATCCGCAGTGTCCACGTCACCGACTGCGATGACGGCGGTCGCCAGCGTCCGTTCCGGCGAAGCGTCGAAGGACAGCAGGTGCCGATCCGGAACCGGAATGCGCTGTCCGTCCGCGCCCAGCACAAAGCTCCCGTCCGTTCCCTTCTCGAACATCAGACGTTCGACGGCATCGAGCGACGTTCGCTTGTCGAGCGCCAGTTGCAGCCGCTGTCCGTCCATCGCACTACCGGTCTGGTCGAAGCGAGCCTGCGCCTCGTTGACCTGACCGTCGACGGAGCTGCGGTCGACATCCAACTGAGCGAGGTTGGCGCTCGACCGATCGGCCGCCGGAATGCCGTCGAGGTCACCGATCCAGTGGGGCCGCTCTTCTCGCACGTAGTCGCGCTGATCGTCGGTGAGCGAGTTCCACCATTGATTGTTCGCGGCCGGATGTCCCTCGGCCGGCGGCTGCGGGGCTTTCGCCGCCCCCTGATCGCTGCCGATCCCCGCCGCCTCGCGCACGTCGGTACTGTCGTTGTCGCTGATCAGGTTTCGAGCAGCTGCGGTCATGATTGCAGCTGCGTTCTCCTCGATTTCTGTTCCGCGACGGACGATTTCGCCGACGCGGTCGAGGAGTTCGACTTTCATCCGCTGACGGTCCGCGGATTCGGCGTCGGTCCGATTCGGCGGTCGCTCGAAAGCCCATCTGTCCCACAGCGTGTTGTCGTTGCACACGGCGAAGTCGTTCGCGAAGGCCAGCGACGACACGTCGGCGAGCGCACGCTTCAACGCCACGACGGAATCTTCGGTGTCGTCGGTCAGTCGCTTGATCGCTCCGACTTGCGCGGCGGAGTCGGTCAGGTGATCGACGACCGCGTCGAATGCCCGACGGGCCACCTCACTTGCCTCCCCCACCCAGCCGTCGATGAGCTCGAGGCGATCGAGCTGATCGCCCAGATCGATCAGTGTGCTGATTCTGCTGGTGAGCGAGCTGCTGAGCCGCTCGAGCCCCGCCGTGTCCCAGTCGTTGATTCCCCCGATGTCAACCACGCGGTCAAGGTACCAGCCCACTGCCCTCCCAACCGGGTGTTACGTTCACCGTAGTGACAGGCACCAACAGCCTCGGGGGAGGAATGTGATGGGGGATCGTCTGGACGTCAGTGTTGCGGTGCTTCTCGACGCAGCAGGCAGAACCGACCTCGCGATCGAGATGGCATCCGACGATCTCGCCGTGGTGGCTCGCGATATGTCGGCGGGTACAGCGTGTTGGCCGGGAGCAGCAGGCGAAGCGTTCTCGTTCCTGCTGTCTGCGTGGGAGGCATCCGACTCGACACTGTCGACCGACGTGAAAGATCTTGCTCGAAAACTGCAGGCATCAGCTCGCGAGTACGCAGAGGCCGAGGCTCGAACAGAAGCGCAGATTCGCGGTACCGGCTGAACTACACCGGGCGGAAGCCCGCACCCGGAGCCCCCGATGCGCTCAGCAAACGCACCGATTCCGATGCGGAAGCGTAGGCGGTGGGACTGAGCAGCGGAGCGCCTGAGGCATGGCTGGCGATTCCGATCAGCGTGGTTCCGGCCACGAGCGGGGCTCCGGAGTCGGCCCACACGGTGACGGTATCGGACATCAGATCACTGCCCCGCGTGTCGACGACGGTGCCGCACGTCAGTCCGCTGCCGAGCCCGCTCTTGCAGACCGGCTGTCCCACCGATCCGATCCCGATGTCCGTCACTGTGATTCCGCCCAGACTCGACACCGGCGTAACCTTGGTGGGATCGAGGACGATGACGCCGTAGTCGGGTCCCCAATGCCCGACGGCCGTAGTGCCGACCGGGGCGGCAGGCGATCCGACGAGCGTGACGGGCAGACCCGTGCGCAGAATGCAGTGCCCTGCGGTGAGCGCAACGAGTCGGCCGGCGTCGTCGTATCCGACGGCCGCGATGGAGCAGGCGGTGAGATCGTCGATGCCTCCGGTGGTGACGAAACCACTGCCGGGCCCGACGACCGGAAGAGGTGCTGCGGCAGCGGTTCCGGGGGTCATCGCGCTGACGGCCATTACTGCGGCGGCGAACAGTCCACTGACAACACTGAGCCGGGCATTCTTCATTGTGGGCATTCCTTGTCAGTTCGAAGGTATGTCTGCAGCGGCCAGCGTGAATTGCACAACGTCGATGCGTGAACTCTTGAATCGCGCCGACGAGCCGGTGAGGTACTGCACGTACTTGTCGTACGTCGCCTCCGAGGACACGGCGATGGCCTCGTCCCGGGACGCGATCAACTTCTCGGCCCACGTGTCGAGGGTCCTCGCGTAGTGCAGCCTCAGAGGGTGCTCCCGAAGCAACTCGAACCCGGCATCGGCCGCTTTGGACTTGATCACCTTGACGAGCGTCAACTGTCCGCCGGGAAAAATGTCGCGCAGGATGAAGCGCGAGAAGTGCGCGTCCTCGCGGGTCAGTCCGCCCCCACCGGACGCCGGATCTGGCGGCGTGATGACGATGGTGTGCAACAACATTCGTCCGTCGTTCGCCAGTACCGAGCGGCACTTGGCGAAGAACGCCGAGTATCGGTTGCGCCTGAAATGCTCGAACGCGCCGATACTGACGATCCGGTCCACCGGCTCGTCGAATTCTTCCCACCCCTGCAACCGGATGTCGACGGTGCGGTCGGTCGACAGGCCGGCAACAACAGTGCGTCCGTGCTCGTACTGGTTTCGGCTCAACGTCAGACCGATGACGTTGACGTCGTACTTCTCGACCGCCCGCTTGGCGAGAGCTCCCCAACCGCAGCCGATGTCGAGCAGCGTCATCCCCGGCTTCAGGTCGAGCTTGCCGAGGGCAAGGTCGATCTTGGCCGTCTGCGCCTCCTCCAGCGTCATGTCCTCACGCTCGAAGTAGGCGCAGCTGTACGTCATACTCGGATCGAGGAACAGAGCGAAGAACTCGTCCGACAGGTCGTAGTGCGCTCGCACGTCATCGACGTACGGCTCCAATTGTTCGCTCATCACGCCACACCTTTCCCCACAGCATCGGTGCCGATCACTCGACCTAGTGCACGGGCACCGAACTCGCCCAGCATGTCTTCGTGTTCTACATCCACCCGGTGAACCGAAATCCGGCCGTCCACGAATCCCGTCCAGTGCTCCGCACCGTGCGAGCCGCGAGCGGCGAAGTAGTGCACCGGCCCCGCGAACACAGCCGGCGCATACGACGCCACCCAGGTGGGAGCCGCCGCGACGGGACGATACATTCGCCGCAGATGATCCACGGTCAGAAACGCAAGTTCACTTCTGTTCTCGCGCAATCGATCCACGATGCTCTCGAACGAGTCACCCTCGACCCCGAGCTGACGAGCGAGATCGTCGATGCCGAGCTCCGTGGCACCTTCAGGTGCCGAGAGCTGCGCGTCGACAAGCGCGAGCAAGGCGACGTCCTCACCCTCCGACTGCAGTTGTGTGGCAACAGCATGCGCGATCACTCCGCCGAGCGACCACCCGACCAGGTGATAGGGACCGTGCGCCTGAACACCTCGGATCTCGCGTACGTATCTCTCGGCGAACTCCTCGATCGAGGACGGCGGCGCTTCACCGTCGGCGATGCCCGGCACCTGCAAGCCGTACAGCGGGCGGTCGGTCTCCCCGAGGAGCGAGAAGTAACTCCAGGCGATTCCGATGGCCGGGTGCACACAGAACAGCGGCGCGCCCACGCCCTCGGTTCGCAGCGGTAGCACCACATCGAAGGCACGGTCGACTCCATGCTCGCCCGCGTCGAGTTGCGTTGCCAGAGTCGAGATCGTCGGATGTACCAGCAGCAGGCTGATGGGAAGCCGACGGTCCAGGCGGTCCCCCAGCGCATCCATCACCTGCACCGCCGAGAGGGAGTGCCCACCGAGATCGAAGAAGTTGTCGTCCACACCGATGCCCTCGCCGGCCACCTGAAGTACGTCGGAGAACACGGTGTGCACCAACACTTCGTTCGCGGAGACCGGGGCCCGTCGTTCGGTCGTTATCATCGAGGGCTCGGGCAGCGCACTCGCATCGACCTTGCCCGACAACGTCATCGGCAATGCGTCGACGACGGTCACGGTACTCGGCACCATGTACGCCGGGAGCGTCCTGGCCAGGAACTGGCGGGCCTCCCGCGGGTCGACGTCGCCCACCACGTAGGCAGCGAGCGAGTGCGCATGTCCGATCACGCTGGCCTGACGCACATTCCGGTGACGCAGCAGCGCCGCTTCCACCTCGGACAGTTCGACGCGATGGCCGCGCACCTTCACCTGTGAATCGACTCTGCCCAGATATTCCAGTTCGCGATCGCTGCCTCGAACCACGCTGCTCTGAACTACCCAGCGCACAAGATCGCCGGTTCGGTAGAGCCGACCGTTCCCGAACGGATTGGCAACGAAGCTACTTGCCGTCGTTCCGCTCTGCCCCACATACCCTTCGGCAAGACCGGCCCCGCCGAGGTAGAGCTCCCCGACGACGTTGTTTCCCACCGGGCGGAGACGGGCATCGAGGACCACGGCGTCGTAGCCACGAATCGGTCCGCCGATGGTCACCGGACCCGCTGCCTCTGCCGAGCCCCACTCACGCTGGTCGGTGGTGCAGGTGCTCATGACGGTCCCCTCGGTGGGGCCGTAGGCGTTGAACACCGAGCGACGACGTGACCACCGTTGCAGCAAAGCAGAATTGGCGGCTTCACCCGCCATCACCACCACCCGAAGTGACGGCACGGCTTCGGCGTCGGTCACCTGGAGCACGGTGGGCGTAAGGCAGGCGTGGGTCACCTGGTGTCGATCGATGAGCGCTTCGAGCTCGCGCCCTCCGTGCACCTCGGACGGAACGATCACCACGCTGGCTCCCGCACCGACGGCCATCAGTGTCTCGAATATCGACGCATCGAAACTCGGGGACGCGAACTGGAGCACCCGAGATTCCGGCACCACCCCGAAGAGGTCTCGCTGACTTTCCACCAGATTCGCGATGCCGCGGTGCGTCACCCGCACGCCCTTGGGCACCCCGGTCGAACCGGAGGTGTAGACGACGTAGGCCACGCTGTCCAGCGGTGCTGCACGAACATCGACACGGTCGAGCTCGTCGCCGGTGACGCTCACCCAGTCGCTTCCGACCGAATGGAAGTCTGCAGCCGAAATTCCCGTGACCGGAGCTGCGCGATCGAGGATCTCCTGCACCCGGGCCACAGGTTGCGAGGGGTCGATGGACAGGAAGCCGGCCTCGGTCTTGGCCACGGCCCAGATCGCGACAAGGTATTCGACGGATCGAGGATAGGCAATGGCCACCAGAGCCCCAGGCCGAGCGCCTGCGCGTATCAGACTGTCTGCCAGTGCATTCGACTGTCGATCCACCTCACGGTAGGTCAACGATCGCGCGCCGTCGATCACCGCGGTATTGTCCGGCCAGTTCGTCACTGCCTGCTCGAACACCGCCGCCAGTGTGCATTCGGATGCGCTGCCGCGATGGGATGCAACGGCCGACGGGGCGTACCCGAATTCTGCACTGCCGAGCCGGAAGTTCGGCTGCGCCCCGACCATGGTCAACACCTCGGTCAGGCGCTCGGCGAGTCCGAGAACCACCGATTGCGAGAACCGTGCGGGTGAGTACCCGAGATGGCCGATCAGTCCGGCCTCGGACTCGTCGAACAACACCTCGAGGTCGAACTGTGTGGCCGTGATGTCCACGCGACGCGGGGTGATCGACGACGGCCCCAGTTCGATTGTGGGAGTTTCCGTATCCCCGAAGGCGAGGAGCACCTGGAACAGCGGATGGGTATCGACGGCGCGAGTGGGTTGCACCGCGTCCACCACCCACTCGAACGGGACGTCCGAGTGCGCGAATGCATCGAGATCCCGGTCGCGGACCACGGTCACGAAGTCTTCGAACGTCGTCGACGGATCGACCTCGGTCCTGAGTACAACGGTCCCGACGAACATGCCGACGAGGTGGTCGAGCGCTGGATCGGATCGGCCCGCCACCGGGGTTCCGATGGCGATGTCCTGGGTGCCACTGGATTCGGCGAGCACGGCGGCCAGCGCTGCGTGGACCACGACGAACACCGTTGCGCCCAATCGGTGCGCGAGTGAACGCAGCCGCGTGAGGGTGTCCGGGCCGACGGAGAACTCCACGGCAATCGCATCGGCCGAGGGATCAGGGGTTCCGGTCGGAAGGTCGAGAAACTCCGGCACGCCGGCCAGGGTGCGGCGCCAGAACTCGAGCTGATCCGACGCCACGGCGTCGAGCACATCCCGCTGCCACACTCGATAATCCGAGTAGTCGACGGCGAGAGGGCCGAATTCCGGCACTGATCCAGACATTCGGGCCAGCAGAGCGATCTCGACGTCTCGGGCCAGTGGACGGAGCGAAAGGCCGTCGATCGCGATGTGGTGCGCGACGACGGACAGCGTCCGCTCGCCGCCTCTATCCATCAAGCCCAGTCGAAGCGGCGCTTCGAGGGTCAGGTCGAAGCCGTGCAGGGCCAGAGCATCGGTCCCTGCATGAGCATCGTCCAACGTCGACAGCACGATCTGCGGGTCGAGAAGAACGGTGACGGGACCATCCGTGGCCGACGGGTACACAGTCCGCAGCGGTGTATGCCGTTCCAGCACATCCGCTATCGCCGCGCGCAGAACATCGAGGTCCAGGTCTGCCGGGAGCGGCACCTCGAAGGCGATGTTGTATGCGGCCGAGGCCGGGTCGTATCGATTCTGCAGCCAGATTCGTCGCTCGGCCGGGGCAAGGCCGGGGTAGGACCGCGCGTCGGGATCGTGGACCAGAGCCGGTAGCGGAGTGTAGTTCTCGGACAGCAACTCGATCGCGGACGCGAGTTGCTCCGCAGTGGGCGATTCGAAGATGGTCCGCACCGGTACGTGGGTGCCGAGCGCCGCACTGATGCGGGTGGCAGCACGCGTCGCGACAAGAGAGTCCCCGCCGAGGACGAAGAAATTGGCGTCGACGGCAGGATCGTCGATGCCCAGCAGGTCGGCGAAGATTCCGAGCACCACCTCCTGCGCCAAGGTGCGCACCGCCGCCGGATTGCCCCCATGCAGGGTGTCCGAGTGCAGCGTCTCCGAGTACAAGGCGGCGAGATCCACTTTGCCGTTGCCGGTCAGCGGAATACCGTCGATCCGGGTGATGGCGGCCGGCTGCATCGACAACGGCAGTCTGTCCAGTAGCCACTGGGCAGCGTCCTGCGGATCGAGACCCACGACCCAGGCGTGAATTCTGTTCTCACGCACAGCGGTTGCTACTCCGCTGACGTCGGGGTGCGCCGTCAGTGCACTCTCGATCTCGCCCAGTTCGATGCGCACACCGTTGATCTGAACCTGGTCGTCCCGGCGCCCGCGGTAGTCGAACATGCCCGAGGGTTGCTGGCGAACGAGGTCACCGGTCCGGTACAGCCGCGTGCCTCCGGGTGCCGCGACGAAGCGCGCGGCTGTCGACGCCGGGTCCGCGTGGTACCCGCGAGCCACGCCCGAGCCCGCGAGGTACAGCTCCCCGACGCCACCGACCGGCACCGAGTGCAACCGGTCGTCGAGTACGAACGCTCCCACATGCGCCAACGGCCGACCGATGGTGACCGGCTCACCGGCGCGAAGTGACTCGGCCAGCGTGGCCACCACCGTCGCCTCACTGGGACCGTAGGCGTTCAGCATCGACCGCCCCGCCGACCAGTCGTCCACAACACCGCGGCCCAGCACGTCTCCGCCGACCGCGACGGTCTCGATCCCAGGGGTCGGCGGCACGGTGGCCAACACCGCGGGCGTCGACAGGTAATGCGTGACGCGATGCGCAGTGAGGAAGGCCGCCATCTCGTCCCCGCCGAGTAGGTCGGGCGGCGCGATCACCATGGTTGCCCCGGCCCCGAAGGCAAGGACCAGCTCGAGTACAGCGGCGTCGAAGTTCACCGAGTATCCATGCAGCACGCGCGAACTCGATGTCACGCCGTACCGCGGGATCACCTGCTGCGCAAGCGCATGCACACCCTGATGCGTCACCATCACGGGCTTGGGTGTTCCCGTGGAACCCGACGTGTGGATCACGTAGGCGGGGTGCGCAGGTTTCAGCGCCGCCAGGCGGTCCACGTCGGTCAGGGGCAGGTCGCCGAAGCTCTGGGCCTGAGTCTCGTCGAGCCAGTGCACCGCCCCGTCGACGCCGCCGAACCCGATCTCGATGTGCTCCAACATCTTTTCTCGCCGAGCCGCCGGATAACGCGGGTCCACGGGTACGAATGCCCCGCCTGCCTTCACGACGCCCCACATCGCAACGATGTACTCGGCCGACCGTTCGAGGGACAGGGCAACAAGAGTTTCCGGTCCGACGCCGTGTGAAATCAGAAGGCGCGCGATCCGATTGGAGCGACGATCGAGCTCGGCGTACGTCACCGATTCCAGGCCGTCGATAGCAACAGTATCGCCGGAAACAGCTGTGTCACGGCACAACACGTCGAACAGCGTTCCGTCGGCCAGCGAGGAGGGCAGTGCCGGCGTGTCTGCAAGCGCTAGGTCACCGACGACCACCGCGGGGTTCGCCACCGCCGCGTTCAGGATGTTCAGAATCACCGAGGCGAACTGTTCGACGGTAGCCCGCTCGTACAGGTCCAACGCGTACTCGATATGGCCGGTGAGGACCGCCGAATCACCGTATTCCTCAGCCAGCACGAGCGTGAGATCGAACTCCGAGGTGCGGGTGGGTATCTCCAGCACCGAGACGGGCAGGTCCTCGACCGATCGGTGCGGCGCATTGTCGAATGCCAGCATCACCTGAAACAGCGGATGACGGTCGAGGGATCGATCGGTCGCCAGGGCGTCGACGATGCGCTCGAACGGGACGTCGGAATGCGAGAAGGCATCGAGGTCCGCGGTGCGGACTGCGTCGAGCAAGGACGCGAAGCTTCCCGACGGGTCCACAGTGACTGCGAGAGGCAGGGTTCCGACGAACATCCCCACCATCTCGTCGAGTGCCTCGTGACCTCGCCCAGCAGTCGGAGACCCGACCACCACCCGGTTCGAGGTACCGAACCGGCTCAGGGCCGCAGCCACGGCGGCATGGACAACCATGAACGTGGTCGAGTTGGTCGATCGGGCCAACTCACGAATACCCGCGTGCAGATGTGACTCGATCTCGAAGGGAACCGAGTCCGTCATCATCGATTGCACCGCAGGCCTGGGGAAGTCCGCTGGTAGCTCCGCCGCTGGGGTGTCGGCATCACCCAGAACCGAATCACTCAAGACTGAAGCCCAGAACGAGAGCTGTTCGTCGGCAACCGAATCCACCATGGCCCGGTTCCACACCGCGTACTCGCCGTACTGCGCGCGCAGACGTGGCCATGTGGGCGCGTGACCTGCCGCACGAGAGGCGTGGGCGAAGGCGAAGTCGCGCACGAGTGGGTCGACCGACCACCCGTCCATCGAGATGTGGTGCACCACCACGACGACGATGGTGTCACCGGATTCCTCCACGCTCAGAAGCGTTGCGCGGATGGGTACTTCGGCCGACACATCGAACCCCTCGGCCGCGGCCGCTGCCACAGCAGAGTCCAGATCCCGCTCGGACATAGCGCGCTCGGGCACCTCGACCAGGACGGTATCGGTGGGCCGGACCACCTGCCGCGGCCCGTCGCCGTCGGACGGGTAGTACGTGCGCAGGGCTTCGTGCCGCTCGATGACGTCGCGGAGAGCCGTCAGAACCATCGAGGGATCGTCCCCGGCTCCCAGTCGAACCGCCACGGGCATGTTGTACGCGGGTGATGCGGGATCGAACTGGTTGAGGAACCACAGCCGCTGTTGCGCGTACGACAGCGGGATGCGCTCGGGCAGAACGGTATCGAGTAGCTCGAGCGAGACCTCGCGCGTCGCGGACGAGTCGATGGCCGCCGCGACGGCGCGAACCGTGGGGTCGGCGAACAACACGGTCAACGAGATCGAGGAACCGAGGCGGGCGAGAACTCGGGTGGCGCTGAGCGAGTCACCGCCGAGCTCGAAGAAGGAGTGCTCACGCCCCACATCCTCGACACCGAGGACGTCAGCGAATGCCTTCGCGACGGTACGTTCCGTGTCCGTTTGCGGCGCAACGTAGTCGGTAGTGACCGATGCGATGGGGGCCGGCAACGCACGACGGTCGACCTTGCCGCTCGAAGTGATGGGTAGTGCGTCCAGAACAACAACCGTGCTGGGAACCATCCAGGCGGGTAGACGGTTTCGGAGATGACCGTCCAGCCCCGCCGAGACTCCGGTGACGTACAGGACGAGTCGGTTGTCGCGAACGGTGGCCACAGCGGCGGTCACTCCCGCACACGTCGTTGCCGCGGCCTCCACCTCGCCGAGTTCGAGACGACGCCCGTGCAGTTGGATCTGCTGATCGCCGCGGCCCAGGTACTCCATCGTGGAACCGTCGTACGAGCGGCGGACGATGTCTCCGGTGCGGTACAACCGAGCTCCGGGTACGCCCGGGTCTGCGACGAACCGCGTCGAGGTCACGCCCGCCTGCCCGCTGTACCCGCGGGCGAGTCCGTCGCCGCCGAGATAGAGCTCGCCGACGCCTCCACACGGCGTGGGCCGCAGGTGCGCGTCGAGCACCAGCCCACGGACACCCGGCAGCGGCGCGCCGATGGTCACCCGTTCGGCAGCCTGCATAGGCTCGGACAGCGTGGCCAACACCGTCGCTTCGGTCGGCCCGTAGGCGTTGAGCATCGCCGCATCGGCAGCGACAAACCTGTCGCGCAACGCAGGAGGGCACGCCTCTCCCCCGACGTCGAACACGTCGATGGAGCTGAGGTCGTCGGCATCGAGAGTGGCCAGCACCGTCGGCGAGGTGATCAGGTGCGTGATTTTCTCGCGGTCCAACACGTGGGCGAGGGCAGGACCGGCGTAGACGTCGGCCGGGGCGATCACCAGGGTGGCACCCGCAGCGAACGCGGCAAGGATTTCCTGGATGGACGCGTCGAAGACGGGCGAGGCCGCGTGCAGCACCCGTGAGTCGGGAGTGACGGCATACCGGTCGACGACGTTGGCCGCGAGTTGCGCGAGTCCGCGGTGAGTGACACTGACGGCCTTGGGTTTCCCGGTCGACCCCGAGGTATGGATGACGTAGGCCTCGTTGTCGACGTGCAGGGTGGGCGGTGTGAACGCGATCGGGTCTGCGTCGAGCAGATCCTCGATGTCGAACCATTGAACCGTATCCGGAAGGTGTTGCACACCAGCACGAGTCGTGATGCCGAACTCGATGTGTCCATCGGCGAGTACCGCGGCCAATCGCTCCGCGGGCTCGTTGGGGTCGAGTGGAACGAACGATGCGCCCGAGGTCGAGACCGACCACGACGCCAGCAGCGATTCGTAGGAGCGATCGACGGCCACGGCAATGCGCTTCTCCGGGCCTGCACCGATCGAGACCAACTGCGCAGCAATATGTTCCGCAACCCTGGTGAAGTCGTCACTGGATTGATCGACTCCGGTGGCACGCACCACCGCACCGGTCGTCAGCAGCGAGGGCAGCAGTGTGGGGGTTGCGGTTGCAGATGCGCCGAGCACCTCTTCCTCGGCGTCGGTCACCTTCAGCTCGGACACCGCGAGCCCCTCGGGGGCATGGACCACCTCGCCGAGGAGCGCGAGGAAGCGTCGATGGTGGGCTGCGAGCTCTTCGGTGCTGTACAGCGCCGGGTTACCGAGGAAGTCGACGCGGGTACTGGTGCCGGCGACACCGGGGTAGACGTTGACCATCATGTCGTCGATGGGTCCACTGGAGAGCACGCGGTATTCGCCGATGACGTCACCGAGCAGAATTGTGCTGTTGTACATCATGATGTTGACCGTGGGACCGAACACTCCGCGTCCCGCGGCGGCACTGCCGGTGCCATCGCCGGTCGCCCGCTGCATGTCCTCGACGCGGAACCGCTGATGGCGCAGTGCGCCGGTGAGTTCCACCTGAATCCGTCGAAGAAGTTCTTCGACGGTGACTCCTGGTTCGACACCGATGCGCAGCGGCACGACGTTGGACATCATGCCGGACGATTCGCGCAGCTTGGTGGTCGCTCGGCCCGATACCGGCAAGCTGAGCATGACGTCTTCGGTGTCGGTCATGCGCGCGAGATAGAGCGCGAACGTGGCGAGCACAACGGGGACGTCGGAGGAGTTGTACCGATGCGCCACTGCAGCAACGGCTTCGGTGAGGTCCGCGTCCAACACGGCACCGACACTCACCGTCACTCCGCTGGGAGCGGCAGGTTCACTCGGGCTACCGGCCAGCCTGGGGGCCTCGAGGTGGCCGTCGAGTCGACCCAGCCAGTACTGACGATCGGTCTCGTAGCGGGAGGAGTCGGGGTACGCGGCCTCGTAGTCGTAGATCTCCCGCACTCCGATGGCGCGGGTCTTCGGGATCTCGGTGCCCTCGGTCAGCGCGGTGTACACCGCAGCGGTGCGCTCCTGCACCGAGATTGCGCCGAGGCCGTCCATCACGATGTGGTGAGCCCGGCTGTACCAGTAGTAGTGGCACGGGCCCACCTGGATGATGTCGGAGGCGATCAGTTGGTCGCGAACCAGATCCACGGGCTGCCGGTACTGCTCGTCCATGTAGCGCTGGGCATCCTCGATGGGATGGTCGCGGTCGGTGAAGTCGCGGTAGATCATCGCGTACGGCACCCGCAGGTCCGACCATTGGTACGGGTGACCGTCGTCCACACCGATTCGTACTGCAGGCGATTCGAGCCGTCGGCAGGCGATGTCCGTCGCACGAATCAACACGGCCGGATCGATATCGCCGCGGATCTCGACGTATTGCGCGATGGTGAACGGCACGTCCGGTGCCAGCTGCTGAGCGAGGTAGATATTCATCTGAGCAGCCGACAGGGGAAAGCGGCCATCCTCGAACCGCTCGTCCGCCTCTGGCGACACTCCCCGACCTCCTCAACGGACGCGCCCTGACGGCTTCGATTCGGCCTGCGCGCCGCTCATCGACGTCGATCTTTCATCGCCCATTACAAACTAGTCGACCGGGTGTGAATGCTCTACCTGGATCGAAGGACAGGTACGCCAGATTGTCCACTCCCCTTTAGGCTGTGCACGCGAATACATTTCCTCGACCGAGAGGCCACCGACGATGGCAACCAGTTCGACCGATACCCGAGGCCGGAAATCGGGTAGAAAGCGGCCAATTCTCATCACGGTGGGCGTATTTCTGGTCATTGTCATTGCTTTTGTGGTGTGGCTTGGTTACGAGTCCTATTCCGCGCAGTCGAGTCTGACCGCCACACGCGACTCGGCCACTCAGGCCAAGGACGCGTTGCTCGACGGCGATTCGGCCGGAGCCGAGGCAGCGGCGGCGCGCGCCTCCGAATCTGCGAACGATGCGGTCTCGGCGACGACGTCCATCCCGTTTTCCATCGCCAAAGCCGTTCCTTATCTCGGTAGTCCTTTGAAATCGGTAGCGCAGATCAGCGATGTGGTGCAGGGATTGGCCGTGGATGTGCTGGCCCCCGCGTCGGCAGCGGGTGCCAGCCTGAACCCGAGCAGCCTCGTCGAGGGCGGCGGCAAGGTGGACACCGCGGCCCTGCGGGACGCGCAACCGGTGCTGCAGCAGACGTCCGCCGCGGCCGCCGAGCTCAGTGAACGTGCCCAGCAGGTGGACGAGCCAGCCTTCCTCGGCGTGGTGGACGAGGCTCGCACGTCATTGATCGATCAGACTCACGAACTCGCGAATCTGCTCACCAACACCCGGATCGCCAGTGAACTGTTGCCGTCGATGCTCGGCGACAACGGCCCGCGCAGTTACTTTCTCGCGTTCCAGACCAATGCGGAGGCTCGGGGCACCGGCGGATTGCTCGGTGGATACGGCATCATTCGGGCCGAGAACGGTACGGCCCGGGTCGACACTCTCGGTGCGAACAACGAACTCGAATTCGCGAAACAGCCCATCGATCTGGGCCCCGAGTACAACGCTCTGTGGGCTCCGCGAAACACCACCATCGACTTCCGTAACTCGAATGCGAGCCCGCACTTTCCGTATGCCGGCCAAATCTGGTCGTCCATGTGGACGGAGCAGACGGGTGAAGTGCTCAACGGTGCCATTGCCACCGACCCGATTGCGTTGAGCTACATCCTCGGTGCCACCGGCCCGGTCACGTTGGCCGACGGCGAGCAGATCACCGCTGACAACGTCGTCGAGATCACCCTCAGCACGGCTTATTCCAGATTCGGCGACGACCAGTTGGCCCGCAAGGCGTATCTCCAGGAGATCGCCGCGGCAGTGGTGCAGAAGATGACCACGGGCGCGGCACCCACCAGGTCTTTGCTCGACGCGGTGGGCCGCGCCGGCAGCGAGGGCAGAATCTCGGTGTGGAGTGCAGACCCGGCCGAGCAGGCAATTCTGGCCGGCACCAAGGTGGGTCACGTATTGCCGGACAGCCCGGCACCGTTCGCCGACGTGGTGGTCAACAACGCCGGCGGCAACAAACTCGATTACTACCTGACTCGCGACATCAAGTATTCGGCAGAGTCCTGCACGGCAGGTACCCGCAAGTCGACGGTGACGGCAACGCTCACCAACAACGTGGATCCGAACGGCCTGACGCCCTACGTGGCGAGCACATTCCAGCCGACGGTGGAGTACGGCACCAACGAATCGATCGTCTACCTGTACGGCACTCAGGGCGCGAAGATCACGTCGATGAAGGTCAACGGCATCACGGGATTCTCCATCCAGGCCGGCACCGAGCTGGGCCGGCCGGTGCAGGCTGCGTACCTCACCATTCCGCCGGGTAAGTCGCAGACGGTGACGTGGGAACTCGAGGAGCCTTCGGCTTCAGGCGAGGCGACGGTGCCCGTGCAGCCTCTGGTGGATCAACCCACGGTGAGCATCGACGTTCCGCAGTGCTGAACATCCCCGGCGTCTTCATCACAGTCGACGCGAGGGTAGTGCAGTTACCCGAAGACTGACCTACAGTTTCGTTCCGTGATCGGAAAAAGACGTAGTGACGAGATACGGCCCCCAGAACAGACACATCCATTTCTTTGGATTGTGTTGGCGATACTCATAATCGCCACTGTCGCGCTGTTCGTTCTCACCGAATACGAGGGTCGGTTCTAACGACCGTCGGCTCGATGCCTCACGAGGGGCGGCCGGACATCCGCGTACGTCGTGCGCTGTCATTCAATCGAATGAACTTCCACCACCGCCTTGCGCAGAAAAACGAGCCTTCGGCGCATAACTGTTGTTATGCGCCCCCTTTTTCGCGACGGGTCGACCCGGTGTGACGTGGAGCTGTCGGCGCGTGAAGCGCGAAAGGGTGCATAACGTTTGTCGAGCACCTCTTCTGAACAGCACATAACGCCTGAAATGTACTGCTGCACCGCATTTTTGGCACAACAAAGCTGTGTAGCTTCGACGATGTAATCAACAAATACACATCAGGAGCTACACATGAGCAAGCCCAAGAAAATCGAACCCAGCATCAGCGACAGGCTCACTGCAGCTATTCAGCTACTGGCCGCAGTCGTCTTGTCAGCGCAGCTTCCCAACGTCTCGACGCCGCTACTCCTGGCGGCGATGACCCTCGCAGGAATTGTCATCGGTGCAAGTGGGCAACCGACGCCGGACTCCTCACGATCGAAGTGAGTCCGACCTTCCACCAACTACTTCCGCAGCCTCGGGTTTTCAGTGCCGTTTCTGGGCAGAGTCTCCGGTCGCTGGGATCGAGGGTAGGTCTCGGGTTCCCGGGTTGCCTCTGCTGTACGCGGGCCGGCAGCAGGAGACGCGGAAGCAGACCGAGGGGATGTCTGTCGTGTCGGCGGAGCAGGCACCGGTGCGGGAGTGGGAGGGGACACCGGCGTCAGTGGGGCAACGGGTGCCTGAGGTGCCGGCGCGGGGACCGGCGGTGTCACTTGCTTGGGCAGGTTGGTGTCGGCGGTGTAATTGTACGAGTAGCTGTACATGTCGCCCTTCTTCGAAGGCGTCAATGCCAGCACCACACCGAGGACGTGCGCTCCAATTGTTTCCAAATTGCCGATGGACCTGGACAATTCGCTGCTCTTGGTATGCCCGTAGCGGGTGACCAAGAGTGCACCGTCGGCATGGGTGGTCAGGACGGCCGAGTCGGTCACCGGCAACAACGGCGCACCATCGACGATGACGTAGTCGAACTTGGAGCGCAGTTCCACCAGCAAGGCGCGAGACGCTTCCGAACCCAGTAGCTCGGACGGGTTCGGCGGGATCGGACCGGACGCCATAGCTTGCAGGCCCTCGTACTTGGTCGGCTGAAGCACCTCGTCCACTTTCGCCTGCCCAGCTAGCACGGTGCTCAGGCCGACCGAACCGATGAGGCCCATGTACTTCGAGATACGCGGACGACGCAGATCGCCCTCGACGAGAACGACGTGGTGGCCGGCTTCGGCAAGTGAGATCGCCAAATTCAGCGCAGTGGTCGTCTTGCCCTCGCTCGGAATCGCACTGGTGACGACAATGACGCGCGGCGGATGATCGACTTCGAGGAACTGAAGGTTGGTGCGGAGCTCACGGAATGCCTCGGCGCTGGCCGATTGGGTGAGGTCCTGGAAATCGACTGCCGGATGCGCCTTGCGTTCCTTGTCGAACGGGATAGTGCCGACGAGAGACTTGCCGGAGATCGACTCGATCTCACGACGGTTCTTGATCGTGTTGTCCAAACGGTCGCGCAAGACCGCCAGTGCGATGCCGAGGAGCAGGCCTACGGCGGCACCCAAGGCGAGGTTGCGCTTGGTCTTGGGGCTGACAGGCGTCGACGAGGCCTCGGCCTGTTGGAAAGTCTTGACACCTGCCGCCGGATCCCCGCCGCTCGCCGGCGTCTCAAGCTCACGCACCTGCTCCGTCAGCTCGGTCGCCATTGCGTTGGCGATGTCGCGGGCCCGCTCAGGCGATGGATCTGTCACAGTCAGATTGAACAAAACGGTGTCGGGGGTCGATGAAGCCTTCACCTTCGAGGCCAACTGCGCCGCGCTCATTCCGCCGAGCGGGAGCACATTCAGGACCCTGGCCGCCAAGGCATCACTGGTAGCCAATTCCGAGTACGAAGCCACAAGCTGCTGAGAAGTCAGGTTGCCCTGGTAAGTCTCGCTCACCGACGCACCACCAGAGGTGGAGACGAACATCCTGGCGCTCGACTCGTAGAGCGGCGTGGTCAGCAGAGAAGCACCCAGGGCCCCAAGGATCGCTACGACCACGGTGACGGCGATGATGATCCACCTCGCCTTCAGGATTCTCAGATAATCCTGTATCTCCATGCTTCGCGCTCCTCGTTCGTTTCGTACAGCTCGCAACGTGTCACTGCGTGGCTCAATCGTTACATAGCTGGTTGCTTTCCGTGCACCGGATGAGCTCGGGGTTGACGCGTGTCAATTCATTCGTTCGATATACGAGCACAACTAAGTTAATTCCCCGTTGTGACGTGTCACCGGGCCAATCGAGCCCAATTCATACGCGCGAACTTCGCTGTTCGGCTCTGTTCCCATAGAACGGTCACGCTTGCCTGTGCAGCGACGATAGACAAGAACACACCCACCACGTCACTCGAAGTGATCCTCGACACCCGTCCGCCTCGAGCACCTGGTCGACCGTAACAAGGACCCGGTTCTCACCAGGAGCAGCGGACACCACAGAACGATGACGCGAACACGCCCGTGCGATGTCGATGAGCAACCTGACTCCGGCACCACTCGCCGCGTGCGCCGCAGATCCGGACCGATCGGCGCGGCCGACGCCTCGCCCCTCGATACAACACGCTCACTCGTAGCGAACCCGCGTTCTTTGCACCATCCCCTGTATCGGTACTTCACGAAACTTGCTGGCGGCCGTAACAAACCGGCCCATTTGCTAAAGCCTCGCATTCGGGGAGTCATCCGGCGTCTTCGCTCTTATTACGGACTCGGTCCTGCATCCAAATCCGATTCCGCGAGGCACTGACTTTTTTTGAAAACTGTTCGCGTTCCGAACTATTCACTACACTCACTTACTGAGACGACAAAGCACTTGTTGTATAACATCGCGTTCGACAGCGCATTTATCGATCGTGCACGGAGGTCGGCGAGCGCACAGCACATCACTTTCCGGTGGGGGCCAGGCATGACTCGTACGGTCGCAATTATCGGCACGCGCGGATATCCGAGTTTCTACGGTGGATTCGAGACCCTGGTTCGGCATCTCGCGCCCTACCTGGCAGATCATGGGTGGAATGTCGTGGTCTACGGCAGACGCACTGCACTCAGCTCCAATCCAGCAGATATGGATCCGCGGGTGCGGTCGGTCGTCACACCCGGTTTCGACAGCAAATCCGCGAGCACACTCACCTATGGTGCTACGTCCTCGCTTCATGCCCTGGTCACGAAACCCGATGCGGCACTCGTGATGAACGTCGCGAACGGCTTCTGGTTGCCATTCCTTCGTCTCCGCAATATTCCTACGTTGGTCAACGTCGACGGCATCGAGTGGGAACGCGAGAAATGGGGCCGGATCGCCAAGACGATCTTCGCCATCGGCGGACGCGCGACTGCGCAGCATGCCACTACTCTGATCTATGACTCCCGCGAATTGGGCGCTCGATGGGAGGAACTCTCCGGCAGAACGGGGGTGTTCATTCCGTACGGTGGTGACCCTCGAACCGGAGATGACCCACCCGAAGGGCTCGGTCGACGCAAGTACGTGCTGATGGTCGCGCGATTCGTACCCGAGAACACGATCACCGCCTTTCTCGATGCGGCCGAGAAGCTCAGCGACCGTTGGAATGTGGTCATCGTCGGTTCATCCGGATACGGCGGCGAATTCGACAACCGCGTGGCCGCGCTCGCGGCGGAGAAGCCCAACGTGCGGTGGTACGGGCATCTCAGCGACGACGACACATTGTTCTCACTGTGGGAGAACGCCGGTGCATATTTTCACGGCCACAGTGTGGGCGGCACCAATCCTGCCCTGGTGCAGGCCATGGCATGCGGCGCACCGGTGGTGGCTCGAGACACCGTCTACAACCGCGAAGTTCTCGGCGAAGGAGCACTTTTTGTCGAACCGACGCCGCACAGCATCGCCGCCGGTATCGAAACCTTGCTCAACGACTCCGAACTACAGCAGAAGTTCAGCACCGTCTCGACCCAACGCGCTCACGACCTTTACACGTGGGAGCGGGTCTGCGCCGATTACGACAGCGCGTTACGCAGTCATCTGCCGTCGGAAGAAGTAGTCAGCGAACCGAAGACCGCGCGGGAGTGATGCGCGAACTCACGAGCCGAACGACTGTATCCGCCAGCAGGATTCCGCAGAGATTGCACCTGGAACACCAGTGCCCGAAACGCGAGACCGGCACCAACCACCAGGCCCCACCACAACCGCTGCAGTCCTGACCGGGCCAGATCGGCGCGGTAGAACTCGTAGAGGTTGAGCACCCAGGCAGAGTTCGTCTTGGTCATGGTGTTGCTACTGCTGCCCACCAGGTGTCGTGCCCGGGCGCGAGGCTGAATCAATACCGCACCACCACTGCGGCCTACCCTCCAACAGAACTCGATGTCCTCGGCGTACATGAACCAGCGTTCACTCAGTCCGCCGACTCGACGCCAGGTCTCGGCGTCGACCATCAGACAGGCACCGGTGACCCAGTCGACGGCCACGAGATCGTCGCCGATATCGGACGGCAGCAGGTAGTGGCCTTGCAATCCGCGTCTGCCACGGGCAAGCCTGGAGAGCCCGAAGTAGTGCGAGGCCATCGCCCACGCGGTGGGCATCCGGCCGGCCGCGGCCACTCGCACATCGTCGGTACGAATGAGCGGAGCAACGATTCCGCCGTGCGTGGATGCCACGGTCTCGGCGAGGATCCGCACGTCTGCGGCCGAGATGACGGCATCGGGGTTGAGCAGCATGATGTTTCGGCCGGTGGCCTGCGCGGCGGCTTTGTTCACTCCACCCGCAAAGCCCAGGTTCAGGTCCCCGGCGGTCACTGAACAATGCGGAAAAGTCTCTTCGATCAGAGTCACGGTCTCGTCGGACGAGGCGTTGTCGTAGACGATGACCTCGTGGTCCGAACCCAACGCCGACAGGCAATCACCGATAACGTGCGAGCTGTTGTAGGTGACGATCAGAACGGAGACATCCGGCCGACTCATCCGGCAGTGTGCTCCCTCGCCTTTATCAGCTTGGCCGGCACCCCTCCCACGATCGTGTACGGAGCCACATCTTTCGTAACCACAGACCCGGAGCCAACGATTGCCCCCTCACCGATGGTCACTCCCCGGGTGACGACGGAGCCGGCGCCGATCCAGGTGTCCGCGCCGATCACCGTGGGGCTACGGATGCATCCCTGACGGTTCATCGGCACGGACATATCGGCAAACTCGTGGTCTTCGCTGAAGATCGATACGTGGGGCCCGATCATCGCGTTGTCCCCGATGGTGATGCCGCCCTGCCCCCAGATCACGTTGTACATTCCCACAGCCACGCCTTCACCGATCACCACGCCCACGCCGGGCTCCGAGATCACTCCGGATCCGTTGATCGACGATCCGCGGCCAACCGTGGTGCGATCTCCGATCGTGATTCCGTGTGCTGAGTGCGCGTCGATCGCAACCCCGTCGCCGAACACGACGCCGGTGCCGACATGAAGCTTGGCCGCGTTACGTACCTTGACACCGCGACCACGGAAGTGCACCGCGGGCCCCTTTACGTACGGCAGCCCCAGAATCTGGCCTCGTAGAGCTTGCGCCACTCGATCGAGGATGAAGCTCATCAATGTTCCGGCTGGAATGTCGTCGGGCATATGCCGGTGACGCAGTCGCCAATAGATCCTGTCGATCAACGTGTGCAGCATGACGCACTCCCTCGAGTCGCAACCGATGCGCTCACGGTAGCGCCCCGCCCATCGATCGGCATCCCGATCGAGAGCTTTACGCGTGGCGAACAATACTGCACCGCAACGGAAACCGTTCTCGACTGCCAGGAATAAGTCCCCAAACAATCACCGGGATGGCTACGGGAGCATTCACCCGACCATCGAAAAGGCAATGAGACGAGTATTCGTCAATTCGTCGAAATGAATCGATTTCTTACCGCGAAAATGCGCACCGATTGGGACTATCATTCGCGACATCAGCCGGGTATTCCGGTATCGCGCAATCACATCGGGGATCGTAGATGACTCTGCTCGAGAGGAGAGCCGACTCCACGTCGGCCGCTGCGCCACCACCGGAAGTTGCCGCTGCACCCGGGAAGTCGAACGATTTCGGGTTCCTCCTCGATATTCAGGGTTTGCGGATGATCGCGGTGGCATCGGTCGTCTTGCAGCATGTCTTCCAGTGGCCGGAGGGTGGGTACGTCGGTGTCGACATGTTCTTCGTCATCTCGGGCTTCCTCATCACCAGCCTGCTGCTGCGGGAGGGCGTGCGTTACGGGCGCGTATCCATCGCGGACTTCTATCGACGACGAGCCCGTCGCATCCTGCCGATGGCGTTGTTGGTCATCGGTGCCACCGTCACCGCGTCGTATGTACTGGTGCTCACAAGCAGGTTCGAGTCCATCGCCGTCGACAGCTGGTGGTCGGCCGCATTCGCGATGAACTGGCACCTGGTTTCCGTGGGCGCGGACTACTTCCAGACGGCGTTGCCGCCCTCACCGCTGCAGCATTACTGGTCACTCGCCGTCGAAGAACAGTTCTACGTGGTCTGGCCGCTGCTGATGGCGGGGCTGCTGTTCGTTGCAACGCGGTGGCGAAAGAACCTACCGTTGCGGCCTCTCGTGGCCGCCTTTGCTTGTGTCGCCATTGCCGTCTCGTTCCTGTGGGCCATGAGCGAGAGCGTTGCGAGCCCGACGGCAGCGTACTTCTCCACGTTCAGCCGCATCTGGCAGTTGGCCGCTGGTGCGCTACTGGCTGCGATGGCTCCACTGTTCCTCGGTACGCCGGCGTGGTTGCGGTCTCTCATTGCCGTCACGGGACTCGTCGGTATCTCGTACGGCGTGCTGGTTGCAGGTGTTGCAATCCCCGCCCCCTCTGGCGCGATTCCGGTGATTGCGACGTGCTTGGTCATCGCAGCGGGAATCGGCTCCTCGGGGTTGGCAGTCACGCGGCCGCTCCGCCTGCGGCCGGTCGTCTACATCGGCACAATCTCGTATTCGTTGTATCTGTGGCACTGGCCGCTGGTCGTACTGCTCCTGACAGTCCTCGACGTCGGCATCACGTATTACGTCACTGTGATCGTAGGGACGATCGTCTTGTCCATCGCGTCGTACCACCTGGTGGAGAAGGCCGTGCTCGACTCGAATTTCCTCGCGCCCCGCTCTCGGCACCGTGGGCACCGGCCGGCTTCGGCCGAGAGCCGCGATGGGCAGCGAGTGTTCGTCGGCGCTTTAGGTGCGGTGATGGTCTTTCTGCTGGTCGCGCTGTTCAATCAGCCGAGCGTCGTACTGCCGGACGAGGGGCCGAAGCCGGTCCTCGCCGCGGCGGCCGTGGGGCAGACTCAGGATCCGTTGGAGGCTGCGATCCGGGAGTCGCTCGCTGCCAAGTCCTTTCCCGCGACGAGTCCGCCGTTGGATGATGTCGACAGCGGTAAGCCCGTCGAGATGACACCGGAGGCCGGTTGCCTGGATCCGCCGGAACTCAGTCTCGACATCTGCAATTACGGGGACGCGGATGCACCGCAGTCGGCCATCGTCGTCGGTGATTCCTTCTCTGCGGCGTGGTTGCATCCCATCGTCGGGGCATTGGTACCCAATGGTTTTCGCGTGCACGGAATGGCCCTGAACAACTGCCCGTTCATTGATTCCGACGTGACCATCGGCGTGGCTCAGGATGCGACCGATCGATGCAATGCGAGTCGCGATGCGATGGTCGATCAGATCATCACCGCTCGCCCCAACATGGTGGTGATGATCGACATGGAATACGGGATTCAACGAACGGTGAACAGCGAGGGCTCTGTGCGGGCGTGGACCACTGCACGCACCGACATCATCGCCCGTATTGCGCCCAGCGGTGCGGCCGTCGTCATCCTTACTCCGAATCCCCTCGGAAAAGCCGCCACAGAATGCGCGGGGAGGCTGTCGGTGCCATCCAACTGCATCAGCACCATATCGGAGAACTGGCTCAAAAAACGTAGTGCAGACGAAGCCGCCGCGAAGCAGACGGGTGCAACGTTCATCGATACCAGTTCCTGGTTCTGCTATCGCAATAACTGCCCGTTGTTCGTGTCGGGCATCGTTATCAGTTGGGATACCGGGCATATCACCCGGCAATACGGCGAATACTTGATACCGCGCGTCCAAGAAGCTCTGCTGCCGGCATGAGTGGCAAGCACATCACAAGGCGCACCGTCTCTTTCGTTGCTAGTGTGTGCCGATGATCAGCGATCAGACGAACTCGAACGAGGTTCGACGGTTGTATCTGAACATCGTCAAACGGTCGCTGACCGGTGCCCTCGCCGAGGACAACGACTCGGTGTTGGGTGGGGTCCGGTGGCAGGGCAATCCCTCACTCACCAAACGCCTGGCCAGTAGATTCGCCGCAGCCGCGGCGAAGTTCGACATCGAGATAGCGATAAAGAAGCCATACGACGAGCACCATCGCGCCGTCGGCTTGGACTGGCCGTCGCGAGCCGAGTCGATGATAGGCTTGGCTCGGATGACGAACATCGAAGAATGTATCGCCACCGTCGTGTCCGAAAGCGTCCCCGGCGATCTCATCGAGACCGGGGTCTGGCGGGGCGGGGCATCGATCTTCATGAAGGCCAACCTCGTTGCCTGGGGTGACGAAAACAGAACAGTCTGGGTCGCAGACTCGTTCGAGGGGCTGCCGCCACCTGATCCCACCAGATTTCCGGCGGACGCGGGGGACAGAAATCACGAGCTCGGCGGTCTCGCGGTAGGAACGCGGACAGTGCAGCACAACTTCGAGCGTTACGGCCTCCTGGACGAGAGAGTGCAGTTCCTCGTGGGGTGGTTCAAGGACACACTTCCAACCGCCCCCATCGAGTCGCTGGCGCTGATGCGACTGGACGGCGACATGTACGAATCGACCATTCAGGCTCTGGAATCGCTTTACCCCAAACTCTCCCCCGGAGGGTTCTGCATCATCGACGATTACGGCAGCCACTCCTCGCAAGCGGGGCAGGCGGTGCGCGATTATCGACTGGCCCATTCCATCGACGAGGCAATTGTCGACATCGACGGTTCCGGAGCATTCTGGCGTCGGGCACCGATCTAATTCGCACCGCTCAACACCTAACGGCGGTAGGTTTCGATTCGACAAACCGTTACGAAGAATGTTTCGCCTCAGTAGCTTTCGTCGCTAGCGAACGTAACGGGTTCGGTCGAGTGGATACTCCCCCAATTCCATCCCCTGCCAGTAGATTGATGGACGATGACATTCGAACGACCGCTGATGCCGCACAGATCCACCCTGCCGAGGAGGTAGCCGCGTGTTGATTCGCGAGTATGCGGCTGCGCTCAAGGCTCGATGGCTGATCATCGTGGCGACAACGATCGTCGGAACCACTGCGGCCGTGCTGTTCTCGCTTCTGTCCACGCCTGCCTATCAGGCCACCACTCGCTTCTTCGTCTCGACCACCGCTATCACCGCCAGTGACGTTTATCAGAGCAATCTGGCCTCGCAGCAGCGCGTCGTCTCCTACGCCGAACTTCTCACCGGACGCACGCTGGCGCAGCGGGTTGTCGATCAGTTGTCCCTACCCATCGGCGCGGACGCACTCAGTGCGCAGATCGAGGCAACGTCCACACCCAATTCGGTATTGCTGGACGCGTCGGTGCTCGATACATCCCCGCTGCGGGCCCGCGACATCGCCAACGCACTCGGAGAGCAATTCCCCGCACTCGTCAGCGAGTTGGAGACACCGGCCGACGGTGGGACTGCGTCCGCGTCCGTCGCCGTAGCCGAAGCCGCCGAGACCCCTACGGCACCGGTGACACCGAAGAAGCTGCGCAACGTGATTCTGGGCATGACGATCGGGCTATTGGTCGGCATCGCCGGAGCTCTCGTTCGGGACAGGCTAGACAACACCGTGAAGAAAGTCGGTGAACTACAGGAGCTGACCGACAGCGTGTTGGTGGGCACCATCCCGTACGCCAAGAAAGTGCGCGACACCGCAGCCATCGATTTCGGCCGGTCCACTGCCCCCGTTGCCGAGGCGTACCGGGAACTACGCATGAATCTGAAGTTTCTCGCCGTCGACAACCCCCCACGCCTACTCTTGATCACTAGTTCCATTGCTGGAGAGGGCAAATCGGTCACCGCCGTCAATCTGGCACTGTCTCTGGCCGAGGTGGGCAACAGGGTGGTTCTGGTGGACGCCGATCTGCGACGGCCACGAATCTCGGAGTATCTCGACATCGTCGGATCGGTGGGAGTCAGCTCGGTCCTCGCGCACGAGGCCACGGTGGACGAGGTCATCCAGACCACCACATTCAACAATCTGTGGGCTCTGGGCGCGGGGCCCGCACCACCCAACCCGAGCGAACTGCTCGGAAGTGCTGCTGCGCAATCACTCCTGCATGAGCTCAGGCGCGCATTCGATTACGTAGTGGTCGATTCCCCTCCGGTGCTACCGGTCACCGATGCCGCAACACTGGCCACCCAGTGTGACGGCACGATCCTGGTCACTCGCTACGGTTTCACTCGACGCGACGAGGTGAGCAGGGCCGCGGCCAATCTGGAGACGATCGGCGCGCCACTTCTCGGGGTCGTCATGTCGGTGGTGCCGACGTCGAAGAAGTCCGAGTACCGCTACGGATACGACTTCGAGTCGGGCCGTACCCCGGCCCGAGTTCCAACACCACCGACCATCAGCACCAACCGGCACTGATCGGATTTGTGGGACGTGCGTCCGCATATCGGTGGTCGATGGATCAGTGGTAAACCCAGTGCGTCCACGACAGAATTGTGCGGACTGATCGCGTTCGCCGCCGCGGCGGTGTTCGTCGCGTTGGCTGCGCCGTTGGTGGCCATCGTTGCGGTCTGCGTGACAGCGGCAGCCGTCGCGGCGATACTGTCGATCCGAAGTATCCGGTGGGCTTGGAGCATCTACTTTTTTGCGCTGTGCGCCAACGGCCTGCAGGTCACGGTCGGCGGTTTCACCCTCCGACCCGAATACCTCGCAACGCCGTTGTTCCTCGTCGCGCTTCATGCCTACGCGGGTCGCGAACCCGGGGCCAGAACTCGATCTCCATTCGCAGTGGGCTTGATCATCGGCTCGGTAGGGGTGGTGGCCGTGGGACTCACCTCCAGTGTGTTGTTCGCGCCCGACACCGCAGCAAGCCTGCGCATGGCGGTGCAGTTGATCACGGCACTGATCGTGGTGGTGCCCATGACGCAGGTGGCACTCGACCACGGATTTGTGGTGCGCTCGGGTACCGCAATCCTGTCGACGATCTCGGCTTTCAGTGTGCTGAGCTTCCTCATCGACCCGAGTACCCGGGTCGACGGCCTCGCCTTCGAGTACAACATCATGGGGTGCCTGTGTGCCGGGTGGATCGGTGTCATCTACTTTTTCGCAGACGACCGAACCGTTGTGACCCCACGGGTGCTGCTGCTGGCCGCTCCCATCCCCGTCGCACTCGTCCTCACCTCCACGCGCGCGGCGTGGATCGCGCTCGCAATCATCGCCGTCTGTGTGATGGGCAGAAGTGCGAGAACCTACCCGGTGACCATCGTCAGCTCATTGCTGGCTTTCACGGTCGGGCTCGCGTATCTACACGACGTCTACTACCGCGTGGGCGACACGGACACGTTCCTGTGGCGGGTGGTCCACGTCATCGATACCGAAAGTGGCACCGGGGCATATCGACTGCAGCTGTGGAACACGGCAATCGACCAGATTGCCTCCCGTGACTGGAGCGCAGCGATCGGGACCGGGTTCAACTCGTTCTCACAGTTCAATCCAGTCGACCCTACCAACGTCGGTGCCGCATATCTGAGTTCGATGTGGTTGACGCTGATCTACGATGTCGGGTTCTTCGGGTTCGCCTTTTTCGTCGTGCTCGCGGTGAGCCTGTTTCTCGGTGTGCGGCAGAAGAAGCACGCCCTCCCCCTGTTTGTGGCACTGGCCATCTGCACGTCGGTGACCAACGTGATCTGGTTCGCGTTTCCGTGGGTGTTCATGGCCCTTACGGTTACGGCGCGACGAAAGGAGTCGAGCTCCCCGCCGAGCGGGACCGACGGCCGCGGGCCGAGCCGTCCTCGGCAACGCCGACGGCACCGAGTGTCGGTGATCGCGTGAACGACCGTAGACACGCGATAGTGCTGTCCTCCTTCACTGTTCACCCGGATATGCCCAGCGAACCCGGTATCGGCTGGCAGTTCCTCATCGCCACACTCGAGCATGCTCGAACGGTAGGCGCGACGGTAATCTTGGTGACGATGCGTCGTTCGGCCCAGGCGTGTTCCGGGCGGATCCCCGCCGAGCTCGAGCAGCACCTCGAGATCGTCACCGTCGGGATCCCCCTGGCTCCGCCGTTCTTTCGATGGCACTATCCACGGTTCACCCGTATCGAACACGAACTGTGGGTTCGATTGGCCGTCAAGCACATCCGTGAGATCGATCGAACGTACTCGGTTGTCTATGCACACCACGTCACATTCGCCTCGGAGATTCTGTCGACGCCGATCACCAGAATGTCGCCGAGCACCTACAAGGTCTGGGGCCCGATCGGCGCGGGCGGCGTCGCCGAGGTGTTCGCCATCTCCCCTACCTCACCTGCCTCACGGAGGCAATGGTTTCTGCAGACGGCGCGCGATCAGCTGGCCTCGATCCCGGCAAAACATATCGCTCGTCGATGCAACTTGGTACTTGCACAAAACGGAGCGATGGAAGCGACTGTCGCACAGACAGATACCAGATGCCGACGGTTCCCCAACGTCGTCGTCGATCTCCCGACTACTCGGCCTGTTCGGACCGAGCACGACGGCATCGTGATCCTGGTCGTCGGGCATCTCATCACTCGCAAGCGCCAGGAGTTGGCGATCGAGGCGTTGGCGTCGAGCAGGTTGCAGCATGCCCACCTCCACATCGTGGGCTTCGACAGCACGAGCCGCGGGGCGTATCTGCATCGACGCGCGAAGACGCTTGGCGTGCAGGATCGAGTGACCTTTCATGGATCGCTCGACCGCGCAGCGGTGTTGAACATGATGGTCCAGTCGGATGTGTTGATGCATCCCTCGGGACGGGAAGGTGCGAGCGGCGTCGTGGGCGAAGCGGCGGCGTGTGGACTACCGGTGGTGTGTTTCGAGCGGACCGGAGCAAGTTCTGTGCTCGAGGATTCCCGTACATCCGGGGTAGTGCTTCCGGCCGATTCGGCGACTACCCGGGACATGATGGCGGAAGCCATCGTTCGCGCGTCGACCATGCAGCGCATCAGCACGACGCAGTGGACGAAGCAACGGTTCGTCGACCTCGCTGCGCAGCTCTACGCCGAAGGCCTTGCGTTCGATGCTGCGCTTCCCGGCCGGGCGGGTCGGCCGTGATGACCACCAGTGCCGACGTAGAGAACTCGTCCGTCACTCGGGCGAGCGTGCTGATCCGCACTCTGGATCAAGGCCTGTGGTCCCTCGGCTTCTTCGTCTTCAACGTCACGGCCGGTGTGTCGTTGACGGTGAGCGAGTTCGCATCGCTGTCGGTGGGTGCCGCACTGGGTTTCATCGCCGTGGGCACCTCCCGGGCGTGGGGGATCTATGCACCGATAGTGGACGCGGCGAAGATCGGAGTGCGTCCGGAAGACTCCATCGACCGGTGGTCGAGCTGGCGGGGCACCATTGCCTTCGCGACCGTCGTCGCCATTGCCTCGTTCCTATGGATCGGCCGCGGCGGCGAGTGGGGATATGCCGCCGCGGTGGCCGCGTTGGCTGCGACGATGGTGATCTCCGATCTGCCGCGTCAGGTCCTCATCATCCGAGGCAGCTACTCCCGCGCGGCACTGCTGGCGGCGCTCTATGCCCTTGGCGCGCTGGTCGCTGCCGGTGCGCTTGCGCTCGGTGTCGACAACACCGCGCTGCTGCCGATCTGGTTCAGCACCTTGCTGATCGTGCTCGCGGCCGGGCTCGTCCTCTGCGGCACGTCCACCTCCACCACCAAGTCCGATTCCCACTTCTCCATCGCATGGCGGATCACCGCAGAGGCCATCTACCTCGGGTTCGGAAGCCAGATCGCCACCCTGCTGCTGTATCTGATCCAGGACGACACCGCCACTGCCGGTATTCGGTTCGCCTATTCGCTCGTGTTCGCACCGGCGTTCGTCATCATCCAGAGCATCCAGCCGTTGATCTTCAAGCAATTCGCCACCCTCAGTGCGCAGGGCACGCGCGCAGTTCTGGCGGTCTCGGTGCGGTGGAACATCGCGGTGGCTCTCGGCCTCGGCGCGTGCGGGCTGGTGGGGTACACGGCGCTCTCGACGGTGTTCTCCGACATCGGTCCCGCCACCGCGCTGCCGTACGTGGTTCCCGTGGGCTTGGCGATCCTGTCTGCACAGACTTTCGAGGTGGCGCTGATGGCCACCCGGTTCTTTGTCGGTCCCGTCTTCACGCATCGAGCGCGCCTGGCCTCGGTGCTCATCGATGTGGGGAGCCAAACGATCGGCGTATTCGTCGGCGGTGCAGCCGGTTTGGTCTGGACGCTGATAGTCCTGAGCGCGCTACGCATCACGGTATCGGTGGCGATGCTCGTCGTACTGCCACGACGCGACAGAACGGAGACGTCATGAGGGTCTTGTTCGACGGGTACTACTGGTTCGGCGGTCCGCCCGCCGGCATCGTCATCACACACGAGAAGATCGCAGCGTGGCGACGCGAGTTTCCCGACGATGCGCTCACCGTGGCGCTGCGACGACGCCCTACACCGGCAGAGGCCTCGGACCTGGAACGACAGGGGTTGCGGTGGATCCGCACGTACCTGCCGACGCAGCCGCTGAAGAACATGATGGAGCTTTCGCTTCGAGTACGTCTCGGCCCGTACGACATGGCGTGGGGTTCGAATTATTCTCCGCTGCTGGGAAAATCGGCCGTCTTCGTGCATGACGCACTGTTCCAGTCCAACCCCGAGTGGTTCACCACGATCGAGCGCATCTATCTCTCCCCCATCATGATCGCCGCACGCGCGGCGAGCGTGTTGTTCGTCAGCAGTGAAACCGAGGCGGCTCGCATCGTTCAGCACAACCCGCGCCTGGTACCGACAGCCGTCACCGGCTTCGGCATTTCTCACGCGCTGCTCGACGCGAATCCCGAACCACCTCCGGCTCTCGACCTTCGGCCCGGCTCCTTCGTGCTGTCCGTAGGGCGGTTGAATACGCGAAAGAATTTAGCGACAACGCTATCCGCTGCTGTGCATTCAGGAGCGATCTCAGCGAGCCGCCCGTTCGTGGTGGTGGGTCCGGCAAACGGCAAGGCCGACCAGCTCGAGCGGCGGGTACTCGCGGCTATCGACGACGGCTCGATTCGCTACACCGGGTTCGTCGAGACCGAGCACCTGGCGTGGCTGTATCGCAATACCGCTCTGTTCGTGTACCTCTCGCTGAACGAGGGCTATGGGCTACCCCCGCTCGAGGCGCTGCGTCTCGGCGCACCCGTGCTGGTGAGCGAACGGCCGATCTTCAGAGAGCTGCTCCGTGAGTCGGTACGGTACTGCGATCCCACCGACATCGACGCAGTGGCGCAGGCCATGAAGCTCAGCCTGTCCGATGGTCGACTCCCACTCGCGTCTGACTTCGAGTTTCCGTCGTGGGAGCACATGGTCCACACCATGCGTGGCGCGATGACCGAAACGAAAGGCAAGTCCCGTAGGCGGTTGACGTCGTGACGCGGTGGCGCTTGGCTGCCGCCGCGATTGTGGTGACGCTGGTAGCCGCGACGGGCTGCAGCAGTACATCGGACACTTATCGACCGGTCACGGCCACAACGACCGATTCCGTTGGGCAGCAACCACTGTCCAATAAGTTGGCCGCATCGGACGATCCTGTCGACATTCTGCTCATCGGCGACGGCACGGGTATCTCGCTCGGTAGCTGGGTGTTCCTGACCATGCAGAGCCTGGCGCAGGAGTACGGCCGGCCTGCTGTGATCCATGAGTGGGATGTTCTCGCGGGCGCGGGGTACGTCGACCCGCCGATATCGGTGGCCGATGGCATCGGCACGCCTATTTCTCTGTGGAACGCATCTGTGTCACGCAACGTCGAGTTTCTGACCAACGCTCTTCCCCAGAATCGTCCACCATCGGATATCGATGTGGTGTTGGTGAGCAACGGTCTCGACATGGGCCCTCGCACCCTCGCTGCCGAGTCCGTTCCCCTGCTGCGCACACTTGCCGAGACGTACTCGCAGGCGTCTGTGGTCGCGGTACTCCAACCGGCACCTCGGAAGCCCGAAGAGCTCGGCATGCTGGTGAAGGCCAACGTTCACGATCTGGAGGTCTCCGCCCGGAAGAACAACTTCCAGGTCATCAACGCGGCGACGACAGTAAATGGAGCGGAGGGAACTTACGACGGCGAGAGTCGGTACCCGAACCCCGAGGGATACCGCCTTTGGTCCGTCTCCGTCACCGATGCCCTCATCGCAAACATCAGTGTCCCTGCACCATGAGGGCGCGGCGGACGGTACTTGTCTATCTCGCGGTCTCGGTGCTTTTCGTGGCGTTCAGCGGAATCGTTGGTTGGCAGATCGGCTCGCGGTCCGACCCCCCGCTGGCAGAACCCGCGACCGCACCCGCACGAACCATCCCGGATTCGGTACCGGTGGTTGCTTTCCTGGGGGACTCATACAGTCAGGGCATCGGTGCGTCCACGAACGGGAAGCGATGGACCACGCTGGTCTCGGCGGCGATGGGGTGGTCGGAGCTGAATCTCGCGGAGGGCGGATCTGGGTACACCACGTCCTACCTCGGCCAGAAAACCGACTACAGCATCAAGTTGGATGTGATTGCCGCAGCGCAGCCGGACATCGTCGTTGTGTCCGGTGGACGCAACGACTACGAGGCCGGCACCGCCGGCATAACCGGAGCGGTTGCTTCGTCGCTGTTCGCAGCCGTAAAGGCGGCGGCACCGAATACGGAGGTGATAGTCACTAGCCCGATCTGGGATTCAACCGAACCCCCGGCCGATTTCGCAACTCTAATCGACGGAGTGAAATCAGCAGCAGCGCAGGCGAATGCCCTTTACCTAGACATAGGCGAGCCACTGGCCGATCATCCGGACATGATCGACCCCGACGGCCTGCATCCCAACGACGCGGGTCACCGAACGATAGCGGGCGCGGCCCTCGATGCTCTCCTGTGATTTCAGGAACGCCCATCGACTCGATGGCTGTTCGTCCGCCCGAGAATGCCGGCCAGCTAGCGACGATAGCTCCGACTAGAGCTAGTAGCGCCTAACACAATCAGTTCAGTGTCCACACTGCACCAGGACTCCAACTAGTCGAACGGACGGGGGCACAACGTGTATGCGAATCGTGACTGGATGACCGAAACGACCGCAGGAATGGCGAAAATTACGCCGACTGCCAAAACGACACCCAGCGCCATAGTCGGCAAAATGCTCAATCACAGTCCGGGAAAGTAGGTCGTTTAACGATATCAACTGCTTTAGGACCGACCATCTTTGCGCCCGGTCGAACATCTTCGGTCACAACCGCATGCGCGCCAATAACGGCCCCCGTACCGATTACAATCGGACGCCCCCTCGAACCAGCCACGTAAGCATGAGCACCTATAGTTACATTATCTTCGATTATCACCCTTAATGGCGAGCCTGGCACATTAGAAGACGCGCCGAAGGTAACACCGTGACCAATAGTTACTCCCACCCCAATGGTCGAATTGGGGTGAATAACCGTGCCCATACCGCGATGCCAAAGTGTTACCTCTGAATATAATTCACATTCAGGTGGAAGAACCGCATGAAAGACAAGAAAGTTAAAGACCTTTATGGCTTTGGCTGAGATCGTCCAACCACGTTGATGCAACCGGCACGAAAGGTACCAAAGACTACCGGGATTCAAACCGTCCTCCTTCTATAAACAGCAGAAATAATTACGCGGCAAGTTTCAGAGAATCACGAACAGATAGCAACCATTCCGATCTTCTCATGGCACCTAAAGCCGCCGCGACCGCCAGGACGAAGCCAACTCCAGAGGACAGGCGCCACAAATCAACATGAATCAGAAGCGAGATCGAGCAAAACAGAGCCGCCCCCAACAGTCCAACCATGCTCAAAATAAATAACGGAATCAAGCATGCGACCAACCACCTCTTGAACCCAATTTCTAAAAGACGTAGAAATCGCCGAACGTACAAAACCTCAAGAAAAACTATCGGCAACACATTGCCGAGCGATATTCCGACAATACCGAATTTTTCACCAAGCACAACGCACAGCAAGATCGTTGAGATCAACCAAACCAACTGCAAAGAAAGGTAAGCCCCCGGCTTGGCTACCGCGTTCAAGGCACTGATAGACCCAATATGAAGGCTGTTAACGAACATACCGATCATCATTAACATCAGACTCATGTCCAACGCCGCAATCGGCACATCCATACCGAGCCATAGTCGAAGAATATCCCTCGAAGAGAGCAGGATAGCAACACTTCCAAGTCCGCCAACTACAGATGAAATAGAAATTACCGCGAGAGAGAATCTGCGATCACTATCTTCTGACAGACTGTGAAGCCGAGCCAATGCCGGCATGAACGGTTCGACTACCCAGGTGATCGCCTGCCTCACCGCGAGGTAGAGCCTCAGTACGGCACTGTAGTAGGCCGCTACCGCCGGTGAAACTATAACTCCAGCTATAATCACTCCCGCCTGTATGATTGCGGTGCCTACCGCGCCTACAGCGAAGACTCGAAAACTGAAGGATAGCAGAAACTTTATTTGACTATAAGAAATAAACCTTCTCCCAAAATCAAACATATTCAAGCGCAGTACGTAGAACGCCGCTAAAAAAACCGGGACAATCAGAGCAACGGTTTCCACTAAAGCCAGAATCAAGATCTGCGGGAAAAAGAGGCAAGTTACCACAGTACCAACCACTCGAATAATCAGACCGACAATTTGAAATCGTTTCTCAATTGACCAAAATCCTAAACCTTGCATTAATGCCGAGAAGCACCTGAGGCCCAGAAGCGACACTATGACCGTCGAGAAAGCACACATAGCGACAAACACTTCGCGACCCACGTGTGCATCCCCAGCGACTGAGCCAATTCCCAAATAGAACGATAGTCCAGCTATGGGAGCCACGGTTACCCCCACAATTGACATCCAGGCCAGACTTGAGCACGACACTTTAGACAGACTGTCTCGATCGCCTTTCGATCGAGCTATAGCCGCATAGCGGATTACAGCACTACCCATACCCAGATCCGACTGATAAAGATATGTAGTCATCGTCGTGAGGATAATCCAGATTCCGTACTCAGATACACCAACGCGGCTAAAGGCAAGCGGCAACATCAAGAGACCAGCGAGAAGGGAAAGCACACCTAAAGACGCACTCGAGGTGACTGCACCTAAAACCGTTCGCCGCTTCGCTACCGCTTCTGAACTCACCGCGTACGCCCATTCGTACGCTGATAGACCCCGACAAGACGGTTCCCCACTTCAGACCAGGAAAGCGGCGACGGAATTGTGCGAAATTCCGTGCTTATCGCTTCAGTCTTTAATGATTTAACCGCAGAGTAGAAATCGATATTCGTCGTGAACGTCAGAACTCCGTCTCCGTAGCGGCTGCGCAAATATTGAGTTGAACCACTTTCCCGTATCAGCACGGGGGTACTCAACGCCAAGCTATCAAGCACAACCAGGCTTTCTCCTTCGGACTGACTGTACGACACAGTGGCACACGCCGTTTCCTGAAGTAGCCACAGTTTGCTTTGACTAACTTTGCCAAGCCAATTGACGTTTAGCTTAGAACGCAGCAATCGCTCGAATACCTTCGCCTCAATACCCGTTAGACCGAGCGGCCCGACAAGCACTAAATCAGGAAAATCCGCAGGCCAATCCCGAATGAGTGAGAGCTGGTCTTTTCTAGAATTGATCGTCCCAGCGCAAATGAAAAATGGACGACCCGACCTATCCGCCTCCGTTGGCTTGGCTTCGGAGCCATTCGGCACTACAGATACTGTCCCACTAGGAACGCCGTACCAGCGCATTAGCTGCTCGCGCTCGCCTTCATGTAGCGCTACGACGTGATCAGCCGCGAGAACTACACCCCGCCTCATTCCGCTGGTTGTCGTGGGACCTACTCGAATTCTCGACAAATACCGCTCAAGCTTTGCTTGCCTCAACGAGTCAAAAACCAGGATGGGTGACACGACTAGCGAGCACCTGTTGATGGACCAATTCCTCAAGTAGTTCCAGTTGGCAGGATCTGCCCCAAACATATGGATAAGATCAAACGGCTCACTATTAGTGTCGGATGATCCTGCAACGACGACATCTACCCCTTGCGATCGAAGAGCGTCGGCAGTTTTACCTATTTGAACCTCTAGGCCGCCGCCACCCATAATTGATGGGACGCCGCCCACTAGTCCGACCTTCATCGAGACTCCTCAACTTGAGATCGACTGAATCCTTGACCTCTGCCGTAGGTTAGACCTCTCTGATCACGGCTGGAGTCAGCAGTTGAACGTAGTGAGTATCCCACGACGCCGACCACGATCCCGACCAGCAACGAATTCGCATTCTCGATCATTGTTGGCGACGTGATCATTTGAGTTGCCAAAGCAGCTAGTACTGCCAGTCCCACAAGCGCTACAAATGAAAGATTATGCAAACGACTGGCTCTAAAAACTGCCCTAATACCCATTGCACAAGCGAGTACAACACCAATCGACCCAATGATCCCTGTTTTTATTAAAATCCAAAGATAACCATTGTGGATGTATGTTAAGCCGCGTACACCTTCAAATATTTCACCTCTTGCGAACGTTCGATATCGAGCGCCAAACCCACTTCCCAAAAGCCAATTGTTGCTAAAGTACTCTAAAGCCAAACCGCTTTCGCGTACCCTCCACAGGGCGCTGGTGTCAACCTGCACATTCTCTACGAGAAGACCATCCAATACCTTTCCTCGAAAAGCAGAAAACGGCCGAAGGAGATTCTCGCCGTATTGCGTACTCACAGCGTCCACAAGTTGGTAGCTGAGCAAGAAGAATAGTGCAAGGATAGTTGCGCCGGTTGCCATCCGAACAAAGTTTCTCATCCGCGACTGCGGAACTGCGGCTGTCAGAACTACAATGAGAAGAAGCACAAGAAAGTGGCCGCGGGTATATGACACCAAGCCCACAAATATTCCGGAACCAACGACTCCCCACCACATAATCGGTTGCTTGATTGGCGTGTAGCTCCAGACTAGTCGCAATGACAGGAGGCATCCAGCAATCACAACACACGTCAACCCCGAATCTGGAGTGACGCGTGCGGTGTCGTAAATAATACTTTTGCTAGTGGTGTAAACAGCGGCATTGGAAGTGCGAATGTTAAAGGCTGACACTCCAAGAAACGCGATCGATGCAACTACCGCTGCAGTCCAAATAGTAATGAACGTTGACAACCAGACCAACAATCGGATTGCCTTAGTACGATTCAAGCTTATCAATTGGTAAGTAATAACAGTGCCGGCCAACAGCCTGAGCGGCCCCCGAACGTCCGCAAACGCTGCGCCGGGCGTGGCTCCATTAACGATGCCAACGAGCACAAAGAGTACCGCCATTAGTCCGGATACATAAATACAGCCTTTTAGCTTCGAGCTCGTGGAATGAAGCATGCAGACGAAAACAATGCCGAGCATGCTTATTAGATCCGCAAAGTATAGCGACCCGCCGGCGAAGTAGATCGCGGTCGGAACCACCGAGGGCAGCGGGGCCAGCAAGAGAAGAACTAATGCAGATGCAATGACTCCCAACGCAGTATACGAATCGGACGTTGCCAAGATAATAATCACTGCCAAACCAAACACAGCCGGAAGCACCATGGTCGATACCGTCGCTGCTGCACCTAGTCCGACCGACATTGTTAGCACGATGAGAATGGCGGGAAGCAGGGTTTTCTCTTGAGTCCACCTTTCAGCACGATCTGTGCCTTTTGCAGATCGAATGACAGTCACGATAGCTTCCATGCCTCTTCGGGAGCGTTGATCTGTTGATCAGAATTCTTATAGATGGACGTGAAGTTACGCTTCATCGTGGCCACCATGATCTTTGAGTCAAACTTTTCCCTCACAACTCCCGCTGCCGCTCTACCAATTCCCTCCGCCGAAACTGGATCATTGAATATGTCGACTACATTCGCAGCAAACTCCTCACTGTTCCCGCTGTTGGCAAGAAATCCGTCGACGCCGTGATTAATGTACTGGTCAGCGCCCAGCGTCGCTGTCGCCACCACTGGACGACCGACCGACATCGCTTCAAGGGCGACAGTCATACCAGAAAAGTGTGTATTCGGCCTAGTTGGTATGAGTATTACATGACTCTCCGCAATCAATGCCCGCACATCGCGGTGACTAAGTCGGTTCAAACGAACCACACCTGGCGGCAATACCGTCCCCGAGGGACATTGGATACTTGCCGTAGCACTTGGAATCTGTTTCAAAACAGACGCTAGGCTTTCGATTAACGTTTTACTATCTCGGTCACGGTCCGAACCAAGAGACAGAATCCTCAGCGGGCCGTCTGGATAAGGACTCTCACGATAGAATGACGTATCAATTCCGAACGGCAAGCTCTTCACATTCGCTGATCCTCCAAGCCATTGCTGCACCAGCGGAATTTGCGCATCAACCAAACACCATATCAACGACATCCGTCTCAAAGTGTTTCGAACTACTAGGTTTCTCGGATCAAGTGGCTTTCGCAACTGCTCGTCGATACACCAAATCGCACCAGACGCACAGACTTCAATACCTGGGTTTTGGTCCAGCATATATACAGCTCGTAATTCGTCCCATGTGAAGTGAAGTGGACTGGTCGGTATGTGCTGGCTAGGTGGCCTCGGAACTATGGATCGTCCGAAGGACCGTAATCGTCCGACATGTCCTAGTTCGCTCAATTCATTAGATTTCACTCGAAATTCGGCCCCGTCGTTCAACGAGTTGAGGCCGTATAGCCAGCGATCGGGTACTTCTCCCGCAGAATGCCGGGCTTCCCACTGTGAAGTTCCGTGGCCAGGCGGTGTGTGGAGTACGAGCGGGATCATTTCCGCTGCTCTTTTCTGGCCGCGGACTGGTTGTCGAACTCCGTGGGAGTAGTGCCAGAACTGCTCGCAACGATGAGTCGCAACCACAAAGGAAGGAGGTAGGTCACTAATGTGCCACCACACTCGACCACGTATCGTCGGAATAGATGTTTAGGGTCTTGCGCCGCACGAAAGAGCCATTCGAGACCGAACCTCGCGATCGCGTCCGGAGCTCTGCGCTTATTTCCGACAACCATGTCGATTGCTCCTCCAACGGCGACAACACAAGCTCTGTCATCCCGCGCAGCGATTTCCGAAGCCAGTACATCTCCCCAAGGCGGAGAGACCGCAACGAGCAACAAATCTGTTTGATAGGCGGCGATTCGCGCGGACAGGTTGTCCAGTTGCCAATCGTTTCTGTGTCCGTGCTCCCTAAAAACCAGTTCAGCCCCTTGCTTGGCAAGAAGCAACGCAAACGCGTCACCCGCGGACTCCGTCGCACCGAGTAATCCTATCCTCAGGCCTCTCGTTTCCACGCTGCGCACCAGATGCTCCACGAAATCAGCACCCGTGACTCTTTGAGCCTGCATCCCCGCAAGCTTCATCGTGAGGACTACCGGCCATCCATCTGCTGTTACTTGATCTGCGGCAAAGAATGCGGACCTAAACTCCGCATTCTTTCGCAACAGCGCGACATGATGCAGATTCACTGTCTGGATTCGTCCAACCCTACGCCCGGTTGCCAGTTCGAGGAATTCCTGGTCAGTTTTGACACACTTGAGACGAAATTGTTCAACGAGCTGGTCAGGTCTCATCTTCAATGGCCGCCGATCATATGAAGAGTGTCCGAGATATATACAGAAGGACCGGTTCTGGATTCAGACTGATGCCCGCGCGTGTCGTTATCGAGATTACTGTCATCACTATAGAATCGGACAATATTTTGGACAATATCAGCTATGGTGTCTGCTCCGATAAAACCTGCAGAGAGCCCTGCATCTTCCGCCATTATCCCCGTCGATATGACCGTTACACCGCGTTCCACTGCTTCCAGCATTTTTATGCTTATGCCAGTGGTCTGCGAGGTTCGAGGAACAACAACTAAGTCGATCTGAGAGTAGAATTCGTCCAGATCGTCAATCTGACCGAGCACGCGCACACCCTCGCTTCCTTCCCACATCTCGCTGCCGCGGCCCGCGATGACGAGTGTAGGCGCGTTGACTGGCATCTGCTCTCGAACCTCCGGCATTACCGTTTGGACAAGATTTGTAACCGCGTCCTTATTAGGCGGCCAGGATGCTTTGCCTATGAATCCAATTGCCGACATTCCCGATTTCATTTTTGAACAAGAGGAGACCTTTAATTTAAGATGGCTCACCTGGATTCCCCAACCGCGTATCCGCTCAGCATCTGTAGCGGAAATTGCAAGTACCTTAGCGCAAGTTTGAAGTAGCTGCTTTTCGCGGCTCAGCATTCTCTCGGCATTTTTTATTGCTCGCAGAGGTACCGGGTCGTAGAGCTCCGACAACACACTGTCGACATTGTGCGCAATGTGAACGACATTTTCAAGTGAGCTATCAACTGCCATGAGCAGGGCCGGCCACTGACTGGTTACAATTATATCGGGCTTGAAGGAATCGATCGCGTCTAGTAGTCGATCTTTCCGTGAGTCCCAGGCCGACGACCATTTAAATTTTGCTTCTTGATAACATTGACTTTTGGCCAGCATCTGCCATGCGGTCCTAAGCAGCGGGTTGAATCTCCCTCTTACTTCGAGTGGCACCGGTGACTCGTCGGCAGCATTTACAACGGGGAATACGATCACTTGGAAGCTTTCTTGCAATTCTTCCAGTACTTTACCGTCCACCCAGGCAGCGCCACCAAGGTCGTGCCGATGCTGCTCGTATGTCGTCAGGTAAAGAATCTTTTTAACCTTCATCTAGACCACCGTCATTTCGGAGCCTAATATTCGCGGTAATTGACTCAATCGAGGCAGTATTATCGGCAAAATGCGCGGTTGAAAAATTGTTTGTGTAATCGTCAAAAATAGATCGTATTTTTCCGTAGTTGTTGTCTAGGACTACGTGTTCTCGCCCCAAAAGTCCACACAGTACATGGACATGGAGTCGGTCTGTGACGATTATTTCGGCGGAGTTCACCATCGACACACCCGAAGCGAGATTCAAACGTCGCATGGCGTTATATCCAGCAAGAAGCAGAGGATAGGCGACGCGGCTTGTGTGCCTGTTCTGCAACCGGCGAGCCACAGTACCGGGAATTCTAGCGAGCTTCCAATGAACAAGTGCTGGGCCGGTAAGCCCCCAATCCGTTTTTGGTGCGTCCATGAAAGAGAGGTCGGCTGCTTTTTCGTGATCGGTGCGGGCAATTACCAGGCATTGAAGTTCAGGTCTATTATTGATAGGCCGACTGAAACTCTCGATGCCCAACGCCATATCTGGACAGTAGACGACCTGTACGTCGGGCATACCATGTCTGACGGTTTCGAGAGATACTCGATCTCTAACCATCAATACGAAATCAGGATGCTCCCCAAAGATCCTATTCGCCCGATCTAGACCCGTTTTGTTGCTGAACCTGACAGTCTGCGGAAGCTGGATGATTTTACGATGGGGAAACTTGGCGACGATGTCCTCGCGGAAGCGTTGGAACTCACTCCACACGTCTCCGAAGTTTCCACCTCCATGAAGCAACACCGCCGCATCATCTGCGAGCGTCTCCAGCATGTTCGGGTCGAATCGAGCTTGATCGGCTTCGTAGTGTACTTTCTTCCCGATACTGCGAAGATATTGCTCTTCGCCTTCCCAAATCATTGTATCGCCGACATTCATGTGAGTCGGAACGTCGAGAAGCGCGACATTACGTGACGGTATGTGGTGTGTAAGAATTGAGCGCGTCTCAGCACGAATCTTGGCCAGCCAGTCTCGATCGGCAACTTTGTCGTTGACTACTCTCAAAATTCTCCCGATTCGCAAGATTTCGCGGTGTATTTTTTCCGCTGCTTTTTCTCGACCCACCTTCAGCCTCGACTCGTGGTCGATTACCGACGTGTCCACGGCGCTTAATATGCCCCATCGCTTCCAACTACTGCATTAATAGTTTTGGCAATAATCAGCAGATCGCCCACCATCGACCAGTTCTCGACATACGAAAGGTCAAGCCGGACGGTTTCTTCCCACGACAGGTCGGATCTCCCGCTGACCTGCCACAGACCAGTAACTCCGGGCTTGACCAGTAGTCGCCGACGAACTTCACCGTTGTAGGTCTCGACCTCCCGGCGCAGAGGTGGCCTGGGCCCCACCACACTCATCTCGCGCTTGAGAACGTTGATGAACTGCGGAAGCTCGTCAAGACTGAAGCGCCGTAGAACCTTGCCCACGGGTGTCACGCGCGGATCTTCACGCATCTTGAACAAGACCCCGCCGGCACCCTCGTTCTGATCCAAGAGATGCGCAACTTGCTTGTCGGCGTCGGCGGTCATGCTGCGGAACTTGATCATCGAGAAGGGAGTTCCGTCGATGCCCATTCGCTCGGACTTGTAGAACACCGGTCCGCGACTGGTCGTCTTCACTGCGATGGCCACTGCGAGCAGGATCGGCGAGATCAGCACCAGCACCAGAGCTGCGAACGTGAGGTCGAAGGCCGTCTTGCTGAACCGCGTCGCGCCGTTGTACTGAGGCTTCTCGACGTGGATCAGCGGAAAGCCGGCCACGGGACGCATCACCAGGCGCGGACCGGCAACATCGACCACACCCGGTGCGACCACCAAGTCGACGTCCTTCTTCTCCAGGTCCCAGATCATCTTGCGAATGCCTTTGTGCCCGAGGTGCTCCGTAGCGGTCACCGCAACAGTGTCGGCACCGCACTCTTCGATCGCAGCGAGCACGTCATGCTCGTCGCCCAGGACCGGGATTTCGGATCCTCCGACACTGACCACTCCGTCACGCGGAGCCTCGTAGCCAGGCATGCAGATTGCGACCACAGCGTAACCCGCGGAGGGAGACTTCTCGAAGGACTCCGCCATGGATACGGCCGCAGATCGGCTTCCCACGATCAGAACCGAGGTCTTGTATTCGCCCTTGCCTCGCGATCGAGCAACCACCTTGCGCCATATCCATCGGCTCAGCAGCAGCGCAAGCAGGCCGGCAGGCAGAGCGATAGCTAGATAAAGCCGGGCGATATCGATGCGGAACAGGAGCGACACGATCGCGATGACACCGAACAGGCGGAAGGTGGCCGACACGATGCGTCGGTATTCCTCCGCTCCGTTCCCGATGACCCGCGGTGATCGCGTGCGGAAGATGGCAAGAAAAGCGATCCAGACTCCGGCGATGACGACCGACAGACCCGTGTACGTCATCATGGAGAGCAGGCCGGTGGATTCGACACCGCCGAAGCGCACGACCTGAGCCAGTCCGACTGACAGTGCGACGACGACGACATCGGTCAACCGGAGCCGCCGGACGTATTCGTCCTCCCACACGTGGCGGGAGGTGAGCCTTCTGACCGTCACCGCGTCCGGTCGACGCGGCGATCCCCATAGAGAGCGCTGTGCAGCCCCGACAGATGCCACGTGCTCCCCTCCTCTGCACTTCCGCGCCCACCGGAGGTGAACGCGCGAGCTCGGTTCGAACCAATCCGAAAAGCGACTGGTGTCGAATTGAAATAGTCCCACGCCGCTATCCAACGCACCATGCGAGCGGCGTAGATCACAAACAAATAACAGCAGGTAATCGGTCTACCACACCATCGCTGACTAGGCGATACGTGTGACAGGGAACCCACCGGTTGTAACCGCGCCAGGGCCGAAAAACGTTACAGATGAACACAATCGACACGGCAATGTGAGGCTTCACAGGTTGCAGCGCCGTTTATCGTGAGATCGAAAGCCGCACTCCCGCCAATAGCACGCCGAACAAACCATTGCACCGCCCCACCAGGGGCGAAACAAGGATTTTGCCGATATCGGCGTTCGCAAGAAGTCGAACAGCCGAAGAGATGCACCTAAAGGAATGAGCGGGATAATTCATTCCAACGAATGAATTATCGCTCGGATGGTCTGTCGTATTCAGGGACGGCCGAGCCCGCGGTAGTTCCACCCCGCCGCCCGCCACTGCTCCGGGTCCAGGCAGTTGCGGCCATCGATGAGGGTCTTGCTGCGCACTGCGTCCTGCAGGTCCTTCGGAGTGAGCGCCTTGAACTCTTTCCATTCCGTCAGCACCAACACCACGTCAGCGCCCTCGCAGGCTTCGAGCGCGGAGTTGCTGTAGGTCAGAGTGGGGAACAGTGCTCGCGAGTTCTCCATCGCCTTGGGGTCGTACACGTTGACCGCAGCACCCTGCAGCTGGATCTGCCCGGCCACGTTCAGAGCCGGCGAATCACGCACGTCGTCGGAGTCGGGCTTGAAGGCCGCACCGAGCACGGCGACCCGAGCACCGAGCAGAGACCCGCAGGCCTCGCGCGCCAGCTCGACCATGCGGGTACGGCGTCGCATGTTGATGTTGTCGACCTCGCGCAGGAACGTCAGAGCTTGGTCGGCACCGAGTTCGCCCGCCCTGGCCATGAATGCCCGAATGTCCTTGGGCAGACAGCCACCGCCGAAGCCGATGCCGGCATTGAGGAACTTGCGGCCGATGCGCTCGTCGTGGCCAATGGCGTCGGCGAGCACGGTGACATCTGCACCCGCCGCCTCACACACCTCGGCGATGGCGTTGATGAACGAGATCTTGGTGGCCAGGAACGCGTTGGCCGATGCCTTGACCAGCTCAGCGGTCGCCAGATCGGTGACCAGGAACGGGATCTTCTCGTCGAGCAGCTGCGCGTAGACCTCGCGGGCGAGTGTCTCGGCGCGGCCCGGGCGGGCACGGTCGACACCCAGAACCAGGCGATCGGGGTGAAGGGTGTCTTTCACGGCGTAACCCTCGCGGAGGAACTCCGGGTTCCAGGCGACCTCGACGTTGTCCCCAGCGGGTGCGAGTTCGCGGGCGATGCGGCCGAGCCGCTCGGCTGTGCCCACCGGCACGGTCGACTTACCGAAGATGACCGCAGGCTTCGTCAGCAGTGGTGCCAGCGTCTCGATGACCGAGTCGACGAACTTCATGTCGGCCGCGAACTCCCCCTTCTTTTGAGGGGTACCGACTCCGAGGAAGTGCACCTCCGCGAAGTCTGCGGCTTCCTGGTACGACGCGGTGAAACGCAAGCGGCCGGCCGCGATGTTGCGCTGCAGCACCTCCTCGAGACCTGGCTCCCAGAACGGGACCTCACCGGCTTCGAGCTTGGCGAGTTTGGCCGGATCCACATCGACACCGAGCACCTCGTGGCCGAGTTCGGCCATGCATGCGGCGTGAGTGGCACCGAGGTAGCCGGTACCGAAGACTGTGATGCGCATACTCCGGCAATCTCCTTGGTTTCGACCGCAACCGCGACGGAGCCGCAGTATCGGTACGACACTGAGTGCTCAAGGCAAACGACCGGATAAGCCGGGCTGAACTACGCATGAGCATCAGGGAGTTACCCCTCGAGCAGACGGTTAAACAGAGAGGAAGTTCAGCGGCGAACGGGGAACTGCGGGTTCTCGGGCTCCTCGACGGCCTCGGCGCAGCGGTGGATGAAATCGCTCAGCTCGGTGCGAACCTCGGGGGCAAGCAGATCCAACGGGGCCTCGGTGCCGTGATACTCGGCGAATGCCGATGTGTAAGCGTCCACGCTGTCGGAGATCACCGCGTGCAGCGACGTCGACCGATTCAGATGCACCCGTGCGATCCGGTCTACTCGATCGGACAAGAAATCATGAAAAGAACTCTGCGCCATGGTAATACCGGATCCGTTCTCCGAAATAGTCGACATCACACCATCATACGAACAAAACCGACCGCCTGCACGGTGAGTGGGCCGAGAAAGAGACCGACGTCAGTACGCGCCTTCGCTCTTGAACACGGCCACCGCGGTCTTGGCGATGATGAGCAGATCCCCCGTCATCGACCAGTTCTCGACGTACGAGAGATCGAGACGCACGCTCTCCTCCCACGACAGATCGGATCGACCACTCACCTGCCACAACCCGGTGATACCCGGCTTGACGAGAAGCCGGCGTCGCACCTCGCCGTCGTAGGTTTCCACTTCACTGCGCAGTGGCGGCCGCGGACCCACCACACTCATCTCGCGCTTGAGCACGTTGACGAACTGCGGTAGCTCGTCCAGGCTGAACTTGCGCATCACCTTGCCGACGCGGGTGACCCGTGGATCGTCACGCATCTTGAACAACACGCCGCCCGCGCCCTCGTTGAGAGCGGCCAACTCCTGCACACGCCTGTCTGCGTCCTGCACCATGCTCCGGAACTTGATCATCTGGAAAGGCTTGCCGTCGATGCCCATTCGCTCGGACTTGTAGAAAATCGAACCCTTACTGGTGAGCTTGATGATCACCGCGAGCGCAATGAGGATCGGCGAGATCAGCAGCAGCACCGATGCGGCGAACACGAAGTCGAAGGCCGTCTTGCTGAAGCGTTTCGCGCCGTTGTACTGCGGCTTCTCCACATGGATCAGCGGGAAGTTCGCCACCGGTCGCATCACCAGCCGCGGGCCGGCCACGTCCACCACTCCCGGCGAGACGACAAGATCCACCTTCTTCTTCTCCAAGTCCCACACCATCTTTCGCAGGCCTCGATGGCCGATGTGCTCGGTGGCCGTCACCGCAACGGTGTCGGCTCCGGAGGTCTCGATGGCCTCGACCACACTGTGCTCGTCTCCCAACACGGGGATCTCGACGCCGTCGATGGTGAATGACGTGTCGTTGCCGGGCTCGTAGTTGGGGAGGCAGATTCCGACCACGCTGTAGCCCGCTTCGGGGGAACGCTCGAACGAAGCAGCCATCGACAGCGCCGAACTACGGCTGCCGACGATGAGCACCGACGTCTGATAACCGCCGCCGGCGCGCTTGCGGGCGACCGCCTTGCGCCAAATCCACCGACTCAGCAACAGGCCGATCATGCCGACGGGTAGCGCGATGGCGAGATACAGACGAGCGATGTCGAACCGGAAGAGCAGCGACAGAATGGCAATGGTGCCGAATAAGCGGAACGTGGCCGAGACGATGCGTCCGTATTCCTCCGACCCGTTGCCGATCACCCGCGGGGAACGAGTGCGGAAGATGGCGAGGAACGTCAACCACAAAACTGCAAGTACCGCCGAGACTCCGAAATAGCTCACGATGGCCCACGGCTGACCGAAGTCGATATCGCCGAAACGGATGATCTGAGCAACCGTCACGGCACCGAGAACAACAAGAGTATCGGTCACCCGCAGACCCTCGGTGTAGTGCGCTTCCCACTCGCGACGTGACGTCACCTTCCGCATCCTCCTCGCGTCGCGCCGCGAAACTACCGGATTCTGCGTATTCAGATCGCTGACCGACACTGATTCCCCCTCGGTACGTGTGCCTTGTCGAACTTCCGTGATCGACACAGCACCGTGCCTCCCAGTCCTATTATCTGCCTTCATCGTGATGAACGTGACTCGTGATAACGATATGTTGATCGACGCGAAGCCGCAGGTCGTTACATGTTTCGAGTGCATTAACCAGAGGCGTCCACTGTGTTTCTGGCACTGCCGAATTCCCTGATCCGCTCCCCTCCCGGGGACCAGTGAGCAACAGATTCTCGCTCGATGTCAAGCATTGTCGGTCGATTACACGACGCGCGGCTCCATTCCTGCGAAGGCCGTCCACATTCGGTGGCCCAGTTCCCGTTGCCCCGCACCGCTGTAGTGGATCTTCTCGGTCTCGCTGTTGTAGAGCCCCTTCGGGCCCGGCACGTACGCAACGTTTGTCCTTCGACGCGGCGTATCGGCATGCACCGCGTCGATGACGGCGTAGTTGGGCTCCCCCGCTTCGATTTCGTCCGGCACCATCTGACCCAGAACGAATGGGGCATCACCGAATTCTTCACGCAAGGCATCGATGAGACTGTCGAGTTTCTCGGCGTACACCGGCCCGGTCAGCAACGGTACGTCGCTCTCGCCCTGATGCCACAGCACCGCGGCGAGCTCGTTGCCGGGCTTGGTGGCCAGACCGGTTCGGATGCGCTGCACAGCAGCCCAGAACAAATTGACGCGGGCCCCGGTATCGGCCGGATCCCACGAAATGCCGTGGATACGCGCAAACCCCGAGTCACCCCGCGCGTAGGGAACGAGCAACACCGGCTTACCCGTCGTATCGGCGAGGTGCGCTGCAAACGTGGGAGCGAATCCGACTGCCTTGGAGGGGACCTCGTGAAACAGCGGATTGCTGCCCGCCACGATGGTGTTCTTCGACCGACCCGACGCCGCCCACTGATGCACCCGGGGATGCGGAGCGTCGAGACCGGATCGATCCAACCCACGGCCCCCGCCATGTGCGTTCGATTGCCCCAACACTGCGACCACCAGGTACGGCTCGTCGAACTCCTCCACCGGAATGCCTCGTCCAAGACGCCTCTTGACGACATCCTTCGCACGCACCTTCAGGTCTTCACGAAATCCCATTTCAATCCCCCTCATCGACTGCAATCGTTCTGCGCCGGTGTCCCGGCGAATCGATCACCTATCCACTGATTGACGGCGTCGCCGTTCACGTCCCCGTGCCCCCGCCCGGCCTGTCGATCGATGGTGATGACGTCTCCGAACGCACAAGCCTGCTCGAGTGCCGCATCGGTCCACGCCGCGTCGATGAAGGTGTCGGCGTCGCCGTAGGCCACCAGCATCGGTGCCGACGCCGGCCCCGTGGGCACGGCCATCGCCGTCAGCGCCGCGCGCAGTGCTGCGGCAGCCTCGTCGGACTTGGGCGCAAAGTCTTTGTCGCCAAGCCGTTTCACCGCATCGTCGCGGGCACCGGCCCTGTCCGGAGTACACCCGGTGAGGGCATCCCAGTCCTGCGCGGCGTTTCCGCTGCGATAGTTGTCGACATTCAGGGCAGGATCACGTCGCGACAACGACTCGAGTACCCATTGCAGCAGCGGACCCTGATCGACGGTGAGTGTCCCCGCGATGGCCTTGTCCACCAACCCGACCATGTTCGCACCCGGTGCCAGCGCCACCGAACCGACCAGATCCAACTCGGGGGCGTAGGAACCCGCGAGTTCGTTCGCGGCCCACGCAGCGCCACCACCCTGCGAGCCACCGAACGCAGCCCACCGAGTACCAGCGTCGGGAAAGACTGTGCGCAAAGCCCGCACGGCATCGATGACGTCGTATCCGGCCGCGATGTTGTCCAGGTAAGCGTGACTGCCGGCGTGTCCCAGGCCCTCGTAGTCGGTGATGGCCACGGCGAATCCCGCTGTGGTGTAGCCCTGTACGAGCGCCGAAGCACCGAGCAGCGAACTGGATTCCGACGGTGCACAGTCCTGCTCGATGCCCGTCGTGCCATGGGCGTAGGAGATGATCGGCCAACCGCCCTCGGGGGCATCACCGGACGGGGTGAAGACCGTGCCCGATACTTCTCGTTCCCCCGCTCCCGGCTGTACCGAGCGATACACCACCTTCGCTGCGTTCACTCCCGAAAGCCGCACCTGGATCGGCAGATTGGGCATGGTCTCGGCACTGACTATCGACCCGCTGCCTGTCCCAGGGTCCGCGATCACCATCGGCTCGGGATCCGAACCTCGCACCGCCGCCGCGACGCCGCGCTGCACCTCCGCACCGATAGGCACGACGGCGGTGCATCCTGCCAGGACGGGCAGCAGCAGCAATGCTGTGAGCGCTCGATGTGTTCGACGCATGAAACTATTTGCTGGCCTTGAACCTACGGGCGTAGGTCAACGCCGGCTTCTCGATGAAACGGTAGGTCAACGTTCCGAACGCGATGCTCACCGCGCTGACCAGAACGAAGTTGCGAAGCATGCCCAGCGGGCTGTCGCCGGCCATCCAACCGAAGCGACCCACCATGATCAGGATGGGAAAGTGCCACAGGTACACGCTGAGCGAGATCGTTCCCACATAGCTCAGCGGTGCCCAATCGGCACGTTCGGCGAGCGAGGACTTCTCCCCTCGGGCCAATGGAACGATGATGAACAGGATGAGCAGGGCCGAGCCGAGGGCGACGGTGGAACTCTGCCAGCGAGAGTTGTCGTCGATCAGCTTCAGTGAGATCGCGGCGGTGGGGATCATCGCGATTCCCGTCCACCACCGCATCTTGGTTGCGATGGCACCCTTCATGATTCCGTTGTCTATCGCGACGAACACCACGGCTGCGAGCATCCCGTACGTGAAATTGTCGGCCAACGACCAGAAGCTGCGGCTGAGCACCGCGACCTCGTTGGGTCCCCAATCCAACAACTTCGGATCGGTGATGCCCGACGGCCCCACGAGCGAGGCGGTGTACAGCTTTCCGGTCACCCCGATGACGAACATGATCACCACCGGAATCATCGCCAGCAGCGGGGCCGAGATGGACGTTCGCTTGCGCAGATAGAACGCGATGCCCGTCAGCAGCGGAAGCGCGAGATAGAACGCGAACTCCAACGACAGTGACCACGACGGGTTGATCCCGGTTTGGAGCATGCTCGGAATGTAGGAGTGCACCAGAGTCAGATTGGCCAGCAGCGTCAGCGGATCGGTGAGCACTCCCAGTCCGTTGTCGGTGAAGTGCCGTTCGGCGACGGCCGCGTTCTCCACGAACACCGCGCGCATGACGAAGTTCGCGAACAGGAAGATGAACAGGTACGCGGGGAACACGCGCAGCAGGCGGTGCATCGCGTAGCTGACATTGTTCGGCATCGGTTTGCCCGCAAACAACTTTCGCACCATCGGCAGGAAGATGAGGAAACCCGACAGGGCGAAGAAGAAGATCAGACCCTGGCCGAGCAGCCCGAGCTTGTACGTGAGCACGGTCTGCGGCGAGTAGTGACCACCGACGTGCACGGCGAGCACACACAGACACGCGAAGCCACGCGGCCCGTCGAGGCCGAGAATACGAGCGGGCCGCTTGGACTCGCTGCTCACCGGAGACGCAGGCTCAGTTGCTGCGGCCGCGGTGCTGTCTGGAGTTGCTGTCATGGCTGCCTTCTGAAGGTCACGGAGCCGGAGCCGTTGGGGCCGAGGCTGGGCAGAAGCTGATGGCCTCGGTGCCGGCGAACCGGTCCGCCAGCCATCCGAACGCAGCAGCACCGTCGATGTCTGCGTGACCGGAATTCGGTTGAAGCACATACTGAATACTGTCGCCGTTGCCGCAGCCGGCGGCGATCGCCGCATCCGTCCACGGTTGTGAGATCAGCGTGTCCTTGCCGCCGTAGATCACCAACATCGGAGCCGACGCAGGCGACTTGGGCAGGCTCATCTCCCTCAGATAGCCCTCGAGCGTCGCGGTTGCCTCCGGAGTTGCCGGGCGCAGATCGTCGTCGCTGATCTGAGCGGCCAAGGACGTGCGGTCGGCAGCGAGGACGCCGCCACAGGCCGACAGCTCGTCCCACTTCTCGGCCACGATGCCCCTGCGGTAGTCGTCGAGATTCAGCTCGGGATGAGCCTGAGCCAAGCCCACCAGAACCCACTGCAGCAGCGGCTTCTGATCCTCGGTGAGCGTGCCGCTCGCCGCCGCCGCGGCCAACCCGGTGATGTCTGCTGCAGGTACCAGGCTGACCGATCCGACCATGTCGAGACCTGCGCCGTAACTCTTCGCCAATTCGTTTGCAGCCCAGGATGCTTGACCACCCTGAGAACCACCGAACGAAGCCCATCGGGTCGAGGTGTTCGGCACCAACTTGCGGGCGGCACGTACCGAATCGATCAGGTTGTTCCCGACGGTACGTGCATCGAGATACGGGTGGTAGGTGCCGTCGAGACCGAGCCCCTGGTAGTCCGAGACCGCAACCACGTGTCCGGAGCGCACCAGCGCCGCAACGATCTGGGAACTGCCGAGCAGCTCCGGGTCGGTCGACGGGCCGCAATCCTCGAGCACCCCCGTGGTGCCGTGGCCGTAGGCGATGATCGGCCAACCACCCTCCGGCGCTGTGCCTTCCGGAGCGAAGACGGTGCCCGATACCCGCTGCTCGGATCCGTCCACTCCGGACGTGGAGGTGTACACCACTCGCGCGGCGATGGAAGAGATTCCGCTCAGCCGGCGATCGACGGTGAGCAACTCCTCCGCACTTTCCAGAGAGCCCGGGCCGTCGTTGCCGTAATCGGCGGGCAGCGTGGCCCCGACCGCCACGGATTGCGGATCCACCACCGCGTCGTCCGAAGAACACCCCGCCGATATCAAGACCAGCGCCAAGGCGCCGGCCGTTGCCGCTCTGCGCAGCATCGTTGTTCCTGTGTAGTTCATCGCTTCTCCCCCATGACTTGCCCCAGCAATTGTTCGACCTGGTCGCGATGGTCGATCGAATCTCGCGAAATCCCCCTCGCGAGCACAAGCACACTGGCGAGAACGATGCCCATGACGCCGCCCAGCATCGCGTTGCTCGTGCGTTTCGGGCTGGTTGCCGAGCTCGGAGTGGTGGCTGCGTCTACCAGAGTAAGTTGAGACACCGGCCCGTCGGCCCCCAGATCGATCTCCGCGGCCAGCTTGACCAGTTGGACCGCAACGGAATTGGCGATATCACGGGCGCGGTCGGCGTCGGCGTTCACCACCGAGATCTCGATCAGCGCAGAGCCGGGACTCGGCGCCGCCGTGATGTCCTTCTTCAGCTCGGCAGGTTCGATCGGTAGATCCTCGGACGCGATGACGCGTCGGAGCACCTGCTCGCCGGTGGCAAGCTGAACATACGACTCGACGCGAACCAGAGATCCACGGTTCCCGTCCAACGAATTCTTGGGCGACGGTGGACCGGGCGCAGTGACGAACACTCGTGAGGCCGCTGTGTAGGACGGTTCCACGAACGATGTCGCCAACCACGCGACGCCCGCAGACAGTACGGCCGCAGCCACGATCAAGACCCAGCCGGACAACAGAACACGGCCGTAGTCCTTGAGGGTCGGCACACCGGCGGGCGCGATCATCGCTTCTGCTCACACGTGTTGACGGGTCGTTGGCCGGCGAACATGCCCTTGACCCACGGCAACGACCGACTGCTGTCCAGGTTGCCGTGGCCTTCACCCTGGTGCAGCTCGTATTCGACGACGTCTCCGGAGTCGCACGCGCGCTGCAACGCCTTCTCGGTCCACGGTTCGAGGATCAGATCGTCCTCGCTGCCGTACATGACCAGCAATGGTGTGGTCGAACGTTGTTGCGGCAGGGCCATGGCCGAGAGGTAGCCGCGCAGACGATCCGTCGCCTCCTGGCTCACCGGCTTCAAATCCGAGGGCTCGAGCTGTGTCTGCAACTCGGGAACGTCCAACGAGCCCGGCGGTACGCACTCGAGCAGATCGTTCCATCGCTCCCGCGCGAAGCCGGACCGGTAGTCGTCGAGATTCATATCGGGATGCGAGATCGCCAGCGTATCCAACGCATACATCAGCAAGGGATACTGCGCTCGGGTGAGCGTCTCGTTCGCTGCCGCGTCGGCCAGACCGGCCATATCCGACACCGGCACCATCGCGGCCGTACCGACCAGCTCCAGTCCGCCGCCGTATTCGGCGTTGCGGTCGCTTGCGGCCCACGCCGCCATCCCGCCGAGCGAGACTCCGTATGCCGACCACCGAGAGCTCAGCGTGGGCATGAAGTTCCTGGCCGCGCGCACGGCATCGATCATGTTGTAGCCGAACGTCTTCGAGTCGAGGTAGGGATGATAGGACCCCTCGAGCCCCAGGCCCTGATAGTCGGTCATCGCCACCGCGAATCCGTTCAGAGCGAGAGCGGCCACGATAGGAGCGTTACCGAGCAGGTTCGCGTACAGCGAGGGGCCGCAGGCGTTCAGCACTCCCGTGGTTCCGTGTCCGAACGACACGATCGGCCAGCCACCCTCGGGCGGCGTGCCGGCCGGCACGATGACGGTTCCCGAGACCTCCGTCGGTTGACCGGTGACGCCCGAGGTCGACCGATACACCACCCGGGTAGCGGAAGCACCGAGCTCGGTGATGTCGACGGCGATGTCGTCTATCGGTTCGGCCGAGATCAGCGAACCCGGAGCCGTACCACCGAAATTCGACGGAGGAGGCGGCTCCGACGCCGTCGCGGACGCTGTGACCGGAGCCGTCGGCGCGCCGGGAGGGATGACCACGGGTGCCTCCTGCGAACAGGAGACCAGCACCGCCGCGACGGTCAGCACCACGCCGACCTTGGCCGCGAACCTACCTGCCATCGAAGCTATCCTCTGCTCGCCGAGGAGCTCGCAGTGTCGCTCGTCGCCGGCGTGGGCCGGGGTGCTGCGGACTGGACCGGTGCCGACGGAGCCGGCGTGGAAGGTTCTGCAGCAGAGTGCTTTACCGAGGATTCACCGGACGACGAGGAGTTTCCACCGAGAAGGCGTCGGCCGGAGGGCTCGAATGTGGTCACGACGCCCAGCACGGTGCCGCTGACACCGTCGAGCACCTTGATCGCACGTCGCAGCTTCTCCCGTGTCGTTCGGCCGGTGCGCGCGAGAACCAGTGCGCCGTCAGCCAATGCAGTGAGAATCGCACCGTCGGTGACCTCGAGCAGAGGCGGGGTGTCGACAATGACGTAGCGGTAGTCGCCGCGCAGTTCCTCGAGTACCTCGTGGGCACGGTCCGATCCGAGCAGCTCGCTCGGATTGGGCGGCACCGGGCCCGAGGGCAGTACCGACACACCGTCGAACACATCGTGCACAACGGCGTCCTCGATGCCGTGCTCACCGGAGAGCACCGTCGACAGTCCGCTGTGCTGATCGATGCCCAGGCGAGTTCCCAGGGCTGCGCTGCGAAGATCGCCGCCGACGAGCAGGACCCGGTGCCCTGCTTCGGCAAGAATTGCCGCCAGATCGATGGCGGTGCTGGTGCGGCCTTCGGCTGCGGACGGGCTCGTGACGGTGATGATGCGCGGCGGCGAGCCACCGCCGAGGAAGCGAATGTTGGTGCGCAGCGCGCGCAGTGGCTCGCCCATCTTGATCATCGACGCCACTGCTGCCTTCGGCCGCGTTGCATCGACCGGCAGTCCGCCGAGAACGGTGCGGCCCGAGATCTCCTCCGCGCGCGACCGATCCCGAACAGAACGGTCCAGCAATCCGCGAAGCAACGCGAGTGCAAGACCGACGACGAGACCGATGGCAGCACCGAGTCCGAGGACGGTGGTCAACCCCATGCCTATCGGTGCGGCCGGAACATCGCCCTGATCGACGATGGTGGCACCGGCGGCCGGGCTACCACCGCGCTGGGAGGTTTCGAGTTCCTGCACCAACTGGGTCAGCTGACCGGCGACCGCGTTGGTCAAGACCTGAGCGACCGCAGGGTCGGCGTCGGTGGCGCAGAGATCGAGCAACACCGTCTTGTCGATCGGAGTGGCGGTGACGCGTGAACGCAGCTCGTCCGGAGACATGTCCAACTGCAACTGGTTTATCGCCCGCTGGGCAACCTGTGTGCTGGTTGCCAATCCGGCATAGGAGGTGACGCGTTCCTGCGAGAACAGGTTGTTCTGGTAGGCCTCGCCGACCGAGCTGCCACCTTCGGTGGTGACGAACAGTCGGGCGCACGCCTGGTACTGCGGCGTCGTGAAGAGCGTGTAGGCCCAACCTCCGACGATGCCGACGACCATCGCGAGCGCGACGATCCACCATCCCGCGCGAAGAATGCGCCCGTACTCTCGAATCTCCACGAGTGCTCCAATCGAATGACGTCGGTCAAGGGGAAAGAATAAAGCGCAGCGAACGATTCGGCACGGCGTACATGTTGCGAGCGGGTGAAAGCGTGACAACATCAGTGCTTATGAGCATCACGCAACGAGTCGGTGCGGCGGCCATCGTGGTCGTCCCCGTTTTCGTTACATTCGCAATGATTCTCGGCGGAACTCCAGCGAAACTGGGCGCGTTCGCCCTCGTCGTGCTGACTGTGGGAGCGTACATCGGCCTACGTCATCCGCTGTATCTGACTCGCGCTCTTGCTTTTTCACTCGGCGCATTGCCGTTCGGATATGTTCCCGGTGTTCACGCCCCGTTAATTTTCGCTTTGGGAATCGCGGTCATCCTCGCCACTGTGATCCACCGCACAGCGGTGAGCCGCATCACATGGCCGGAAATGCCGATGATCGCACTGCTCGTTCTCTCCGCATTGTCGTTGTTCGCAACCAGTGGCGCACTCGTCGACTACGTGGAATTCGGCCAATGGGTCGTTTCCACCTTGGTCGTCGTCTGCCTGTTGCGCATGCAGCGGGACGAGCTGGCTCTATTCGGCAGAATCTATGTCTACGCCGCCTCGGCCGCAGCCGCTTTCGCCGTGCTGATCTTCGTCGCAGATCCGGCCGGGAAACTCATTCGCTACCTGTCGATCTTCGGCTACGGCAGCGAAGAAGAAAGCACTCGTTTCGTCTACAGCCCCACCGGAGCCACCACTGTTCGCCTGGCCGGGACGTACATCGACCCCAACGCGGCCGGCATCGGATTCGTCCTGGCCCTGATGCTGTGCGTGCTGCTTCTGCGCGGCTACCTGCGCACAATGCTTGCCGCACTGCTGTTCCTGTCGATCGTCATGACGCTCTCTCGCGCAGCGCTGTTCTCCGTGGTGTTCGGCGTACTGCTGATGTTGGCGTTCCAGCAACTGCGCACCCGCGAGCGGCTCGCCATCGTCGGCTCCTTCGCGGCAGCATTCGTCGGCGCTCTCGCCGTACCGAGTGTGCGCAATCGCGTCTTCTCGTCGTTCGGTAGCGGGGACGCCGGCTCGAGTGCACGCGGCGACGCTCTGGTGGAGTTCCCCGGCCACATGCAGGGCCACTGGATGTTCGGACTGGGCTGGGGCCGTGCCGAATTCAAAGACCCCACGGTCGCTTTCGAGGTGAACTACGTTGCCAACACCCCGCTGCTGACCATCTACCGCGGAGGGTTGGTGGCCGGTATCGCCTTCGTCGCGATACTCGTCGTCATCGCAGTGGTCGGATACAAACTGCTGCGCGCCCGGCAGTGGGAGTACGGGTTCTACGGCGGCGGAATGATCGGCTTTGCCGTCGTCGCGCTGCAACTCGACTTCCCCGTTGTCACGATCCCAGCGACCACGATGGCGTTTTCGGTGATGTACGCATTTCTCGTCTACGCATGGGAAAAGTCGTCGGAAACCGATCCACTTGCCGACAATGCCCACGCTCTCGAAACGAAAAGCTTGGTTTCACCGAGAGAAGCTCGACCAGCAGTTTCATAACGATCGAGACGGTATTTGGGAATTGCACAAAACCCAGTTTGTAGTGCAATGATTCTCCGCACCGGCCCGTCGAACGTTGGCACAGGCCCCCTGGTGGAGAGAATTGAAGATGGTTCACTTTCGCGGTGGCTTTCGCACATTGATTTCAGCGACAACAGCGATGATCGTCGCTGCCGGTCTTGCATTCGGAGCGCAAGCACCAGTCCAAGCAGCCCCGACACCTCCCGGTGTCGGCATCTCGGACGGCGGCGGCCTGCTCTGGTCCACGGACGCCGAATTGGACACCACCGTCCAATTCGTCACCGCCATGGGTGTGAAGTCGATGCGCATCGCCATCCCGTGGTCGACCGTCGAACCCGTCCAGGGGCAGCTCAACTGGGCACCCGTCGACCGCATTGTGAACAAGCTGCGAGCAGCCAATATCTCGATGCTGGGCATCATCGCCTACACCCCGTCGTGGGCCACCTCGCCGGTGAACCAACCCATCAACACCCGTCCTGCCTCGCCGGCCGCGTTCGGTGATTTCGCCGGCAAAGTCGCCGCCAGGTACAAGGGCAAAGTGGCCGATTACGAGATCTGGAACGAACCCAACGGGGCGATGTTCTACGCACCGCAACCCGACGCGTCGGGATACACCGCCCTGCTCAAGGCCGCATATCCCAAGATCAAAGCAGCCGATTCGGCCGCGACAGTCGTCGGCGGCGTGCTGGGTGCAGCCGAGCAGGCATACGGAGTGGTCAACCCCGTCGACTTCACCAATCAGATGTACACGGCAGGCGCGAAGAATTACTTCGACGCGCTCTCCTACCACCCGTATCAGTACTCGCTGAAGTTCTCCGAGGGCCCGTACGTCGATCACTCCCCGGCCCGGCAGGTCATGGACATGCGCGCGACGATGGTGGCGAACGGCGACAGCGCCAAGAAGATCTGGGGAACCGAGTACGGCGTGCCGACCTCGGTGGCCTCGGAAGATCAGCAGAGCGCGATGATCACCGACTTCGTCACCAAGTGGCGTGAGCTGCCGTACACCGGCCCGATCTTCCTGTATCAGCTGCGCGACCAGCAGACCGGCAGCAACGATCCGGAGATGACGTTCGGGCTGTTGCACACCGATTGGTCGGCCAAGCCTGCCCTGTGGGCGCTGATGAGCCTGCTGCAGAACAACATTCCGCGGACCCCGGAGTACAACCGCTTCGCTGCCGCTCCCAACAACTTCGGAGCCGTCCTCGGCCCGGTGTTCCCCGTTCGCGACACGTGGGCCCAGTATCGGCAGGACGCCGTGGTGTACGAGATGCCCAACGGATTCGTCGGCGTACCTCGCGCTGTGGCCGAGGCCATCCGGTACACCGGATTTCTACCCACCACCCCGTTCAACGGCACCTACCAGGACTTCGACAGCCCCTACGGCCTCCGTGTGTTCTCCACCGCCGTCGGCGGTACCCACAACATCGGTGGTGGCATCTTCAGCGCCTGGGATCCAACCCTGGGCCCGGCCACGAGCGACGAGATCCCTCAGTACGGCGGCGGCGTGCGCGTGACGTTCCAGTACGGCGCCATCACGTGGGCTCCCTTCGTGGGGACGACCGTCACCCGTTGAATTCGGCACTATCTGATCGGGTATTCACATACCGGTAGGCCTTTTTATTCGCATTCTGCGCGGACTTTCTCGGCGTCTTCATTGCGGTCAAGTTAACTCTGGGCGAAGGCAGGGTTTCGTCGGCTCGCTGGATTAATTTGCGTTGTGAAGAACCTCACTCAGAGCTATCTATTTGTCGTGGAAACGGATATTCATATACAGCGAACGAATGACTCTTCGTGGCAGGATTACGTCCATTGTTCGTATGTCTCGTCGGGGGACGCCGATTTGTCCACGGTTCCGTCGTGCAGTGCCGCACGCTCGAACCCGGTCGGTGCTTGAGATGTTCTCGCTCCATTCGAGTACGGTTCGACACGATGGGTAACTGATGGATACGAATATTGTTGTGTCGCATGTTAGTTCGCGTAAGCACTACCAGGTCGAACCATGACCGACGGCACTGGGCTCCGCGTTGCGATTGCCCATGACTACCTGACCCAACGCGGCGGTGCCGAGAAGGTTGTGCTGGCGATGGCTCGCGCGTTCCCGGACGCGCCCATCTACACCACCCTCTTCGAGCCGTCGACGACGTTCCCCGAATTTTCCGACCTCGACGTGCGGCCTTCCAGGTTGAACCGAATCGGGTTCCTTCGCAAGAACCACCGCGCCGCCCTGCCACTGCTCCCGTTCGCGTCCTCGTCGATCGAGGTCGACGCCGACGTGGTTCTCACCAGCACCAGCGGTTGGGCCCACGGCTTCCACACCTCCGGTCGCAAGCTCGTCTACTGCTACTCCCCGGCACGCTGGCTGTACGAATCACAGATGTACCTGGGTGAGGCGCGGAGTCCGCTCAAACGTGCTGCGCTCAAGACGCTTTCAGCGCCGCTGCGCACCTGGGACCAACGAGCAGCCCTCTCGGCCGACCGATATCTCGCCATCTCCACCGTGGTGAAGCAACGCATCACCGACGCATACGGCATCGAGTCGACGGTGCTACCCGCGCCGTTCACCGTCGAGACGGCGACGCCGGAGTCGATCCCCGAGGCGGACGCGTTTCTGAGCGGCTCGGGCTACTACCTGTGCATCTCACGACTGCTGCCGTACAAGAACGTCGACAAGGTCATGGCCGCGTTCGCCGGCACCGACCGCAAGCTGATCGTCGTCGGCCGCGGCCCCGAGGCAGACCGGTTGCGAAAGCTCAAGTCCGACAACGTACTGATGCTCAGCGATCTGACCTCGGGACAGATGACCTGGCTCTACCAGGGTTGTAACGGTTTGATCGCCGCCAGCTATGAAGACTACGGATTGACCCCCATCGAAGCGGGCTTCCACGGCAAACCCAGCGCGGTGCTGCACTGGGGCGGGTTCCTCGACACAGTCGAGGAAGGCGTATCCGGTGTGTACTTCGATCAACCCCAACCGGATTCGATCCGCGACGCGGTGACAATCCTCGAACGAACCACGTGGGAACCCTTGAAGATCAAAGCGCACGTCGAGCAATTCAACGAAGAACGCTTCGCCGCCGAACTGCACGCGGCAGTGTCCGAGATGTACACAGAAAACATGGAGAGGGCGGCATCGTGATGACCAAGCGCGCACTGATCACCGGCATCACCGGCCAGGACGGCCTCTACCTCGCCGAACTGCTGTTGAGCAAGGGATACAAAGTCTTCGGTTTGATTCGAGGACAGAACAACCCGAAGGCCGCCATGGTCGAACGGGAGCTACCTCAGGTCCAGATCCTGCACGGCGATCTTCTGGATCTCTCGGCCTTGATGCGCGCGTTCGCTGTCGCCGACCCCGACGAGGTCTACAACCTCGGAGCCGTCTCGTTCGTGGCGTACTCGTGGGAGAACGCGCGCCTCACCACCGATGTCACCGGCGGTGGCGTGCTGAACATGCTCGAGTCCACCCGGCTCTACGAGCAGGTATCTGGCAAGCAGGTTCGCTTCTACCAGGCGTCCAGTTCGGAGATGTTCGGCAAGGTCCAGCAGGTACCGCAGCGCGAGGAAACGCTCCTGTGGCCCCGATCCCCGTACGGCGTGGCCAAGGTCTACGGGCACTACATGACCATCAACTACCGCGAGTCCTACGGCATGCACGCCAGCTCCGGCATTCTGTTCAACCACGAATCACCCCGTCGCGGGCCAGAATTCGTCACTCGCAAGGTCTCCCAGGCCGTCGCCCGCATCGCCCTCGGATTGCAGACCGAGATCTCGCTGGGAAACCTCGACGCCAAACGCGACTGGGGATTTGCCGGCGACTACGTCGAGGCCATGTATCTGATGCTGCAGCAGGACGAGGCCGACGACTACGTGATCTCCACCGGCGAGACGCATTCCATCCGAGAACTTCTGGACCACGCGTTCGCCGCAGTGGACATCACGGACTGGGAGCGCTACGTCAAGATCGACCCACAGTTCTTCCGTCCCGCTGAGGTCGATCTACTCGTCGGCGACTCCGCCAAAGCACACGCAGCACTGGGTTGGAAGCCGAAGGTTGCCTTCCCCGAACTGGTTACGATGATGGTGCACAACGACCTCGCCGAGCAGTCGCCCGACACGGCCGCAATCGCGTGAACGCCGGGCACCGCCCGACCGCGCTGATCACCGGAGTGGCAGGCCAGGACGGCAGCTACCTCGCCGAGCTTCTGCTCGAACGCGGTTGGGCCCTCCACGGTGTAGCCAAGCCAGGTGGTAACGACGGCACAGTCAACCCGCACGTCGCGCAACACCACGTCGATATCAGCAAGCCCGGGGTTGCCCAGGTTCTGATTCGCGACATCGAACCCGACTACGTGTTCCACCTCGCCGGCATCTCGTCGGTGTGGCGCTCGTGGAACGACCCGGTTCTCACGACCCGGGTGAACGGAGTATCGGCGGCTGCCCTGCTCGATGCCTGCTTCACGCAGCAGGAGGCGTTGGGCAAGCGCATCATGGTGATCAATGCGTCCAGTGCAGAGATCTTCGCCGGATCCGGAGTATCCCTGCAGAACGAGGGGACCCCAATTGCCCCGACTTCTCCGTACGGCGCGTCGAAGGCACTGAGCCACAACATGGTTCAGGTCTACCGATCCCGCGGTCTCGAAGCAACCAACGCCATCCTGTTCAACCACGAATCGCCGCGGCGACCGGAAACCTTCGTGACCCGCAAGATCACCAAGGCGGCCGCCGCCATCTCCCGCGGCACTCGTGACACGCTCGAGCTCGGCAACCTCACCTCGGAGCGAGATTGGGGCTGGGCACCGGACTACGTCGACGCGATGGCAGCGATGGCCGACTACGGCAAGGGTGACGATTTTGTTGTCGCCACCGGCGAGGCGCACAGCGTGGCGGACTTCGTCGCCACCGCGTTCGAGGCAGTGGGGATCGACAACTGGCGCGATTACGTCCGCAGTGACTCCGAGATGCTCAGACCTGCCGACTCGGCAAGAATGGTGGGCGACGCCACCAAAGCCCGGGACCTGTTGGGCTGGGCACCGACCAAGGACTTCGATCAGATCGTCAAGGCGATGGTCGAGTTCGACATGACCGAGGAGATGGCAGCATGACAGCGGTGGAACGGCCTGTGGGCGACGCGGAACCCGAGATCTACGACGTGTCGAACTACAAGATGCAGGACATCACGTTCAAGCGGAAGCTGCGCAATCGCATCGGCACGCTCGGCTTCAACATGTTCGTGACCTTCATTCCGTCACACTGGATTCGGCAGAACTTCCTGCGCGCGTTCGGAGCGACGATCGGCAAGGACGTCTCGATCTTCCGCGGCACCACCATCCTCGATCCCGAGGGCCTCACCATCGGCGACGCATGCTCCATCGGATTCCGCTGCATGCTCGACGCCCGCGGCGGCATCACGATCGGCAGCAACGTCGTCATCGCCAGTGACACCCACATCATCGCCGGCTACCACGATCACAACTCGCCGGAGTTCACCCCGATCCTCGAGCCCTGCGTAATCAACGATTACGTGTGGATTGCCAGTCGCAGCACGCTTCTCAGCGGTGTGACCCTGGGCCGCGGTGCCGTCGTCGGCGGTTGCTCCATGGTGCGTGGAGACGTGGGCGAACTCGAAGTGGTTGCCGGAGTGCCTGCCAAGGTGCGCGCGATGCGCGATCCCAAGGCTCTCGCCTACCGCCCGAAGTATCGGCCGCTGTTCTACTGATGATTCTGCGCGACTGCCGACTCGTCTACCTCGCCCCTCGATCCGGAGTGGGCGGGGTAGGCGACTATGCCGACGATTTCGCCGACGCCGTGCGTCACCACTTCGGCGAGGTGATCGAGTATCGCCACGACGGGCCCGGGTCGCACTCGGTACGAGACATTCTGCGGCACCGCAAGGCAATACAGGAGCTCGTCGACGCCGACCCGGAGCGCGTCATCGTGCACTGCGAACTCAGCGGCGGCTCGGTGATGCCGTTCTGGGCTACCGCTCGTCTCACCGGCAACCCGCTGGTGACCGCGACCGTGCACGATCCACCCGGCATCGTCTGGTGGCCTGCCCGTACCAAATTCCTGGCCGGCAAGAAGGTGCTCAACCACGGCCTGCACTACCCACTTCGGGCAGCGTGGCGCCGACTGGAACGCGCCGTCGTCGGCCGTCGAACGCTGTTCGCACTCACCCGCTCCGGTGCCGACTCCCTGGAACGCAGCTACCCCGCCGTGACGGCAGAAGCTGTGATGCACTTCGTCCCCGAACGGCCCGACATCACTCCGGCCGAAGATCGCCCACTTGCCGTCGGCCTGTTCGGATTCGTCTACCGCGGTAAAGGATTCGATCAGCTCCAGCAGCTGCGCGATCGTCTGCCGAGCGACATTGCCATTCGCATCGCCGGACGCGGAACCGAACAGCTCGACCCCGTGGACGGAGTCGAAATTCTCGGAGAGGTGAACGGACCGGACGAGGACGCCTTCTTCGAATCCATCCGTGCACTCGTGGTGCCCTACGGCAAACGATCCATCTACGGCGACGCGTTCCCTGCCTCCGGCTCGGTGAGCCGTGCCATCGCCTACCAAACCCCGGTTGTCTGCCTCGAGGAAGGCGCGCTCTCCGAAACCGATGGCGGTGCACTGGTTGTCGCCGGCGGAACCGTCGAGATCGCCGACGCCACCGCTCGCCTCGTCACCGATCGAGAAGCGCTGACCCGACTCCGCCACGAAGTGGAGACACTGCGCAGCGCCAACGCTCCCCACCTGGTGGCCGAGAACTTCGTGGCTGTGTGGTCGAAGTGAACGGCAATCTGATCAAGGCCGGGGTCGCCGCCCTGTGGACCTACGGCGGGCGCGGAATCGGCCTGCTGTGGACCGTCGCGCTGATCGCCAAGCTGGGGATCAGCGACTACGGCCAGTACGCCATGGCGTTCGCACTGGCCGCGATCCTCGCCGCACCCCTGGATCATCCGTTCACCGTGCGCTCCATCCGCGTGAGCGAACGAGAGTTCCTGGGCGAGCGCACCACTCGTGTGCTGGCCGGTGCCGTACTGATCGTCGGCGGACTGTGCCTGGTGCAGGTGAGTTACATCGCCTGGTTCGCTCTCGTCATCGGCGGCGGTGAGTTGGTCTTCAATGCCTACAAGAGCAGGGCATTGCGCGACGGCCGTCCTGATCTGACACAGCGCCTGGACACCACTCGCCAAGCGACCTCGATCGCGCTTGCGACGGCGTATCTGTTCGCCGTTCCCGACCCGTCGCTGACGGAAGCCAGCCTGCTCTACGCTGCGCCGTATTTCGTCATCGCGCTGCTGGCCGCGCTGCAGACCCGAGTCGCGGCACCACGTATCCCCGGATCGTGGCGCGAGATGTCGATGCTGTTCTCGGAGAACCTCGCCAACGCGGTCTACATCCAGGGCGACGTGCTGCTGCTCGGCTTCCTCACCGACTCCACGATCGCCGGTTACTACTCCGTCGCTGCGGTGACGGCCTGGGCCGTGGCCTTCATCGGCCAGGCCTTCGGCAACACCTTCCACGAGAAGCTGCGCGCAGCTGACGGATTGGTCAGTGCCGGTCCGGCGTTGAAGCACACGGCGATTCTCGGCGGTGCCGCAGGATCTCTGCTGTTGGCGGCCGGAATCGTCCTGTTCTTCACTCCGGCATCCCCACAGATTGCCGGCGCTCTGGTGGTGATGTCCCTGTTCGTGGTGATGCGGGTGATGAACCACGTGTTCACCACCGTGCTGTACCTCCAGCATCGCGACCGCACGCGGGTGCTGGCTGCCGCAACACTCGCGCCGCTGAAGATGGTGCTCGTGCTGTGCCTGTTCCCCTTCGGTGCCGTCGGCGCAGCCGTGGCGTCGGTGATCACCGACGCCGTGCTCCTCGTCTGGTTCATGCGCGCCCTGTACCGAGATCCGGTGAAAGAAGAAGTGACGCAATGAGACGCGCAACCTTCCTGCTGTCCAAGGACCCCGTCACCGAACACGGTGGCGACATCGCATTGTCTCGCTTGATGATGCAGCTGGCCCGCGAGGCCTTCGAGGTGCGCTCGATCTGCCTGTCCAAGGAGACCGATGTAGTTCCCGACGTCGTTCGCGTTCCCAAGCCGAAGGTCGATGTCGGTTTGCTGGCGAAGTCCTTACGGCCGACCCGCTCGGTGGTACACGGGCGCTACGACGTCGACGCCTTCCGTGATGCCATCGACGCATCCACCTCGGATGTGTATGTGGCCGAACACAGTTACATGGCCGAATCGTTCCTCCGCTCGGCCAAACTGGGGTCACCGTTCGCGATCAACACCGTCAACACCGAATCGCAGGTGTGGAAGGTGACGCGCGGATTGATCGGCCGCATCGAGGCGCCGCGCATCCTGCGCGACGAGATTCGCGTCGCCCGCGCAGCGGATGCCGTCGGGACGTACGACGCCGACGAGGCACAGATGTACCGAGACAAAGGTGTACGTGACGCCCGCTGGATCGACCTCACCCTCGAACCCGCACCGCAGCTGAATCTGGCCGAGACCGCACAACGTCTGGTGTTCATGGGTACCCGCGACTGGCCGCCGAACCAGGAGGCCTTCAAGATCGCTCTGGAGTACTGGCCGGCCATCTCTGCGGGCATCGAAGGTGCCGAACTGTGCATCATCGGCGCGAAGGCCCCGGGTGCCAAGGATCCCGTCTATCCTGCCGGAGTTCGCGACCTCGGCTTCGTCGACGACCTGCAGGAATTCCTCGGCACCTGCCGCGCCCTGATCGCACCCGTCGCTACCGGCGGCGGCGTACGCGTCAAGATCCTCGACGCCGCGAGCAAAGGCCTACCCGTCGTCGGAACCTCGGCGGCCGTCGGATCCCTGGACTCGATCTTCGAGCTGCCCACCTTCGACGACAAAGAGCAGTTCGTCGCCGAATGCCGCCGCTACCTGCTCGATCGCACCGCAGCCGTCAAGGCGGGCGAGCGCATCTACGAACTGAACACCGCACGTTGGCACGATCGCATCCCCCACTCCACCGTGGAGTCACTGATCGGTGCTCCGCTGACACGCACCCTAGGATGATCGCCATGACCCTCCGCTCACGTCTGCTCACCGTTGCGGCAGCCGCCGCGATCGCCGTCGGTCTCTCGTCACCCGTGGCGCATGCAGCACCGGCTGCGGGGCTCGGATTCACCGGTGGCGCTCCGTTCCTGACGCTCGACGACGCCACGCTGAACAACGAACTCGGGGCCGGGCGTGAGATCGGTGCCTCGTGGGTGCGGGTGGTCGTGAACTGGGCGGCCATCGAGACAGCCCCGGGAGTGTTCGACTGGGGCAACACCGATCGCGTGATCAATGCCGCGACGGCGCAGGGCTACTCGGTACTGGCCGTACTCGGCGGAACCCCCGGTTGGGCGCAGGGTGGCGTCGCCTCCCCGCTGCCGGGCGCAGTTCCGTTGGACCCCAACACCTTCGGTGCATTCGCCGGTGCCGCAGCAGCGCACCTCGGCGATCGTGTCGATAGCTACGAGGTGTGGAACGAGCCCAACATCCCCACCTTCTTCGCGCCCGTCGACGCCGCCCGCTACACCGGACTGCTGCGCGCCGCCTACCCCGCGATCCACAACGCCGACGCCGGGGCCACCGTGCTCAGCGCCGGGTTGGCCACCACCGTGAACTTCGGAGCCTGGACCGTTGCGCCGGTGACCTTCCTCCAGCAGATGTACGCCGCCGGAGCAGGTGGGTTCATGGATGCCGTTGCGCTGCATCCCTATACGTTCCCCTTCACCGTCGAGAACGACCCCAACGGCCAATGGGCCCAGGTGGATCAGGCCTACGGCGCCATGGCGGCCAACGGCGACGGCGGCAAGAAGATCTGGATCACCGAACTGGGCGCACCCACCGGCAACGGCCCGATGGCCGTCACCGAGGATGCACAGGCCGCGATCATCGGCTCGAGCCTGAACAAGGCGTCGTCACTGCCGTACGTGGGACCGGTGTTCGTGCACTCGCTGCGTGACTCGGGAACCGACCCAGCCGATTCGGAACAGAACTACGGACTACTGCGCTCGGACTTCAGCCACAAGCCGGCATTCGATGTGGTGGCCGGGTCGTAAGCTCTGCAATTTTTGCTCCACTCGCGGGACTCGAGGGTAGAAGTCTCGGGTTCGTGGCGTCGAGTGGAAACCGGAGATCAGGCCACCGTCAAATAGATCAGTGCGACATTGAGCGCGACGATGACTGCTGCGATGAACCAGGCCGCGTATGCGGTCACCCGGCGATTGACGTCCTCGCCCATCAGCGTTCGATCGGAGGTGAACCGCACCAGGGGAATCAGCGCGAATGGAATTCCGAAAGACAGCACGACTTGCGAGACGACGAGGGCCCGGCTGGGGTCGACCCCCGCGGCGAGGATTCCGAGTGCAGGAATCAGGGTCACAAGCCGCCGCACCACGATCGGGATGCGTTTGCGCAGCAGACCGTCCATGATCATCGCGCCGGCGTACGCCCCTACTGATGTCGATGCCAAGCCGGACGCGAGCAGTCCCAACGCGAACAACAGCGCGACGACCGGGCCCAGAGTCTCGCCCACCGCGGAGTGAGCTCCCTCGATCGAATCCACGCCCTCCTTGCCCCCGAGGGTCGAGGCGGCCAGCAACAACATCGACATGTTCACGGCACCGGCCAACAACATCGCCAGTCCGACGTCGACCCGGGTGATCCGCAACAGTCGCCGACGTACCGGACCTGCGTCGGGATGCCCATGTCGATCACGAGCCAGGCCGGAATGCAGGTAGACCGCGTGCGGCATGATCGTCGCACCGAGCATTGCGGCTGCGATCAGCACGCTCTCCGCGCCGTCGAACCGCGGAACCAAACCCGCCGCGGCCGCGCTGAAGGACGGCGGCTCGACGACGACACTGGCGAGGAACCCGACTGCGATGACACCGAGCAGGCCCAGGATCACGAACTCGAACGGGCGTTGACCGCGCCGATCCTGCACCAACAGCAACAGCATCGACACGGTCCCGGTGATCAACCCGCCGATTAGAAGCGGCAGATCGAACAACAGATACAACGCAATCGCGCCGCCGACGACCTCGGCGAGGTCGGTCGCCATGGCGACCACCTCTGCCTGCCCCCAATAGGCAAGTCGCACAGGCCTGCTCGATCTGTCACGAACAACTTCGGGCAACGTCATCCCGGTCACGATGCCGAGCTTGGCAGACAGAAACTGAACCAGACCCGCCATCACATTGGCTGCAACGATCACCCACACCAGAAGGTATCCGAATTGCGCACCGGCGCTGACATTGGAGGCGACATTTCCAGGGTCGACGTACGCGATCGCGGCGACGAAAGCGGGACCGAGCAGAACGACGCTCGAGCGCAACCGCGACGGGGACCCAGAAGATCGGCGCAGCAGGACAGACATCAACATCACGCTCCAACGCCACCGACATTTTTGAGGACCCGGATAATATAGTTCGGCGACCCAAACATCGCAACGGTCGACCACGGCCTCTTACGCACGATCGCATGGTTGTTAGATTGTTTTCATGGCTTTCGAACCACTGGATTCCTGCGATCTGCTGTGCATGGATCTCCCCCACGCCGAAGACGTCCGCGCTGCCCTGCCCGCACTCGTCGACGTCGAACCACTCGCCGACGCTGCACGAGCATTCGGCGACCCCACCCGCCTGACCATCGCCCTCGCCTTGAACGCCGGCGGACAGATGTGCGGCTGCGACATCGCATGGATCGTGGGGCAGAGCCAGAAACTGGTTTCCCACCACCTCCGCAAGCTCAAAACGGCGAACACCGTGACCTCGACCCGGCAGGGGAAGCTCGTCATGTATTCGCTCACCGACCGCGGAGCGCACCTGCTGTCAGTCCTGACCGAGCCACTTTCCACCGCCTCGGCCAGGCCCAGGGTCGCCACCCCCGCTGGTGTCGATCATGTCTGACGCATGCTGCAGACCGACCCCTACACCGCCGTCGATAGACGACAGGCCTCGGAGATTGTGGCAGGTACGCGAACTGCAACTAGCCGCTGCAGCCTCGATCATCCTCATCGCGTCGTGGGCGCTCGGCCGAACAGGTCTCGACACGGTAGCGACCCTCGGCGGACTGGCCGCCGCCGCGCTCGCCGCGATCACCTTCGTACCTGCGACGATGAGAAATCTTCGGCACGGCCGTATCGGTGTCGGCACGCTGATGACGATCGCATTGGTCGGAGCCATCGCATTGGGTCAAATCCCCGAAGCTGCGATGCTCGGCATCTTGTTCTCCATCGCCGAAGGGCTCGAAGAACACGCGGTCACCAAGACTCGCCGCGGGCTTCGTGCCCTCCTGTCCTTGGTGCCGCCGACGGTGTCGGTCATACGCAGTGGAATCGAGTCGACGCTGTCCCCCGACGACATCGTCGTCGGAGACACCATGGTGCTGCGACCCGGCGAGCGGGCTGCCACAGACGGAACCATCACCCGCGGATCGACCAACCTGGACCTGTCCGCGATCACCGGTGAATCCGTCCCCATCGAAGCCGGTGTCGGCGACGACGTGTTTGCCGGTGCCATCAACGGCGGCGGGGCCATCGACGTCACCGTGACCACGAAGGCGTCGGAGAGCTCACTCGCTCGCATCGTGCACATCGTCGAGCAAGCCCAGGACCGCAAAGGGTCCGGCCAGCGGCTCGCAGACCGGATTGCACGCCCCCTCGTGCCCTCGATCATGGTTCTCGCCGTCCTCGTCGCCGGCGTGGGCGCGATGCTCGGCGACCCGATGCTGTGGCTCGAACGAGCACTGGTGGTCCTGGTCGCGGCATCACCGTGCGCGCTGGCGATCTCCGTTCCCTTGTCGGTGGTTGCAGCAATCGGCGCAGCAAGTCGCAACGGGGCATTGATCAAAGGCGGCGCAGCCGTTGAGGAACTCGGCCTCATCCGTGTCGTAGCGCTGGACAAGACCGGCACCCTCACCGCAGGAAGACCGGAAGTCGTCGACGTCGTCACCGCAGACGGCATCAACCGTGCAGACGCGCTGGCCACGGCAGCTGCTCTCGAAGCGCGCAGTGAGCACCCACTGGCCAGCGCCATACTCGCGTCCGTGTCGACCGTTGCGGCAGCCGACGAAGTCACCGCAATCCCCGGGCACGGCGTGACCGGCACCCTCGACGGAACCCCGATCAGGCTCGGAAAACCGAGCTGGTTCGACACCGACATGTTCCGGGAGGACGTACACCGCTTGCAAAGCGCCGGTGCCACAGTCGTTCTCGTCGAACGCGCAGGATTTCTGATTGCCGCGATCGCCGTCCGCGACGAGCTTCGGCCCGAGTCCGCCGATGCCGTCCGCCAACTCACTGCTCTCGGGATCGACACCGCGATGCTCACCGGAGACAACGCGCTCACCGCGCAGGCTTTGGCGGCGGAAGCAGGCATCACTACCGTTCACGCGGACCTACTGCCCGAGGAGAAAGCCTCCCTGCTGGCCGACATTGCGGCCGGAAGGAAGATTGCCATGGTGGGCGACGGGATCAACGACGCTCCTGCCTTGGCGACCGCAGATATCGGGATCGCCATGGGCGCGATGGGAACCGATGTCGCCATCGAGACCGCCGACGTTGCCCTCATGGGTGAGGACCTGCGCCACCTACCCCAGGTGCTGGCCCACGCCCGGCGTGCCCGCGCCATCATCGTCCAGAACATCGCCCTGTCGATCGCCATCATCGGCATCCTCGTGCCATTGGCTGCCACCGGAATTTTGAGCCTCACCACCGTGGTCCTCGTCCACGAACTCGCCGAAGTTCTGGTGATCGCCAACGCAATTCGTGCCGCCCGCACCAGACCGTTGGACGGGTTCGTCCCGCCGCCGTCAGGCTCGGGCACCGTCAACCTCACCGTCGCTCCTGCGCCGGAATTCCAGAATGCATGCTGTGCTCCCGCACCAAATCCTGGAAACACAGCCGTCGACAAGATGCCTTCGAACCTACTGACGCCTGCTATCGCGGTGCCGCTAGCTTCGACCGGATCCGGCCATAAGAGCCCCGGTTGCTCGAGTCGATGTTCCTGTTGCACAGCCGAACCCGTGCACAGCACAGCCCGAACACGAAACACGCTCGGGTTGTGAGAGAACACTGACCGACGTCGCGGATAGAGCCTCAGAGTCCCGCCGAACAAGCAACTTCTCGTTGGTGCCAGCGTATTCACTTGCACATTCGGTCATGATGTACCGGTGCCGACTACCGATCCCTTCCACGCCCTCGTTCTGATGAACGCAGTGTTCGCGTCGGCCGCATGGTGTCTCGCCAAGCCTTCGTGGCCCGCAGCAATATCGCTGGTTGTTGCCTCCATTCTGTGGCTCTTCTTCAACGCCCCCATCGAAGGCGCAGTGTTGTACGTGGTCGACGCAGACAGAGGGTTGACCGAATCCGACTTCCTCACTGTTGCTGGGGTGATCCTGGCTGGGGTGACTGTTGCAAGGGTCCGGCGCATCCAGCGACCGGACGTCGACTCCTGAGCGTCTGGTGCGGCTCGTCCGCGATGTAGTACTTCAGATGGATGCGCTCTCGAGTACCCGGTGATTGACTCTCTCCCGTGAGTCGTCCGATGAGTGTGTCCGTCACCCGAAACCACTGGCCGATCGTTGTATTGGCATGCGGCGGGTCGGCGTTGGTGGCCGCGTTCGTTCTGGGTCCAGCCGCGTTGCTGCGCGGACGCTATCCGCAGTTTCAGGATCAATCAGTCATGAGTGAGCTGCTCGGCCGCGGCCTGGTCGAATACTGGGGCAGCGGCGTCCGCACATACCCTCCCGGCTTGGCGGAGATGGTGGACTACTGGTTCGAGTGGCACGCGATCAAGATCGTCATCTCGGTGCTGCTGACCGTGGTTCTGGGTCTGCTCGCGGCGACTCTGTGGCGGCGATCGCTGACTGCCGGCGTAGGTTACGTGGTCGCTGCGGCCACTACGACTGTGCTGTCGTTGTTTTCGGTGTTCGTGGCTGTGCTCAACATCCAGTCGACGGTCGCACCCGTAGTCGCGCTGCTTCCGATGCTCTCCGCCGACAATGCGGACGGGCAGACGGCACAGTCACTGATCGAGAACGGTGTGCAGAGCGGAGACACCAGGCCGCCTCTGCTCGAGCTGCTCAACCAGGTCGAGCACTACAACTGGGCGGTGATCGTCGCTACCGCTGTGGTGATCGCTGTAGTCGCCACCGGAACCGTCATCACCTTTCGACGCTACAGCTCGGCGGACGGTGCTCACCGTCGGATGTTCGTCATCCTCGGATCACTGGGTGCAGTGATGACGATAGCGATGGCGCTGCTGTTCGTCGCGGCCGTCGTTGCGGTTGTCGATCCTGGAGCAGCCCTGCTCGGCGCCGTCGGTCTCTGACTCTATTGTCGGCTGCGTTCGCGGGCACGTGCACGAAATTGGCCGAGTGCGAGGACGATCAACGCGACTCCCAACAGGGTGAGGGGGACTTGAGCGCGGGGAGCATCGATGTCGAGTACGACGATCTGCCACACCATCCAGCCGATGGTCACCAGCCCTTCGCACGCGACATACACCGCAGCTTCGGAGGCGTCGACGAGCACGGCGGCCACGCAGATCAACGGTCCGAGTCCGAGAAAGAACAACACGAACAACCCGGATATGCGGTAATCCCAGGTATGCCACGACGGGAGCATCCCGACGTTCAAGCCCAATGACCGCCCGGTGGGATCCGAGGTCAACGACACTCCGTTGAACGTCCCGGCTGCACCCAACAGGATCAGCAACGCCACCGTCGAGAGCTTGTTCACGGTGACGTCATGTGTTGGTCGTCCTTCGGTCGTGACCGCCGCACCCCGGCGTAGCTGTTGATCCTGCCAGAACGAGGCCGCTCGGTCTTGTTCTATCCGAGAAAGCAGTATGCGAGACTCAGCGCATGAGCATCAAGCTCGAAAACGTCGGCATCGCCGTCCGCGACATCGAAGCCACGATCGACTTCTTCACCGAACTCGGCCTCACGGTCCTCGGCCGCGACACGGTCAGCGGTGAGTGGGCAGACACCGCCGTCGGTCTCGACGGCAACCACGCCAAGATCGCAGTGCTGCAAACCCCGGACGGCCTCGGGCGTATCGAGCTGTTCGAGTACATCCACCCCGATGCCATCGAGACGACGCCGACGCTGCCCAACGAGATCGGCATGCACCGCATCGCCTTCTCGGTCGACGACATCGACGCCGCTCTGGCGATCGCAGCCCGCCACGGTTACTTTCCCCTGCGAGGCGTGGCCGATTACGAGGGCGTCTACAAGCTCACTTACCTCCGCGGGCCGAGCGACATTCTTCTGATGTTCGCCCAATCGGTGGCCGCAGCCGAAAGCTAGGTCACCGATTGGCGGCTCGTGGACACGCGCGCTCGACGCCGTTGCACGTGACCTGGAGTGCCTTCGATTCGGGCGTGAAGTGAACCTGTGCCCACTCGAACGGCGCGCGATGGATAGATCCGCACGACAACACCGTGGTGGCCGATATCGGATCCCTCTGCCTACCCTGAAGAGGCTTCACACAGGGCTGAGTCGTGTTCGCAGCAAACAGAATTCGTTACCTTCAGGATCGGCGAGCACGTGCCACGACTCCTGGCCGGTCTGACCGATCTCCACTCGTCGTGCGCCGAGCGTGAGAAGTCGTTCGAGTTCGGCGTCCTGATCCCGATCGGTTGCGCTCACGTCGATGTGCAAGCGAGGCTTCGCCTTTTCGGGGTTCTCGTTGCGACTGAGGATGATGGTCGGCTGCGACCCTCCGAACCCGTCGCGCGCACCGATCTCCACGGAACCGTCGTCCTCCCGGTCCAATACGACGAAGTCCAACACCTCACACCAGAACATGGCCAAGGCCTCGGGATCGCGACAATCGAGTACGAGTTCACTGATTCGACATGCCATGGCGCGAATCTACACCTGGCACGGGGTCGAAAAGTGCGTCGACGGCCGACCTCCGCCGAACACCGTTGTTCTCATCTGAATTGCCCGGGTATGCGCCCTTGGCGGCTGAGCACGCTGCCGATCCCGCGCCCACCGCGGCAGATCCCGACGATCCCCGTAAGGCGGATTCACCTGCGGATCTGACCCAGCGCGCCAGCATGACGGCGGCGAGCGCGATGAGTACGAGAGCGACAACTCGCCGGAGCCATCGTGTTCCTGCTATGGGTCTGGATCACCAACTTGGCCTTGCTGTTCGGAGCCGCGCTGGACTCCGAGCTCGAACGCGGCCGTCAACTCCAGGCAGGCATCGTCGCCGAGAAGTGCCTGCAACTGCCGCCCCGGGACACCCGCGTGTCGGACAAGAACGACGAGAAGGATGCGCAGGCCGTCGAGCAAGGCCGCAAACTGCGGGAGGAACACAACCCCGAAACGTGACTTCCCGTTCCAGCTTCTCGCTAGCTACTGATCTCGGGTTCGATCAACAGTTGCTCCACTCCGCGGATCAGGTCCGGTGATCCGCGTGGCCGGGCCGTCGAGTGGAGCATTCTGTGCATCGGCCCACCGACGTGCGAGAATTGTCCGGTCCATGAACAGGCCGTTCGACAAGGTTGGGGAGCATCATGACCGGTCCGATCACCCAAGGAAGCGCGATGAAGCGGCGCAACCCCGTTGTCGTCTGGATCCTGTTGCCGCTCATCACTCTCGGCATCTACCACTTCGTCTGGTACTACCTCATTCACCGCGAGATGGCCGACTTCGACCGTCGGAAGGTCAACGCACCCGTCGCCGGGCCACTGCTGGTTCTACTGCTGCTCGGCTGGACGATCATCGCGCCCCTGATCAGCTACTACAACACCGGAAGCCGCATCGCCGACGCCCAACGCGCGGCCGGCCTCCAGCCGACGTGTAGCTCGATCGTCGGGCTTCTACTCACCTTCGTGTTCGGCTTGCAGAGCCTCTACTACCAGCTGGAACTGAACAAGATCGCGGCGCGATACAACGACGCTGCACCGGGAACCGTTGTGCCGCTTGCGGCGTGACGATCGAGATCAACGCTGACGAAACGGACCCATGCCTTCCCTTCACCACGCTCCACTTGCCGGCGTCGAGCCGAGCACGCTGTACCGCATCATGGCGCTTCGCGTTGCAGTGTTCGTGCACGAGCAGAAGATCGTCGATGAGGTCGAACTCGACGGCGCAGACCTACTGGCGACAACGGAGTTGTTCTGGATACAGGACGAACACGGAGAGGTATTGGCTACCCTCCGCGTCCTCGTCGAGGACACGGTCCACATCGGCCGCGTCGCGACCGCGGTCGAGGGTCGTGGCCGCGGCTATGCCGGCGAACTCGTCGAGGCGGCACTGAAGGCGTACCCCGGGCTGGTCGAAATCTCCGCACAAGCGCACCTCGAAAAGTGGTATGAGCGCTTCGGATTCGTTCGGATGGGAGAGGACTACCTGGAAGCCGGGATCCCGCACGTGAAGATGCTGACCCGCGCCGGTTGAGTCACGGCCGACTCCTCGGGTGCGAGGCCGCGACGATGGATCCCCCGAGCACCAGTGCATTACCGACCAGAATGCCCGTCACCCCGAACGGCCCGGCGATGGCACCGACCGTCAGTGGGATGAGAATCTGGGCCGATCTGTTGGCCGACATCCGCAATCCCAACGCCTCCCCCTGCGTGGATTTCGGCACGATCGACACCACCCACGACATGGTCAGTGGCTGCGGAATACCCAACGCGATGCCGAGTGCAATCATGACTCCGATGGCTCCGACTGCCTGCACGAACGGCAGCACTGCGAGAGCGATCGCGCCCGCCGCCAGCGAAACATTGAGCAGCACAGTGCGACCGAACTTCGCATCGAGCCTGCCGAGGCCTACTCGGCTGACCACCGACACACCGGCACGCAACGCCAGCAGCCACCCCACCGTCGTCACCGACACCCCACGCTCGACGGCCCACGCCGGTACGAAGGCATAAAGCAGATCGACCGTCACCAGTACCGCGCCGCTGACCGTCAACGACTGCCACATGCCCGGCAGCTTCAGCAATTTCAACCCCGACGCTTCGCCCTCGGCAGGTTTCTGCGCGCGAATGTGGTTGCGGCCGAGCATCAAGAACAGTGCGGTGGGGAGCGCTACCGCGGTGAACGCACCGGCAGTGAGGATGCCTGCCGTCGTGTTCGGACTCTCGACGCTCGCGCCGCCGAATCTCGACGCGACGGCCGTCACCGCGAGCGGCCCGACCAACTGCCCCATCGACGCGGCGGCAGTCATCGCGCCGAAGGCACTTTCGTTCTTGCCGTCGACGTGGACGTGGGCGACGAACGCCTGCTGCCCGATCATGATCAGAAGATTGCCCAGACCGAACGCGGCCGTACACGCGAGCAACGCCCACATTGCCGAAAACCCAACGAGTACACCGGTTGCGATCGAGCACAGAACGATTCCCGATACGATCACCACCGGACCGCCGAACCTGTCGGCGATGCGTCCGATCGGCAGAGCCGCCAATACTGCGGGTGCAGCGAACAGTGCCGCGATCACCGCAAGCGTTCGAGTGTCGGCACCCTCGGCGATCGCCCGATAACCGATCATCAACCGCACCCCAACCCACCCGGCCTGCGCAGTCGTCGCCTGAACGGTCAGAGCAATGGAATCACGAGAAGCCATCAGCGCAAGGGAATTTCGTCGGTTCCTCCGACCAACCTCGATACGTCGTTGATGTCGTCGCGCACCGCCCCGTACCGATCGGGATCGAGGTGGAAGATTGCCAACTGCAGTGCGTAAGCAATGGCAATGGGAATGATGAGAGTGTTGTACTCGGAATCGTCTCCGCGTTGCGCGACGAGGAGATGCGTCGGCGCGGGCCTGAAGTGATAACCCGGCGCATCGCTGATCAGAATCGACGTGCCGCCGCGTCGTTCCGCTTCACGGACCAGAGCAGGCAGCTGAGACGGCGCCTCGCGCAGCGCAAATGCAATAAGGATGGAGTCCTCGGTGAAGCTGACGAACCGCTCGGCGAGGTCCTTTCCCCCGAGACCGAGCTCGACGACGACAAGACCGAGTCGGCGGAGACGACGGGCCAGCATATCCAGGGCCGGGCGTTCGTCGGCCTTGGAGAACAGGTAGACCACCCGCGCCCGATGAATGGAGGTCGCCACGTCCACCAGCTGCTCCTGCGGGATGAAGCTCGACAACCGCTCCAGTGCACGGGCCTCGTCGCGCGCGAAGACAGCCAGTTCGTGACCGGTATCGCTGCGCATCAGAGCCGATGCGGTCACGGGTTCGGGGTTGTCGCGTTCGAGATCTGCGCGCAAGTCCGGGAAGCCGCTGTATCCGAGCTTCTGCGCCAACCGCACGACGGTCGACTCGTGAGTTTGCGCGCGGGCCGCGACTGGAGCCGCTCGCAGACTCGACGGCTCCGGCTCGCCGAGAAGCACCGCAATGACACGTTTTTCGGACGCGCTCAGCGACTTTCCGCTGCTCGCCACCACTGTTCGGAAGCTCATACCCTCCACTTTCCACTGTGTCTGTTGACACACTCAACCACAATCCTGTAAACCTGTGCAAGATTGCAAGTGATCCACAGCACAGCAATCCGGCCGACCTTCTCAGGCCGCATCCGAACATATGTCAGAAAGGCGGCAGGCCGTGAAGGTACTGCTCGGCACACAACACACGATCGAATGGATCGTGCTCGGCGCGACCCTCGTCGTCGGCCTGGCGACGGTCACCATGGCAACCGGGTACGGCGTCACGGCCGACCCCGGCGTCGGGGCAGGCTTCCTGCCTTTGGTGGGCGGCCTCGGCATGATCCTCGGCGGTGCGATGTGGGCAATCCAGCTCGTCCGAGCACCGCGGACGAGCGCGCCCGAACCGGATCCCGAACTCGAGCCCGCTACCTCCGCAGCCGTCGCGTTCCTCTCCAGTGACAACGAGGAGGACGCCGACGAGGCCGAACTGCCCGACCGCGCAGGTTGGATCAGAATCGGAGTGGTCGTTGCCGCGATCGCCGGAGCCGCACTGGTGCTGCCCACACTCGGCTACACGCTGTCCATGGCGCTGATGCTCGCCGTCGTGTTGACGTTCGTCGGCAAGCGCACCCCGGTGGTCGCCGTCGGCGTCGCAGTGGCCACCACCTTGGCCACCCGGCTGGTGTTCGACGTCTGGCTCGGCACGGCCCTGCCGGCTTCCTCCATTCCGTTCCTCGCTGATTGGGGGTTGTGAGTCATGGGTTTTCCCGATCTGATGGCAGGCTTCGTCAACGTCCTGACTCCGACGCATCTGCTGTTCGCACTCCTCGGCTGCGTGCTCGGCATGCTCGTCGGTGTTCTCCCCGGGTTCGGCCCCGCCGCCGCGGTATCACTGCTGATCCCGATCACCTTCGGACTCGACGCCACCACAGCGCTGATCATGCTCGCCGCCATCCTGTACGGCGCAGCGTTCGGCGGCACCGTCACCGCTGTGCTGCTGCGCATTCCGGGTGAGGCGTCGTCCATCGCCACCACGCTCGACGGCTACGAGATGGCCAAGAGTGGACGCGGCGGACCCGCTCTCGTCGTCGCTGCACTCGCGTCGTTCGTCGGCGGACTGGTCGGCGTCATCGGATTCGTGGTCGTCGCCCCGTTCAGCCGATTCGCACTCGAATTCGGCGCTCCGGAACTGTTTCTGGTCGCACTGCTCGGCATGGCCCTGATCACCAGCTTCTCGGGCAACAACCCCGCGAAGGCACTGATCAGCGTCGGTCTCGGCCTGGCGATCGCGTCGGTGGGCATCGATTCCGGCCAAGGCGTCCAGCGATTCACGTTCGGCATGCCGGAACTGTTCGACGGCGTCGCACTCGTGGCCGTCGTGATGGGCTGCTTCGGCCTCACCGAAATCCTCATCCAGGCCCGCTCGGCGGGAGGTGCCGGCCGACGACCACTCGCCGTCGGCAAGCTGCTGCCCACCAAGACCGACATCACCAGGTCTGCAGGCCCGACGATGCGCGGATCGGTCATCGGCTTCTTCATGGGCCTGCTTCCCGGATCTCCGGGTGCCGCAACCTCATTGGCGTCCTACGCGATGGAGAAGAAGCTCACCAAGCGTCCTGGGCAATTCGGCAAGGGCGCCGTCGAGGGTGTCGCCGGACCGGAATCGGCCAACAACGCGCTCGCTCTGTCGTCGATGATTCCACTGTTCACCCTCGGTATCCCTACCTCCGCCACCGTCGCCATCATGGCCAGCGCCTTCACCATCAACGGTCTGATCCCCGGCCCACTGTTGTTCCGCGACAACCCCGAGGTCGCCTGGACCATCATCGCCAGCTTCCTCGTCGGCAACATCATTCTGCTGATCCTCAACGTGCCACTGGTTCGTCTGTGGATCGCGGTACTGAAGATTCCGTTCCACTACCTGATGGCGATGATCCTGGCCTTCATGTTCCTGGGCGTCTACAGCATCAACGGCAGCGTCTTCGACATCTTCATCATGCTCGGTGCAGGCGTCATCGGATACCTGTTCCACCTCACCAAGATTCCGCTCACACCCCTCGTCCTCGCGCTGATCCTCGGACCACTGCTGGAAGAGAACTTTCAACGCTCACTGTCACTGTCCCGCGGTGACTACGGAGTCTTCGTCGAAGGCCCCATCAACAAGGTTCTTCTGCTCGTCTTCATCGCAGCCGTTCTGTTCGGAATGCTGCGCCCCGTCCTGGCTCGCATCCTCTCCCGCCGCGCCACCGCGAACCACCCCATCAAGGAGCCCGTCTCATGAGAAAACTGCCCATCCTCGTCGCGGCCATCTCCACCGCCGCACTCATTGCCGGTTGCAGCGGGGGCACAACCGATTCGGGAGCACCGTTCCCACGTGACGGTGCCACTGTCGAATGGGTCGTCCCGTCCGCCGCAGGCGCAGGCAACGACATCCTGGCCCGCATCATGGCACCGGCCATGGAAGCCGAACTGGGAGTCCCGGTCAAAGTGGTCAACAAAGAAGGCGGCAGCCAGGTCGTCGGACTGAACTACCTGGCCAACGCCGAGCCGGACGGCGAGACCATCGGCTTCACCAACATCCCGTCGATCCTCGGGCGATACCTGGACCCGAGCAAGAAGGCCGGCTTCGATCGTGAAAGCTTCTCGCCCATCGGGTCGTTCGCGTCCAACGACATCGTGATCGGGGTCAACAAGTCCAGCCCCTACGCGAACATCGGCGAACTGTTCGATGCAGTGAAGGCCAACCCGGGCACCATCACGGTGGGCACCGATTCCCGTGCGGGCGACGACCACGTCAACCTGCGCACCCTCGAAGACACTCTGGGCCTGGACTTCAACATCGTTCACTACAACAGCGGTGCAGACAAGATCTCGGCACTGGTCTCGGGCGAAACCGACTTCGCCCTCGGCGGAGTGTCCAGCTTCTACGGCCAGTTCGCCTCGGGTGAGGTCAACATCCTCTCGGTACTCACCGATGAGCGAAACAAGCTCATCCCCGACGTCCCGACGTTGGCGAGCGAGGGATACGACGCCCCGTTCATGACCAACAACTTCGCCATCAGCGCCCCCGCAGGCACCCCGGACGCGACGATGACCACGCTGCAGAACGCCCTCGAGACCGCGCTTGCCGACCCGGCCGTGGCAGAGAAGCTGACCGGCGCAGCGACACAACCCGATTGGGTCTCCGGGGCCGACGTCGAAACCCTGTGGGAACAGCGTGAAACCGAGATCGAGCCGATCATCGCCGAACTGCTCGCCGACCAGCAATAAGTCACCCGAAAGGCATTGATCTCATGAGTACCGAAACCTATTCCGCCACTGCCGTATCCGACGACATGATCGAACGCTTCTCTCGAGTGCCCGCGGCCAACGTAGGCGATGCCCAGGAACGTTTCGGCATCATCGCCGGGCTCCGACCGATTTGGGCCGGCGCAGCAGTGACCGGCCGGGCCTTCACCGTCTGGACCCGGTCAGGCGACAACCTCTACATTCACAAGGCTCTCGACGACGCCCGCCCCGGTGACGTCATCGTGGTCAACGGCTCGGGCGACGACACCCGCGCCCTCATCGGCGATCTCATCGGGATCCGCGCCAAATCACTGGGCATTGCGGGGTTCGTCATCGACGGTGCCGTACGCGACGCCGACGCCTTGGCCGAGTTGGGCCTGCCCGTGTTCGCCCGCAGTGTCACCCCGGCAGGACCGTACAAGAACGGGCCGGGCCGGCTCAACGAGCCGGTGGCGCTCGGAGGCGTCGTCGTATCTCCCGGTGACGTCATCGTCGCCGACGCCGACGGCGTGGTCGTCGTGAAGAGCTCCGATGTGGACGTCGTCATCGTCGCTGCCGAGGAAGTAGTGGCACGTGAGGCGTCGAAACGAGAGAGCTTCTCGGCCCGCAGCCACTGAACACCGCCTCAGACGAGCAGATCCACCGCTGCAGGGCGACCGATTCGGTAGCCCTGCAGCAGATCCGCCCCGATTCCGGTGGCCGCCTCGAGATCCTCGTCGGTCTCGACGCCCTCCAACACGCACCTCGCGTCGGTTTTTCGCGCGAACTCGAGTACCAGTTCGGCCAAGGCCGACTTCGCTCGGTTGTCCCGCATGCCGTGGACAACGAACGCGTCGAGTTTGATGATCTGCGGCTCGAGCACGACGAGATGCCGCATACCGGCGTAGCCGGACCCCACATCGTCGACCGCCACGGTTACCCCGCCGCGTCGAAGTTCCGCCAGAACAGCCACCACCGCGGCCTCGTCGTCGAGGGCGGCATGCTCGGTGATCTCGACCACCAGTGGTCGACGTCGACCGTGATCGAGCAGCACGTCCACCAAAGCAGAATCCACCAGTAACGTTGCAGCACAGAGATTGACCGCAACGAAGCACTCACCCGGCAGACGAGCCGATTCTGCCAGGGCCTTCACAGCCGCCGACCTGTCCAGAGCAGGCCCTAAGCCGCACTGCGCTGCATCGGCGAACCACGCTTCGGTGTCACCGCCGCCGGCCGGGAAGCGCGACAAGGCCTCGTATCCCTCGATCGCACCATCGCGTGCACGGACGATCGGCTGAAAGACGATGTCCGGTCCACCACCGGCAACGACAGACTCCACCCGCCGCCTCGACCGCAGCAGCGTCGAGCGCAGCGGAGTCGAGGCGGCCCTAGTAGACGGCACGGTTCCATACCCGAACCACCGGGTGAAGCCGAATCGGAGCCGCGAACCGGTGCATCGAGTCGAGGACTGCGTCTGGATCCGGATCCTCGAAACTACTGAGCAGCGAACGATTTCGCTGATCGTCGCCAGACCAGAAAACTCCGAACGCGTCGGCTATCGCGACGTAGTCTGCGGCCCGTTGCGGGGCGGTCATTGCTGCTGGGCAGCGATTTCGGAGTACGAATCTCCGTACCATCCGCCAGCGCCTGCGGTCACTCAGTCGACGGAGCATGGTGCCATCGGAGCGTCTGCGAACCGGTCCATCAGAAACGACGCAGCTTCGCCGCCGTACCCGTCGATCAATTGCGGCCCGAAATGGTTGGGCAACACCGCACCCTGCAGGATCGGCGGCAACGGATTCGTCCGGAACTCGACCGAGGCACCTCGCCCACACCAATCCTGGGCCAACTGCCGGGCCTGACCGTACGGAACCGTGTCGTCGTTGAGTCCGCTGGTGATCATCACCGGTGCGTTCGGGGTACTGCGACCGATCCGCTGAGCCTCGAGGATGGCCCCCGCCTGCGGAATGGTGCGCAGATTCTCGAGCATCGACTTGCCGTCCGTAGTCAACGAATCGGTGCGTAGGAACGGGTATTTCAGGATCGTGTCGCCGATGCACTGCGTCGACAGATCGTTCAGCACAGCCTTGCCGTGATCGGTGAGTCGTTCGTCGACGAGGGGCAGCATGCTCGGATCTCGCTCGACGAAGCCGTTGAGCGCGTAGCCGATCACTCCTCCGATGAGCGTCCCGTCGACCGTCTTCAACACTTCGAGCAGGTCCGCAGTGGGCGCTCCGGCCCAGGTGCCCTTCAGATTCAGCTCCGGCGCGTATTCCGAGGCGAGTTCGGCCGCCGCGGCCGCCGCTCCCCCGCCCTGGGAATAGCCCCAGATACCGACCGGCGCGTCGGCGTCACCGGTGAGCTCGTTCGCTGCACGAGCGCCGTCGAGAACCGCATGAGCCTGCTCCACCCGGTTGACGTAGGTGTGCACACCCGGTGTTCCCAAACCGATGTAGTCGGTGACGAAGACGTTCGCACCCATCGATCCCCAGAGTGTCGACGACAGCAGCTCTTGGTTGAACGAGATCGACAGTGGTTGCGTCACAGCGTTGATCGACGTCGGGAACGCACGCGAGGGTGCGCACTGATCGGCCTGACCCACCGTGCCCGGCGCGACGACGACGGTCGGCCGAGGGCCGGCTCCACGCCAGGGCACCTCGGTCTCGATGAACGTGCCCGACACTCCCACCGGCGTATCGTCCTGCGTCCGTGACGTATACAGCACCCGCTGTGCCTGGACGGGATAGCCCCCGTCGGCTCCGGGTAGCGCAGCGAACAACGACATCGGCTGCGTTCGCAACACGGCACCTGGGTCGTCGACCACCTGAGCCGGGGGCACGTAGAAGTCGTCCACGGCATCGGCGTGCGCTGCCGAGGCTCCGAGCACGGACGCCGAGGACACGAGCACAGCGACGACGATGCCGCCGATCATGTTGCGGTACAGATGCATCGATCTCTTTCTGCGGAGGGGGTCAGATATAGGAGCCGACATCGTCGGCAACGATGTTGTCCAGCGCACGTTCGGCCAGTGCGGCGATTGTCATGGATGGGTTGCACGCTGCAGTGGTGCCGGGCATGAGTGCCCCGTCGAGGACGTACAGACCTCGCTGACCGTGGACGCGTCCGTCGAGGTCACACACCGAGCCCATGTTCGCCCCACCCAACGCATGCCACGTGGACGGGAACAAGGCATTGGTATCGGTGATAAGGCTGCCCGAACCGGCGATGCGACGAACCGTCGGATCGATGGAGCCGTCCTGAATAACGCTGTCGCCGTTGGCCGGCCAGTACAATCTGGCCTGGTCCGACGCGGAGTCGTAGCCGAAGTGACCGCGTCCGCGGCTGACTCCGTACCCCACCAACATGGTGCTGTGAGCGTCGAACGACAACGGTGGTATGGATGCCTGGATGACGGTGTGTGCGGTGTTCGGGTCGTCCCAGTTGAGGCTGCCGAACACCACCGGGCCCCCTTGGGGCACGCCGAATTGCTGCTCGATGCTCGACCACACGTAGATGCGATCGGCATTGGTACCCCAGCCCTGCCCGAGCTCGTCCGGCAGATCGGGAATGGCACCGGTGGCTCCGGCGCGGACGAGCAGCTTGGTGGTGTTGAGGCTTCCGGCGGCCATGATGAGGGTGCCGGTGGTGAGGATCTTGTTCTCCAGAACCGTTCCGTCGGAGTCGATTCGGTCGACGTGGACCGTCCAGCGACCGTCTACGGCGCGTTCGATGTGGGTGACATCGTGCTGAGTTGCCACGGTAGCCAGACCAGTCGCCTCGGCGGCTGCGATGTAGGTGACGTCGACAGAATGCTTGCCGCCGTTGTTGACTCCGAACGCCCCGGAGCCGTCGGTGTACGACGGCTTCATCACTCCGCGCGTCTCGTCGAGAGCGAAGTCCCAGTCGATCGGCATCGGGATCTTAGATACCGGCAGGCCCGCTCGCCGCGCATTGGCCGCGAACACTCGGGCTGCTTGGTAAGTGGGCGTATCGATCAACTCGTCGGGGGCCTGTTCGAGCTGCAACATCCGCGCCACACGTGGGTAGTGCACGCGGTCCAGAGTCGGCCAGTCGAGCCCGACCGGAAAGTGCTCCTCGAACACCGGCTGCGACGGCTGCAGCGTCATTCCCTGATAGACCAGGGATCCGCCACCCACACCGGCTGCACACAACGCGGTCATGTTGTCCCCGGAAACGGCCTCCAGCAGGCCGACATAGGGGTCGAAAGGAACCGGTTTGCCGAACAGGTTGGGACTGGAGCCGTGCCAGAGCATGCGCTTGTCCGGCGACGTGGCGTTGGGGAACGTGTCTGCATTCGGCCCTGTGTTCCAACGCCTTCCGCGCTCGAGTACCAGAACCGGCACCCCTGCTTCGGCCAGGCGCAATGCGCTGACGCCACCGCCGAACCCCGATCCGATTATCACGACGCGATGGTCCTCGCGGGTCAGCGGGATCTGGACGCGTCGTCCACCGTCCGCTCGCGCCACCCCGGTGCCCGACAGAGCGGCCAAGCCTGCAACAGCGCTTGCACCGAGAAACGATCGGCGATTCAAGTTCGACACATACCCCCCAAAGGTGCTGCAGCGCCCCCGAGACCTGTGTCACGTGTACGCGCGAAGCAAAACTAGACAGAAGGGGATCGAAGTGTCAAGTTTTACAGAGTCAGTCCAAGGATAGAAGCGGCACCAACCACCGTCGGAGGTACGCCCGTAGACCGTCGTCGTCGTGAACAGTCGGGTCGTCGAACAGAATGACCGACAGTGCGTTGCGCGCGAACATGGCCTCGACCCCGTCGAACTTCGTCGAATCGAATTCGGGATTGCGTTCGATGTAGCCGTCGAGGAACTGACGCACCACCGGTGCTGCTCGATCCATCATGTCCGGATCGAACAACGGATTCGCATTGCCCGAACGCAACAACGAGTTGAGCACCGGTTCTCGGCGAATGAGATCACGTGCAGCCACAACGGTCTCGACGACGAACTCGGCCGGAGTTTCGGCCTGATCGGCCTTCTCCCTGATGGCACCCAAGACATCGACGACCAGACCCACCATCGCCTCGGAGATCATGTCCTCACGGGTGGTGAAAATCGAATACACCGTCTGCCTCGTCACGCCTGCAGCCCGTGCCACCGCCGCGATGGTGACGTCCTCGAAGCCGGACTCGGCGATCAGCCCGAGCGTCGCGTCCAGGATCTTGCGTTTCGACCGCATGGTCCGATTATGACTCTCGCGGGGACGTCAGTCGTCCACGGCTCGTAACGCGGCACTGAGCGCCTCCTGTGCCGACACGTCCGCTTCGATGGCGGAACGCATTTCGACATCGTCCAGATCGACGACCAGCGGTACATCGGTGTCGGACTGCCCCCGCACATCGGCGAGACCGTGCTCGCGGTCCTTCGCCTGCCGGTAGATCTCGAGTGCCGCGTCTTGCTTCTCTCGTGCCGTAGCCATGCCGTCAGGCCCGACGGTGCCGTGATGGTGCATGCACCGGCACCTTCGCAGGCGATGCCTTCACCTTGGCCTCGGCGTGCCGATCCCCGTCACGGGTATCGACGTCGAGAAACTTCTGCAGTGCGTCGTGGATAGGTGTGTCGGTCATGAGACTCGACCTTCTCGACCTTGAATAACGCAGGTCGGTTCGGCTTCGCTGAACCATTGTTGGCACCGAGTCGACGGCGCAACGCCAACCCTACGGCCTTTCCTCCCCTCGTCGCACGTTCACCCAGTGCGACCGGGGCGGTCATCCGATGATGGGCCGTCGATTCTTCGTCGGATCGTCGAGCTCGGCTTGCATCGCCGAATGAACCCGCCCCGCGAACTGCTCTGCCGTCTCGTCGGCATCGGGCCGCATGGCAGCTAGCACCGACGTCTGGAGCTTGGTGGGCAACGGCGGGTACGGAAGCAGGCCGACCATACCGAGATTGACGCCCCAGGGAATGGACACGGACAGCGGCAGTGTCTTGAGCCTCAGCGCCTTGTCCAACCTCAGTGCCTGCGCCAATCTCTTGCCGCTCCCGAGCACGAGCGGCGACTCTCCGGCACCGGCCGTGACCACGTGGACGATCGGCACCTCCGCCTCCATCGCCAACCGGGCGTACCCGGTGCCCGCCGAAGAGGATCTCGTTGCGGTGCTTCCAGGCCTCGAGCGCATCGACATCGCCACCCGGAAACACCTGGGCTGCCGGCTCGCAGGGCACGCGCGATGTTGTCCATCGTCGGCTACCGGTCCAGTTGCAGATCTGCGAGCGCACCGGCGATCACGAAGCCTCCTGCGATTGCGCATCCGGCTGTTCTCGTACGTTGTGGCAGGTGAGCGGTGAGCGCGAACGCCGCGGTATCCCAGACGTCGACAGCCACGCCCGCGCGCAGCAGTGTGTGCACTGCCTTCGGGGCATATCGAGTTGCGGCGAAGAGTCCGCCGCCGATGTAGATCTCACGAATTCCGAAGGTGCGGGCCGCAGCTCGGGTGGTTGCCACCGCCGCGTCGGGTCCGGCGAGGAGTTCGTTGGCGCGGGTGGGGGCAACCATGTGGGCAATACCGATCGCCGCGCGAGCGAGTCCGACTGCCTCCGGGAGACGCCGAACCAGACCGGAAGATGCGCCGAATGCCATGAATCGATTCCTTACGTAGTGGGGATTGCGGAGTCGCGGGCAAGCCGTCGGAGCAACCCGACCGCCTTCTTGATGCCATAGGCGACGATCGTTGTGCGGCCGTCCTCGTGGTTCCACTGCAGCAGAGCCGATCCGTCGTCGACCGAACCTTCGACGGTCGGTTCGCCCTGCAGTGGGAGTGGACCGACAACTTTGATGGACAGTCCCAGAATCTCGGTCCAGAAATAGTCGTCGGTGGGGTCACACGTGGGTTCGAGGCCGAGCGCGGACGCAGCGGCAACTTTGCCCTGCGCGACGGCATTGGACCAGAACGGGGCTCGACCGGAGCCGCTGCGTGAGTAAGCGACGTCGCCTGCAGCGAACACGTCGGGAAGTGCTGTGGCGCAGCGCTCGTCGATGGCAACCCCGCGAGCATCCGCGACGCCGGTGCCGTCCAGCCATTCCGTCTCCGGCACATCGCCGGCACAGGTGACCACCAGATCGGCAGTCAGCGTTCGGTCTGCGAGCTCGATTCCGGTGACGGGGTTGCCCGCCAACAGAACCGGACTCTCCGCTCGAAGAAACTGGACCGACGCGGCCTCGGCCCGGGCGGCTATCGCGTCGGACAGGTAGGTACCCAGCAGCCGCTTCAACGGTGGATCCACATCGACGACGGTGACGGCGATGCCGCGAGCAACGCAGGCGCTGGCGACCTCCATTCCGAGGAAGCCTGCACCGACGACGATGGCTGTACGCGCAGCGTCCAGCTTCGGGCGCAGAGCACGAACATCGTCGAACGCCCGCAACACCGTCTCGCCTACTTGATCCGGCGCGGCGATGCGACGTGCGGCCGCTCCGGTGGCCGCGATCAACGAGTCGTAGGGGACGTCGGTACCGGCAGCGATGGCGACGGTGCGCGCCTCGGTATCCACCGACACCGCACGATCCGCGATCATGGTGATGTCGAGATCCGACAGATCCCACGTTTCTGCCTCGGCCGCTTCACCTTTGAGAACGTGCTTGGACAACGGCGGCCGTGCGTAGCAACCGTCCACGTCGGCACCGATCATGGTGAGCGGTCCGTCGTGACCGCGGGCACGTAGTTCACGGGCGGCAGTGCACCCGGCTATCGAGTCTCCGACGATGACGATCCTTCGGCCCGACGAGCTCACGCCTGTTCCCGCAGTGCCGCGACCGGACACACACCGATCGCAGACCGAGCCGAGGCCGCCAGGTCGTCGGGAATGTCGTTGTCGTCGAACGCATAATGCAGCTCGCCCTCGTCATCGAGGCTGAACACCTTGGGTGCCTGCTCGGCACAGATGCCATGGCCCTCGCACCGATCCCAGTCGACGTCGACTCTCATTGCTGTGTCCCTTCTGCCGCCACCAATTCCAGTGGCAACTTTTCGTATCGATGAATGACGTTGTTGACGGCTCGTTTCGGCGCTCCGGTCGCGACGATTCGGTCGACTCGCCGCGCGAGTACTCGCAGCATGGTCTGCGCTTCCAGGCGCGCGAGACCCTGACCGGCACATCCGTGCACGCCGGACCCGAAGCCGAGTTGGCGCGCAGCATCACGGGTGATGTCGAAGTCGTCGGGACGATCCCACTCGCGCTCATCACGATTCGCCGATGCGTAAACCACCAACACGCGAGCGCCTTTCGGGACGCGTGATCCGTCGAGCTCGACGTCGCGCACGGCTCGACGCGAGAACGCCCTGATCGGCGACTCGTATCGAACGACTTCGTTGACGGCATTGGGGATCAGGTCCGGGTTCTGCCGAATCGCCTGCCATTGATCGGGGTGTCGCGCAAACAGATTCAGGGCACCGGAGATCGCTCCGATGGTGGTGTCGAGAGAGGGTCCGAGATAGTCGACCATGAGCGCAGGGCACGCGGACTTCGTGATCTTGTTATCGTCGGCGGCTCTGAGGACGTCGTCGCCCATGCTCCCCGGAACGACCGAACGTTCTCGTACCACCCGCCGGGAGAAGGCCAGCATCTCCGCGGCCCCCTTCGTGGCCGTGATCGAGTGCCGATTGATGGGACCGAGAGAATCGAATGTCGCTCCCGCCCAACGAAGCAGATCCTCGCGGCCCTCCTCCGGCCACCCGACCAGATCCGGGACGATCGACATCGGTAGCGCCGTCGCGAGATCGTCGACACCGTCGACCGACTGTTTGCACAGGGCCGCGTCGACGATGCTTTCCGCCTTCGCCTCCACTGCGGCCTTCATCTTTCGCACGGCCTTCGGAGTCAGCCGATGCGCCAACACCGAGCGCTTGGTTGCGTGCTCGTCGCCGTCGCTGTTGAGCGTCGTCCCGCGACCCAACCGATTGGCGACGGGATTGAGCGCGACACCGTCGCCCGAGATGAAGGTGTCGTCGTCGAGCAGTACTGCCTTGCACTCCGCGTAGCGCGAGATGGCGAACACCTGCTGCCGTGGTAGCCACACCACCGGTCCGAGCGCGCGCAGCCTCGCGTAGTGCCGATACGGATCGAGGATCGCATCGGTGGAGTAGATGTCGGTGCGGTACTGCGGGATGGTCGCGTTCGTTGTCATGAGGTCCTTCGGTGCCGCTGTGGAGGGGTACGGCGTTGCTCGCCCACTCGATTAATGACGATATCGTCACCCATGAAGCGTTCGCCAGTCAAGTTTTTTGACGAATTCGTCATCATCGGTTCGCGATAGGCTGACCTCACGAACTCATCGAGCAGGAGCAGACCGTGGCCGAAGGCAACCGTGTGGAGCGCCGTAAGGCACGCACCAGAGCCGCCCTTGTCAAGGCCGCGCAAGGGTTCCTGGCCAGCGGTAACACCAACGCACCAGTTCTGGAGATCACGCAAGCCGCCGACGTGAGCAACGGATCCTTCTACAACTACTTCGAGACCAAGGAAGAACTGTGGCAGGCGGCCATCGATTCGGCTCTCGAATCGGCCGGCGACTACCTCGACTCGCTCACCGTCGGCCTGGACGACCCGGTCGAGAAATTCACCCAGTCGTTTCGGTTGTCCGGACGCCTCTTCCGCCTCGAGCCTGAACTCAGTCGCGTCCTGCTGAACTCCGAGGCCGCAGCCTTCGCGGCAGCGGGGGGCCTGGCACCGCGATCACGCCGCGACATCGAGTCAGCGGCAGCCGAAGGACGATTCGATGTGGACGACGCAGATGTGGCACTCGCAATCGTGGCCGGATCCCTGCTGTCACTAGGGCGCCTACTGCTCGCTCAACCCGAGCGGGACGAGACGGCCACCGTGGACGACACGACGCGACGGGTCCTCCGGGCACTCGGAATCTCCGCCGACGAAGCCGAAACACTCTGTAGCCGAGCGCTTCCGACGTCCTACAGCGGCGGAGTGCACGCAGCTATCGACCCCACGGCCCAGCCGTCCGCCTAGTCGGTCGGAATCGGTCCGGCGTCTGCCCTCGACGCTACCGGGGCCCGGGGTCTACTGTCGCTGATGACGGATAGGGTCGCTCACGACGCAGCGGCAGTAGACGGCTGGCCCTTCGGTCACACCGTGGGCAACCAGCGACTCGAACCTCGGCCGACCTTCGCGCCGAGGACACATGCTGCTCCGCCGGGAAACGCCTGGCTGCGGCATTCGACGTACAGGATCGAGTCCGAGTGCTCACCTACAGCTTCAATCTCGAATACCGGGGCGTGTGCCCAGTCTGCGGACAAATCACTCTGGGCGAGAACGTCGTCGATTCACCGCACCGGGGAACCACCAGGAGCCGCATATACGCCTTCTGCGAAGCCTGCGGATGGGAGGGGCCGGGTTGATCACTTACCGGTGACATCCAAGGCCGCTCCGACGATCGAATCGGTATCGATGTGATGATGCTTGTACACCTCGTCCAGAGATCCCACCTGACCGAAGTTGCTGACGCCCAACGACGTCGACGCCACGCGGTTCACATTGGCCAGGAACGCCAGTGTGTGCGGATGGCCGTCGAGCACCGTCACCATCGGCGTCGCCCGATCGGCCGGCAGGAGCTGATCGAGGATCCACGATTCGGCGTCGCCATGCCCCTGCCGCGCTTGGACGGCACGATAGAGCTGGCCGGGGCTCGTGATGCACAATACGTCCGCCGGAATTCCTATCTGCTCCAAACGTGCTGCGGCATTCAGGGCTTCGGGCATGAGAGCACCCATCGCCGCGATCGTGACGGAGGCACCGTCGCGTCGAACGAGGGGGTAGCCACCGGCCACCACCTGCTTGCGCCTGCGTTCGCGGGCCGCCGGATCGCTGGGCACGTCGGCCAACGTCTGATCGACCGGCCGGGTCGACAGTCGCAGGTACGCCGACGTGCCGTCAGGGCGGCCCAGCTTGGCGATACTGGCGAGCAATGTCCACTCCACGTCGATAGCAAAGGCGGGTTCGTAGGAGATGCACCCCGGCTGCTCCAGACCGATCGACGGAGTCTTGATCGATTGGTGCGCACCACCTTCCGCGGCCAGGCTCACCCCGGACGGTGTGCCGACGAGGATGGATTGGCCGCCGGCGTAGATGCCGTACGACCACGGTTCGAGGGCACGTTCGACGAACGGGTCGTACATCACCCCGATCGGGAACAACGGCTCACCCCACCGGCTCCACGTCGCGCCCAGTTCGCCCATCAGACCGACCAAATTGGTCTCTGCGATACCGAGTTCCATGTGTTGACCGGCGGGTCCCTCGCGCCAATGCATGATCGTCTCGGCGTCGTCGCCGAACCAATCGTGGCGTTCGGCCGAGGACCAGACACCGACCTTGTTGACCCAGCCACCGAGGTTGGTGGTCGAACTGACATCGGGGCTGACCGTGACGACGCGTCGAGCCGCATCGGGTGCCTCACGCGTGAGGTCGATCAGGGTGCGGCCGAGCGCGGCCTGCGTCGTTGCCGTGCCCTTGGGAGTACGGCCGATGTCGGTGGGAACTGCGGGCGGCCGGCTGATGGAGACCGGCTCGCGGCGCAGACGTTCCGCGACCTCGGTGCACAAACGCCCGGCGGCACCGGCGTCGTCGAAGCGGCCCCAGGGCGAACCGGCATCCGTGCCGAGAGTCTCTGCGAGTGAAGCATATTCATCGATCGTCAACAGAGAGGAATGGTTCTGGGGATGTCCCTGAGTGGGAAGCCCGAAGCCTTTGACGGTGTAGGCGATGATGACCGTGGGACGGGTGTCGTCGATCTGCGCGTAGGCCTCGCGCAGCGCGTCGAGATCGTGGCCACCGAGATTGCGAATCGACTCGGTGAGCATCACGTCGTCGAGGTCGCCGATGAGATCGGTGATCGCCGCGGCATCGGACCCGTTGCCGGGCAGCCGATCTCGCAACTCGGACGCCGAGCAACGCAACAACCGCTGGTACTCGGGATTGGGCATGTCGAGGATGCGTCGACGTAGAGCGTCCCCGCCGGTGCGGGCGAAGAGATTCTCGAGCAACCGCCCGAACCTGACGGTGATGACCTGCCATCCTGCGGCGTCGAACATCTTCTCGAGGCGACGAGCGGCGATGTTCGGCACCACTCGGTCGAGCGACTGACGATTGAGGTCGACGATCCAAACGATCTCGCCCAGCTCACCGATGCCGGGGTCGATGACGGCCTCCCAGACGGCCCCCTCGTCGAGCTCGGCATCTCCGACGAGGGAGTACTGCCGTCCCTGGAACGGACGCGTCACGCTGGACGCTTCGCCGAAGGCCGACTCGACGAAACGACGCGACATCGCACCCCAAATGGGAGCCGTCGCACCGATACCCACCGACCCGGTCGAGTAGTCGACGGTATCGGGATCCTTCGCGCGCGAGGGGTAGGACTGCAGACCGCCGTAGGAACGCAGCGTGGTCAGGTATTTCTCGTCCAACTCACCGAGAAGGTAGTTGATGGCGTGCAGCACCGGCGAGGCGTGCGGCTTGACCGACACCCGATCGCCTGCGCGGAGCTGCTCGAACCACAGCGAGGTCATGATGGTGACCAGCGACGCGCACGAAGCCTGGTGACCGCCCACCTTGAGCCCCGTCGGATTGGGCCGGATTCGGTTGGCGTGGTGGATCATCGATGTCGACAGCCACAGCACCCGCTCGGAAACGTCGTGCAGCGTCTCGCGCCCACCGCCGGCCGAATCCCCGTCGGTCGAATCGCCGGTGGTCGGACTGAGGCTAGTCATGGCGGACACTCCTGAAATAGGCGACGAAAGATTGCATCGAATGAGAGAGACGGGACCGGATGGGGTCCCGTCCTTCCCTGAGGCAAGCGTTCGGATTACGAAGCGCCGAATCAGTCGCGTCGGTGATGCAACCGGCGTCAGTCGATCAGAGCCTGACCGACTGCGCAATAGAGGGCGGTCAGTTTGAGCATTCTGCGCAGTTTCGCAGGTCCGCGGCCACGGTTTCTGGTCGTCCTGATCACCGAGGTGGTTTGCTTCGTCGAGTCGCAGAATCGGTGACCACCTCGAACGCGTCGACGATCAACGCAACCAATTCGTCCAGGTCGACGTCCGGGTTGTCGAAGAAAGCGTCAGCTGTTCGGTCGAGAAATCCGGTCCACCCGGAAATCGCAGCACCGACCAGCGGCGGCAACGGATCCTGGAGCTCGGCCAGGGCTGCAACCTGCCGCTCTCCCTCGGCGCGAGCCTGTCGGAGTGCGCTCTCGACACCGGCCTGGCCGAATTCCTCCTCGCGCACCACCCGCACATAGAGCGCACGGTGATCCCGCAAGAATTCGATGTGTCGTCGGACGAAACCCTCGAGCCGCGTCCGGACGGTCTGCTCCTGGGGCTGCGGGTCCTGCGCATCGGACAACTTGCCGAGGACGTCGGCCAGAGCGGCCTCCACCAGACCCTGCTTGTCGGTGAAGTAGTAGAAGAGCAACCCGTGTGCCACACCGGCTCTGCGCGAGATCGCCGCCGCGCTGATGTCTGCACTGGCACCTTCGGCGATCAACTCGATCGCGGCGTCGATCAGCGCCTGACGTCGATCACGACGTGGGCGAGCGCGGCGTGACTGCTCTGCATCGTCGACGTCATTCGAAGGCACCGTTCGAGAGTAATGCAGATCGAGTCCTGCCTTTCTTCCATCCCTTGCGTTATGTGCAGTTGATATGCAATATTCGCAAATGAGCCGGTGCCAGCCGTGCTCACTCGCCAAGGAGGTCCGATGATCACTGTCACCAGCGCTGCGGGCGGAGTCGGACGACTGCTCGTTCGACAACTGGCCACCCAGAACGTGCCCGTTCGCGCGGTCGTGAAGAACGAGAGCCAGGCCATGACCACTCGCCGAGACGGAGCAACCGAGGTCGTGGTGGGCGATCTACGTTCGCCCACAACGCTCGATACCGCCCTGGCCGGGGCCGACGTGCTCTATCACGCGGCACCGACCCAGGTCATAGACGAAAGACCGATCATCGAACATCTGATCGCATCCGGCCCGGCAAAGGGACTGCAGCACATCGTGTTTCACTCCGTCATCCATCCGAACCTGCATCAGCTGACGCACCATCGTCAGAAAGACATCGCCGAGGGGCTGTTGCGTGACAGCGGAATCCCCACCACAGTGCTCAGGCCGTCGCACTACATGCAGAACTACCTCGAAGTGTGGGAATTTCTGCAGGCCGGAGTCATGCCGTACCCGGTCTCGCCGGACAGCGTCATGGGCGTCGTCGATCTTGCCGACGTCGCCGAGGCCGCGGCGAACGTGCTGATCGAACCGTCACCGCACACCGGTCGCACCTACGACCTGTCGGCGGTCGAACTCACCCGTCACGAGATGGCACAGATCTGGTCACGCGTGTTGGGCCATCCTGTCACCGCCATTCGGATCTCACCGTCGTCCCTGACGAACTCACTGCACGTGCTCCCTTCGCTCGCCTCGGTCGTCGGACATGCTGTGCGATCGACGAAACTGAACTCGATCGGGCACCTCGTTCGCGGTGCACAGGCCGCGTCGAACCCTCGCGACGTGAAGAACTGGCCGGACGACGCACGTGAGGCCTATCGAACGATGATGACCCACTACGACGGGCACGGCCTGCCGGCAGGAGACCTGACCACGCTGCCTGTTCTGCTCGGACACGCACCCACCCCGTACGAGGAGTTCGCGCGACGCTCCAGCGCGGAACTCGGACGCATACCTGCGGACTCCGAACGATGAGCCGCACCGCTTCTCGCTATCGGCCGGGCCGCTCACTTGTGACGGGCGCGAGTTCCGGAATCGGTGCAGAGTTCGCACGAGCGCTGGCCGCCCGTGGGTCCGATCTGGTCCTCGTCGCACGACGAGAAGACCGACTGGCGGAACTGGCAGGCGAACTCGAATCGACCCACGGTGTGCGCTGCCGAACGGTGCCATGGGACCTGTCCGAGGTGGCGAGCGGTCGAAAGTTACGTGAGATGGTCCCCGAGCGCATCGACCTCGTCGTCAACAACGCGGGATTTGCCGTCCAAGGACCGTTCGCCGACGGCCACGCCGACGACTTCGAGCGTCTCGTCGCCGTCGACATCAGAGCCGTGGTGGACATCTGCTCGGCATTCCTTCCCGACATGATTTCCCGCCGAGCCGGCACCATCGTCAATGTCGCCAGCACGACGGCGTTCCAACCTGTTCCGACTCTCGCTGTGTATGCGGCCGCCAAAGCGTTCGTGCTGAGTTTCAGCCAGTCGCTGTGGTACGAATCAACCCAACACGGAGTCAGGGTGTTCGCACTCAACCCCGGTCCCACCCACACCGAATTCTTCGACGTCATCGGCGACGCGGCCACAGCCGCGGGTAATTATCAGACACCCGCCGACGTCGTCGTGACAGCCATGCACGCCCTCGATGCCAAGAGATCTCGCCCACAAGTGATTTCGGGACGCCTCAACACAATCCAAGCAACGGCGGCAGGTATCGTCCCCGCACGAGTCCTACTGCCGGTCCTCGCGCGAATGCTCCACTAGACTGTCACGATCATGGCCAGAGTCTCCCGGTTCACACTCGCCGATCGCCGCGAAGCGGTGGCGCGGGCGTTCGGGGGCTCGGAAAGCCCAACGGCCGTCGCGGAATCGCTGGGCATCCACATCACCACGCTGTATCGCTGGGCAGGGTCCTCGACCACAGACGATCCCGGGCCGGCACCGGCGCGACTCGTCGAGGCCACGCAAGAATTGCTCAGACACGCCGACTACGCGGACATCACGATCGAAACTGTTGCTGCCCGATGCGGTCTCGCATCACGAACAGCATTCCACTACTTCCCGACCAAGCGTGAACTCTTCCAGGCTGCGGTGAACGACGCCGCCACCGTGTTGATCGAACGCATCCACGAGCGATCGACGGACGCCACCTGGCCGGAGACCCCGCTGGAGCACCTGCAAACATTTCTTCGGATCGCCGCGGAGAGCATCTACGACACACCACGCACACACGTGCTGTTCCGCAATCTCGGAGTCCCGAAATCAGAAGGGACAGCCGAGCATTGGCACGACAGCTTCGTTGCCGCCATCACCGAATTGCTTCGCTCCGCCGCCGAAGCAGGACAGATCGACGACGCCACCGACCTGTGCGCCGCAGCCCGACTACTCACCGGGGCTATGCGCGGCATCCACACCGCAGTATTCGACGGAGCTGACAGCGACACCGCGCTGACGCTCGTCGGGCGTGTTCACCTCCTGATCCCACCCGCCTGATCCCACCCTTGTGTTCCCCACACACGGGTGGCGTGTGGCGGGTTGTACTGACTTCCAGTCAAATTATTGACTGACAGTCAAACTGTGCTTAATCTGGATCACAATCCGCGATCACGACGAAAGGTCGATTCATGAGCGCAACGGAAGATGCACCGACGATCACAACGCCACGGATCGCGCCCGACTACATCGCGCACTGGGTCGTCAAATCCGCTCGCACCGACGACATGGTGCGTTGGTACGGAACGGTGTTCGGCGCTGAGATCGCCTACCAGGACGGCGAGATCACGTTCTTGACCTGGGACGACGAGTCGCATCGGCTCGCGATCATCGCCGTGCCCAAGCCGGTGAAGTTCCTGTTCCCCTTCGCCAAGCTGCGGCGCAAGGCCTACGGCATCGACCACATCGCGCTGACCTTCGTCTCGCTCGAACGACTGCTGGAGAACTACGTGCGACTCAAGCGCCAGGGCATACTTCCGGTGTGGTCCATCAACCACGGACCCACGATCTCGCTCTATTACGAGGACCCCGACGGTGTTCGGCTCGAGTTCCAGGTGGAGAACTTCGACGCGGAGAACACCGCGGCCTTCTTCTTCACCGAGGAATTTGCGCGCAACCCCATCGGAGTCAACATCGACCCCGACTACCTCCTCAGCCGGCTACGCAACGGAGCGACCCACGAGGAACTACGGCAGCGCGAAGCAGGAACCAGGCCGGGCCGGCCGGTGGTCGCCAACAAGAAGACCATCACACCGAAGACTCTGTAGGGGGATCGAGAAGTATGTCAGTCAACATCATTCGAACCGAGGACAGCTGGTGGCGTCTCGACGGCGACCAGGCTGTTCGGATCGACACTGCCGCTCGGACAACCCGTGAACTACTGACCGATCGGCCGGCCGTCGACGCCGCGTCGGGGACCGGGACGAACGTCTCCGCGCTCGAGCTGATCTCACCCATCACCGCACCGTGCCGAGTGGTGGCACAGTTGCTCAACTACCGTTCGCACGCGATCGACACCGGAGCGGACCCGAACACCCTGCAGCCGACGTTCTTCCGCAAATCCTCCGCGTCGATCAGTGGGCCGAACGACCCCATCCGGCAACCGCCGGAGGTAGCGCTGCTCGACTACGAGATCGAACTGGGCGTGGTGGTCGGTGCCGACATTCCCATCGGGACGACGGTCACGGACGACAACCTCGCGTCGTACGTTGCGGGGTTCGTCGTCGCCAACGACGTCTCGGCTCGGGAAATACAACTGACGAAAGTACAAGTGTACGAGAGCAAGTCGTATCCCACCTTCACCCCGCTGGGTCCTCGGTTGGTTCTGCTCGACAACGACGAACTGCGTCGACTGCCGGAACTACGAATGACGTTGGCGGTCAACGGCGAGATCCGTCAGGACCAGACCATCGGCGATGATCTCATCACCCCTCCCGCCGAGGCCTTCAGCAGGCTGGCGCGTTTTCAGAACATGACAGCGGGCGACGTCCTGCTCACCGGAACGCCCATCGGTACCGCGATCTCAGCCCCACCCAAGGTAATCCAGAAGATCGGCGAGCTCGTTCCGCCGGCGCTGAAATGGAAGTTCTTCTTCGCGCGCCAGGCCAAGAACCCGAAGTACCTCTCGGTCGACGACGTGGTCACTGCCACCATCCGCACCCCGGACGGATCGATAGATCTGGGGACCCAGGAAACTATCGTCCGATGAGCAGCCAGATCGTCATCATCGGAGCCGGACCGGCCGGCACCACCGCGGCGCTTCTGCTGGCGCGCAGGGGCATTCGCACGGTACTGCTCGAGCGTCGAACGAGCCCGCTGTTCCATCCGGCGGCGCACGTCATCAATGCTCGAACGCTGGAAATCTGGAACGAGTACAGCCCCGAGTTGGCCGAGTCGATAGCAGCGATGTCTCCTCCACACGAACAGGTCAACTTGATCAGCTGGTACGGCGGCCTGGCCGATGGGGCCATCGGGTCGATCGACCTGCTGTCCGATCCCGAACGCACAGCCGTTGTGGAAAGCCAGAGCCCCTACATGGTCTCGCACATCGGCCAGCACATTCTGATGCCCGCGCTGTGGGCCGCAGTCGACGCTGAACCTCTGATCGAATTCCGCCGCGGAGTCACCGTGGAATCGGTCGAATCGAATTCCAGCGACGCGCGCGTCGCCTTCCGAACCGTGACGGGCGACGTCTCCGAGGTGCGTGCGCCGTACGTCCTTGCCTGCGACGGAGCCAACAGCGCCACCCGGGACGCGGCCGGCATCTCGCTGACCGGTCCGATACTCGCCAATATGGGCAGTGCGTTCTTCACGTCGAACACGCTGTTTCCGGACGCTGCGCGTCCGCTGCTGAGTTGGATCTACACACCGGACCTGTGCGGAGTGCTCATCTCTCATGCGGATCACCGCTACATCCTGATGACGGCGTATCTGCACCCCGCGCAGGAGATCGCCAGGAACGGTCGCAGCTTTTGGGAGAAGACACTGCCGAAGGCGTTGGGAACCAAGGACTTCGAACTCGAATCGACCGGAACGTGGGTGATGACCTCACAGACTGCTGACGCCTTCCGCCGCGATCGTCTGCTGTTACTGGGCGATGCCGCCCACCGCTTTCCGCACACCGGCGGCTTCGGGCTCAATTCCGGAGTGCAGGATGCTCACAACCTGGCGTGGAAACTGGACGCCGTGCTCTCCGGCGCGGCAGATTCGGCGCTGCTCGACACCTACGACATCGAGCGCCGGCCAGTGGTGGAGAAATTTGCCGAGCAGAGCGTCGCCAACCATTTCCGCATGGACGACATCGGTAAGCGGGTGGGAATCACCAACGCCATGCTCGCCACAGCAACTCAGGCCATGAGGCGGGCACCACTGAACAAGATCCCGGGCCGACTGATAGCACCCGTCGCGGCGGCGGCAACTCGTCAGCAGATGAGGCGATCACGAAGCCTGCGACCGGACGTGACGGGATCGGCGCAACTGCGCACCGAGATCGCAGCGGCGATTCCCCTGCAGGTGGAGCATTTCGTCTCCACCGGTCTGCAATTCGGGTATCTCTACGACAGCCCACTGATTGCCCAGGACACGTCGCCGAACCCCGTAGAGGACGTCGTCGACTACGTGCCCACCACCTACCCCGGTGCGCGCATGCCGCACGCCATTCTTTGCGTCGACGGTCGAATCGTGTCGCCGCACGAGGTGTTGGACCCAAACATGCTGTCGCTGTTCACCTTCGCAGGCTCGGACTGGGCACCGGTCGTGCAGGAACTCGGTGGCGTACGTCCCGGTATCGCGCTCGTCGGTGTGGACGCACCCGTCGGTGTCGATCGAAACGAGCTGATATCGCTGTACGAGGTGGGCGAGGCTGGAGCAATTCTCGTCCGACCCGACGGCCATGTTGCCTGGCGTACCACCGATTCGGCTGGGAGCTCGGGTGCGAAGCTCGCTGACTTCTTCCAGCGGCAATGGGGTAGTTACTCCACATGACACAGACACGATGCAAAATCGCCGACTAGCGTGAGCCCATGACGTGGAGATGGCTCGTGGGAGCGCTGCTCGTCGCGATCACGGCCGTCACCTGCGGCTCACCGACCTCGCTCGGGCCCGTCCGGCCTGTCGCCGAGGTCGGCTCGGCGGACGCATTCCAATGCCAGGTTCCCCAGCAACTCGACAGACCGACCCCGGCTGTCGATCGGCCGATCCCAGGAACAATTCCAGACGATTTTGTGCCGGTGGCCGCGGTCATGTGCGATGGCGGCGAAACCGTCGAGTCCGATGGGACCGTCGTGTACCGCGAGCTACGCCGAGCGGGAGACCTCTCCACCGCAATACGCCTGCTGAACGAGCCGTCCGAACCCTCACTGACTGTTGACCTGTGTCCGACCTACAGCATCGCTGAGCCCGAGCAGCTTTGGCTCGAAGACGCACAGGGCCGAGCGATGGAACCTTCAGTTCCCGTTGGAGAATGCGGCCTCCCGAAACAAGAAGGGATCGAGGCAATCCGAGCACTCGAATCGGTGGACGTGGTGGAACATCGCGACCCTGTTCTCGAACGGCCCCGGCTCAGTGTGTCGAGCTGCTCCCCTCATTACTCGGACCCAGTCGTGGGTAGTGATCCAGCCGCCGGTCTGACCATCGGCTACACGTACTGCCTGTTCGACGGCACAGTCAACGTCGGCGTCACCGATGAGATCGGGATTTCGATCGAGGACTTGCCACGCGCCGGAACTTGCTCCATCTCAGCAACGCGGACGGCGACGACGACATATGTGGCTGCCTGGCCGTCGAATATCCGAAACTTGACCGTCGAACTCGACGGATGCCACCGGGTCATTCCAGACGGCCACGCCCCACTTCAGGCCTCAGCAGAAATTCTGTCTGAATTTCGGTAGGGGCGGTGATGCGAAACCCCAGGCATCGGCCGAACGAGGCTCCTTTCTGGTAGACACGCGGTGTGCTCTCCTTTTCCCGTTCGATGTCCGCTGCCCTGTGCTGCCTCGCATTGGCCGTGATCGGGGGATGCAGTTCCACACCCGACACCACGCTCGACGAACCGACGACCACCACCGCCCAGGCCCCGCAGTACGACCTGACGGGCGTGCCGGGCACTGTTCTCGAATACGAGGACTTCGGTGAGCGATCCGCCGAACTCTCGAACACAGGCGCAACGCTGTATCGCTTCGTGTACGAGTCGACGTCGGGTGTCGACGGTTCCCCGACGGCGGTATCCGGTGTAGCGGCCGTTCCGGCAGGCACCGCACCCGAGGGCGGCTGGCCGATCGTCGTCTACGGGCACGGCACCACCGGCATACAGGCCGACTGCGGACCCACCCTGTATCCCGATCTGATCGGGTACCAATTCGCAGTGCAGGATTTCACCGCACTCGGGTACGTCACTGTGCTACCCGACTACCAGGGACTGGGCACCGGCGGTGGAACGCACCCGTACCTGGAACCGCGAACCACCGGCAACAACATGATCGACGCGGCCCGCGCAGTCCACAATGCGCTGCCCGAGACGTCCGCACGCTGGGCCGCAGTCGGCCTGTCGCAGGGTGGCCAAGCAGCATGGGCTGCAAACGAACTCGCTGCCTCGTACGGCCAGGGGCTCGACCTCGTCGGATCGGTATCGCTCTCACCACCGACCGACCTGACGCCTCTCGTTCGATCCGGTATGGACGGAACTCTCACCACACCGCAGAAGGAACTGTTGCCGTACTTGCTCTACGGCGCACAGCAAGTGGACCCCGCCATCGATCCTAAGGACTACAGCGGCAGCGTCGCCGAGGCCAACAACGAGCTGCTGCTCACCTGCCAGGGCGGAGACACAGAAGGCAAGGCTCGGGCAGTCCAGGCGATGGCGCCGGACGAGTTCGCCGCCGACTCGGCAGAATCGGAGCAGAAGCTCCTCGACGTCGTCGGACGTTATACATTGCCGCAAGTGAGGAGCGAGGTGCCGATGTTCGTGGCCTACGGTGCAAAGGACGATATCGTGTTACCCCAGTGGACTGCCGAGGGCGTCGAAAGAGCATGTGCCCTAGGCGATTCGATCGTCGCGCAGGAACAGCCCGAGCAAGGCCACGATGTCAGCGACGAAGCGGCCATGCAGTTCCTGGCCGCCGTGTTCGCAGGCCAGTCGGTGCCCAGCACATGCTGACGAGCGGCTCCTCGGTGGAGCGAATCACCGAGTACACCCACGACGGTCTGGTGTTCGACGTCATCGATCAGGGACCGCTGGACGGCCCGGTTGTGTTGCTGCTGCACGGTTTTCCCGAGCGAGCGTCGTCGTGGTCCGCAGTGATGGCGATCCTGAACGATGCCGGTTTCCGGACTGTCGCACCGGATCAGCGCGGATACTCACCGCGCGCCCGGCCGACGCGGCGTCGCGACTATCGTGTCGGAGCGCTGGTGGGCGACGTCGTCGCTCTCATCGACAGGATCGGGACTCCGGTACATCTGGTGGGGCACGACTGGGGAGCGAACATCGCATGGGTCACCACAGGCCGACGACCCGACCTGGTGTTGTCGCTGACGGCATTCTCGGTTCCCCACCCCGGTGCATTCATGACCGGCTTTTTCAACTCGAAGCAAATACTGCACTCCTGGTACTTCGCGTTCTTCCAGTTGCCGATACTGCCCGAGAAATGGATGACGCGGCCTGGCGAGAGAGCCGAAAAGTGGTATAGGGCAAGCGGCATGACCGAAGAGGACCTCGAACGCACGAAGACGGACATCGTCGACTACGGCGCGCTGCCCTTCGCTGTCACCTGGTACCGCGGACTGCCGTTCTCGAGCCCGGGCATCGGTCGACTGCGCATCACCGTGCCGACCTCGATGGTGTGGAGTGACGGCGACACCTTCATCGGCCGTGCTGCCGTCGACACCACCCAGAGGTATGTCGATGCGGCGTACACGCTGACAGTGCTGCCCGGGATCTCGCATTGGATTCCGACGCAGGCCCCCGATGCGGCTGCCGCCGCAGTGATGCGATCGATTGCTTCCCATGGCATTTGACCGCACCACTGCCGCGGGCCTGCTCGCCGAGCTGGTCACACAACGCACCGTGTCCGGAGACCCGGTGCCTCAGCGTTCCTCCATGGATGCCGTCGTCTCCGTACTCTCGGCACGCACGACCGGCATCGCGGTCGAGGGAGATCGCGACGGCCCGCACCCGTGGCTGTTGATCACCAACGATGCGCCTCCAACGGCGGCGCGGCTGATGTTCGCCTGCCACGTCGATACCGTTCCGGCAGGCGATCTCTCGAACTGGCAGTTCGACCCGTTCGCTGCCGATATCGAGAACGGCGTGTTGCGTGGCCGAGGTACGTCCGACATGAAGGCCGGGCTGGTGGCCGCTACGGCCGCTGTGCTCGACGCCTTCGAAAACGGTGTTCCCGCAGCACTGTTGCTCACCAGCGACGAGGAAATCGGATCGCTCGGCGCACTTGCCGCTCGTCACGCCGTGGCCGAATGTTCGGTGGGTGCGGTGGTGGTGCCCGAGGCAACAGGAAATCAGGTACATCTGGGCCATCGCGGTGCCTTGTGGGTCGATGTCACAACCAAAGGTATTGCTGCACATGGCAGTACACCGCAGCGGGGCGAGAGCGCCATCATGAAGCTCGTCGACGTCCTGGCACGGGCTCGCGACGAACTCCCGTTGTCGACGGATGCGTTCCTGGGCGCAGAGACGTTCAACGTCGGGATGATCGACGGTGGATCGGCCCCCAACATCGTTCCCGACACCGCACACGTCGTCGTCGATCATCGAACCGTCGGTGACGGCTCGACACTGCTGTCGTGGTGGCGCGATCAACCCGAGGTCGACCACGTCGAGGCGCGAATCGACCTGCCCGGCGTGAGGACGGCGGGTGGAAACAGCTGGGTCGACGAGCTACCGCACTCCGTTGCGCCAGAACCGGTCACGTACTTCACCGACGCATCCATCATCGCCGCGGCGGCTCCCGGTGCGCCGATCGTGGTGTGGGGACCGGGGACGCCGGCCCTGATGCATGCCGCCGACGAAACCGTCGCACTCGAGGAACTCGATGCCGCCATCACCGCCTACACCGCAGTGACGCGCGCCTGGCCTACCGTCGACTGACGCACCACCAACTCCGGCTGCAGAGCGATGTGCGCAGTACCCGTCTCGTCGCTGTTCATCGCCTGATCCAACAGCCGAGTGGCCTCCGCCGCGATGCGTTCCTGCGGCTGCCGGACGGTCGTCAGAGGCGGATTGCTCAACGCCGAGAACGGAATGTCGTCGAACCCGGTCACCATGACATCAGCGGGAACCGACAAGCCCAGCGCCTGGCAACTCTGCAGAACGCCGAGTGCAATCAGATCGTCTGCACACACCACCGCGTCGGGACGTGAAGACGCTCCGAGCATCGACCGCGAGGACTCACGTCCCCAGTCGATCGAGTAGTCGCCCAACAGCGTCCACTCCTCTCGCGTCTCGATTCCCACTCTCTGCGCGTGACGGAAGAAGCCGGCCCGACGCAGCTCGGTCGACGAGTTGGTCAGCTCGGAACTGATGAAGGCTGCACTCCGAACACCCAGCGCAGCAAGATGATCCATGACCAGCGCCTGCGCAGCATCGTCGTCGACGCCGACCCAGTCGGTGTGGGTGTCGAGCGCGAAGCGGTCGAGTTGAACGACGGGAATGGCGCGGGCCGTGGTGCGCACGGCCTCTGCGGACCGCTCCCCGTGGCACGGGCTGATGATGATGCCGTCGACCTGACGCGAGACCAAGCTGCGCAACCTCTGCGCTTCGACCTCCGGATCGGATCGGGAATCGCACAGAAAGAGTTGCAGACCACGCTGCGACAGCACGTGCTCGACGTTGACGACGAGCGAGGTGAAGAAGGGGTTGGCAATGCTCGGTACCACCATGCCGACCGTGTCCGTTCTGTTGCGGCGCAGCGAACTGGCAATGATGTTGCCCGAATATCCCAGATCCTCGGCCGCCTGCCGGATGGTGGCAGCGATGTCCTCCGAGACCGGACGTGAGCCCGACAGTGCTCGAGACACCGTGGCCGTCGAGACACCTGCGCGCTCGGCAACGTCGCGAATGGTTGCTTTACGCATCCAACTCCTACTCTCACGTGAGGACCCGAGGTTATCGAACCGCGCAGTCGCTTGCGTTGCTGTTTACACAGTAGAGGTAATCGTTTACATAAACGACTCCGGAATTCCTTGACATGGATGGGTGTCGATCCTTTACGGTGCATACATGCGAGGTAATCGATTACATTCCCTCGCCCGACGATCACCCGAGGAGTTCCCTACGTGAGTACGTCCCTGTCGGACCAGCACCCCGAGCAATCGCTGGGAGTCTTCCCGACCAAGCCGTCGGCTCTGGCCGAGATCTTCACCTCGGCACCAGCGCTCATCGGTGCCATTCACCTGCCCGCTCTACCCGGCAGCCCGCATTACAAGGGTCAACCCGTCTCCGAGATCTCGGCATTCGCCCTGGCAGAGGCACACGCGTACATCGACAACGGCTTCGACGGTGTCATCGTCGAGAACCATTGGGACATACCGTTCCTCAAGCCGGGCGAACACGGCTACGAAACCGCGGCCAGCATGGGCGTGGTCACGGCCGCCGTCGTCGGCGACTTCGGCAACCGAGTCGGCGTGAGCATCCTGTCCAATGCCGGCGAATGCGGCGTGGCCGCAGCGTGGGCAGCGGGCGCGAGCTTCGTGCGCGTCAACCAGTGGGCCAACGCCTACATCGCCAACGAAGGATTCATCGAGGGCCAGGCCGCCAAGACCACCCGCTTCCGTCACCGCATCGGTGCCGATCCGGTCAAGATCTTCGCCGACGTGCACGTCAAGCACGGCGCACATGCCATCGTCGCGGACCGCACCATCGCCGAGCAGACCGAGGACGCCGAGTTCTTCGACGCCGACGTCCTCATCGCCACCGGCTCACGAACCGGAGATGCCGCCTCGGTCGACGAGGTCTCGGTGATCAAGAACAACACGATGCTTCCGGTCATCATCGGCTCCGGCATCACCGCCGCCAACGTGGGCGACCTCATGAAGGAATGCGACGGTGCCATCATCGCCTCCTCGGTGAAGGAGAACGCTCGCTGGTGGGGACGCGTCGCAGGCGAGAAGGTTCGCGCCGTGGCCCGCGCGGCAGGGAAATAGCCATGATCGTCTTCTTCGGCTACGCCAACAACGATGTGACGGTGCATGTTCCGCATGTTCCAGTTCTGGGCGAGCGAGTGCAGGCAACGGCCATCGACTCGATCGACGGCGGCATGAACGCGAACGCCGCGGTAGCCGCAGCCCGTATGGGTGCCCGCGTAGCCTTCGCTGGCGCAGTGGGCCCAGACGCCCGATCCACCGAGTTTCTCGCCGGGCTCGAGCACGACGGAGTCGACACCAGCTGGGCACCGCGTGACGCATTCCTCTCCACCGCAGTCGTTCTCATCGCCGACGGAGGCGACCGTTCGATCATCAGCCAGGACGACGCCAACGACGCACACCGACTGACGACCGTCCTCGACGCCCTCTCCATCGATGGCGGACGACTGTTCGTCGACGGCTACCGAGCAGAGATGCTCCCACCCGAACTACCCGACAACGTCAGCCTTGCCATCGACCTCGACGGCTGCGACGATCTCGACGCCGCACTGCGCGCTTTTGCCCTCGCCGATCACGTCATCGTCGGACGCAGTCTGTGGCAGAACAGCTTCGGCATCGATGCCGAACGGTGGTCGATGCTGACTGCCCAGCACGACACCCATCTCGTCGTCACCGACGGCGAACACGGGTGGACATTGGTGACGCCCTCGGGTGAGACGATCACCGAACCCGCAGTATCGGTCGACGTCATCGATGCCGTCGGCGCCGGAGACTGCTTCTGCGGTACGTACATCGCCTTCGTCGACGCAGGCGAACATCCCGCTCGCGCAGCCCGACTCGCAGGAGCGTCGGCAGCTCTCGCCTGCGCGACGGCCGGACCACGCGGATGCCCCAGCATCACCGAACTCAACGAATTCACCGCCACCCTCGCTACTGTCGATCTTCAGGAGATCCGATGATCAAACGCGCACTTCCCCTCGTTCTCGGTGCGGCACTTGCCCTCACCCTCGTATCCTGTGACTCCGCCTCCACCAGCGACACATCGGGCGGCACCGACGCGGCCGCGTCGTCCATTCCGGATCCGTCCCGAGTCGCCGACACGTGCGACGGCAAGAACGGCAGCCTGAAGGTCGGTCTGGTCACGATCAACCTGCAGGCGCTGTTCTTCAACCAGATCAACAACGCCGCCCAGAAGGTGGCCGACGAAGCCGGGGTCGATCTACAGATCATCAGCGGAAACGATGATTCCGTCACGCAGGCCAACGCGTTCGACAACCTCATCGCCTCCGGTGTCGACGCCATCATCGTCGACGCCATCGACACCGACGGCATCAAGCCATCCGTCGCCAAGGCCGCCGCAGCAGGTATCCCGGTGGTCGCCGTCGACGCCACCGTCGACGCCCCGGGAGTCTCCACCCAGGTCGGCACCGCGAACGCCGAGGGTGGCGCTCAGATCGGCAACACCCTCACCGAACTCGCGAACAACACCGGGACCGTCGGCATCGTCGGTGCGCTCAACAGCACCATTCAGCTCGAGCGTCAGAAGGGATTCACCGACACCGTCTCCGCTGCAGGCATGACCGTCGGAACCGTTGTCGACGGTCGCAACATCCAGGAGAACGCGCAGACCGCCGCGGAGAACCTGCTCACCGGCAACCCGGATATGGAGTACGTCTATGCCACCGGTGAACCGGCACTCATCGGGCTGGTTGCCGCAGTGAACAGCCAGAGCGCACAGGACCGCATCAAGGCCGTCGGCTGGGACCTGTCGGATCAGGCAGTGTCGGCACTGCAGGCCGGCTGGCTCGAAGGCGTCGTGCAGCAGAACACCTTCGAGTTCGGTTACGAAGCAATGAATGCCGCCATCGACCTGGGCTGCGGACGCACCGCACCTGCGGACATCCCGGTTCCCACGCAGATCGTCACCCCCGCCAACGTGGGCGACTACATGTACTACCTGGAGAAGTAGCACATGGCACAACAAGATCCGACTGCGCCACTGATCGAACTGTCGGGAATCACCAAATCGTACGGCCCGGTGAAATCGCTTCGCGGAGTCGATCTTCGGCTCGCGCGCGGCGAGGTACTCGGGGTCGTCGGAGACAACGGCGCCGGCAAGTCGACGCTCATGAAAATCCTTGCCGGCGCCGTTCAACACGACGGTGGTGAGATGCGAGTCAACGGAGAACCGGTTCGCTTCTCGACGCCACTCGATGCACAACAGCAGAAGATCGGCATCGTCTATCAGGACCTGGCACTGTGCGACACCCTCGACGTCGCCAGCAACCTGTTCCTCGGGCGCGAACCCCGCAAGGGACCGTTTCTGGACCGGCACGGTATGCACGAGCGCGCTGCCGAAATCCTGGCGGACCTGCATGTGAAAGTGAAGTCGACGTACCAGGAGATCGGGCAGCTCTCGGGCGGGCAGCGGCAGACCGTCGCGATCGCCCGCGCCGTGTCGTTCCGCCCCGACGTGTTGATCCTCGACGAGCCAACGGCTGCACTGGCCGTCGCCGAGGTGGAGTCGGTGTTGAAACTCATCACCGACGTTGCGGCACAGGGCGTCGGAGTCATCCTGGTGACGCACCGGCTGCAGGATCTGTTCCGGGTGTGCGACCGCATCACCGTCATGTACGAGGGGCAGAGCGTGGACGACGTACCGATCGGTGACCTCAACATCGAATCGCTTGTCGGACTGATCACACGCACTCCGGTTCCCCAGCGTTCACCGTCCTCGCCGGAAGGCCGACCATGATCACACTCGACAAGAACGCGCAGCCCAGCGTCGCCAAACTCGCTGCGCGCCCATCACTGTGGCAACAGACCAACAAGCCGACACTGGCCATGCTGGCTGTCACCGTCGCGGTGGCCATCGTCTTCTCGGTCACCACGTCCTCGTTCCTGACCTTCACCAACATCTCCAACCTCGCGACGCAGATCGCACCGGTCCTGATCATCGCCGTCGCCATGACATTCGTGATCACCACCGGCCAGATCGACCTCTCGGTGGGAGCAACCGTCGCCTTCGTCGCCGCGATGAGTGCAGAGCTCATTCAGGCAGGCGTGGACTCCTCGGTGGTGTTCATCGCGGCCCCGCTGATGGGAGCGGCTTGGGGCCTGGTCAACGGTTGGCTCGCTGCCTACCAGGGCATTCCACCATTCATCGTCACCCTCGCCACGCTGTCCATCATCCGCGGAATTGCGCTCTACCGCACCGAAGGGTTCTCCGTCCCCATCACCCCGGGCACCGCGTTCGCGAAGCTCGGTACTGCGTCCTGGTTGGGATTCTCGGCAAGTGCGTGGATCGCGTTGGCCGTGGTGATCATCGGCGCAATTGCCCTCAACCGCACCCGCTTCGGCCGCTACGTCACCGGAATCGGTTCCAACGTGGAGTCCGTTCGACGCTCCGGCGTCAACACTCGCCGCGTGCTGATGATGACGCTGGTGTTCACCGGCCTGGCCGCCGGCATCGCCGGCCTACTCATCGCTGCACGGCTCGGCTCGGGATCGGCCAACTCCGCCAACGGTTTCGAGCTGACCGTCATCACCGCGGTGGTGCTCGGCGGTACCAATCTGTTCGGTGGACGAGGCACCGTGGTCGGCACCGTGATCGGTGCGGTCCTCACCGGCATCATTGCCAACGGCCTGACCCTGCTGGGCGTCAGCCCGTTCCTCACCCCGATCATCACCGGAATCGTTCTGCTCGTCGCCATCTGGATCAACATGCGTGGGCATTCACTGGCGTCGCTGTTCAAGCACTTGCAGAGCGCTCCGGGCAAGCAGTGATCGTCACGACGGTCACGGGGCCGGTCGACTCAAGCGAACTGGGGCTGGTGCTGCCACACGAGCACCTGCACAACGACGCCTCCGTGGCGTACTCGGAGTCGCCCGATCCCGTTGTGGCACAGGCTCTCTCCGGACCGATCTCGGCTCGAGATGCATGGCTGCTGCACGACAATCCCTATCACAGCGCCGACAACTGTCGGATCGACGACGCGACAGCCGTATTGGCAGACCTGAAAACCTTTGCCGATCACGGTGGGGCGACCGTCGTCGATCTGACGCCGCCCGGAATCGGTCGTCGGCCCGAGATTCTGGAACGGTACTCCCTCGAATCGGGCGTCCGCGTCGTCATGGGCTCGGGCTGGTACCTCGAGGCCACGCACCCGGCCGAGGTCGCGTCGCTCGGCGTCGACCAGCTCGCGTCGGGACTCATTGCCGAGTTCACCGCGGACGACGGACCTCGTCCCGGAGTGATCGGGGAGATCGGCGTCTCGCCGTCGTTCACCGCCGACGAACAGAAAGCGCTGCGCGCAGCGTGCGTCGCCCAACGAGAAGTCGATGTACCACTGTTCGTTCATCTTCCGGGCTGGCAGCGGCGCGGGCACGAAGTGCTCGACATCGTCATCGATGAGATGGGCGTCGACCCGAGTGCTGTGGTGCTCTGCCACATGGACCCGTCGGGCAACGATCCCGATTACCAATGCGCTCTGGGCGATCGCGGGGTGTATCTCGAATTCGACATGATCGGCATGCCCTTCGAGTTCCCGGGCGAGGGGCAGTCTCCGTCACCCGCCGAGACCGCCTTCGCGGTCGCCGGTCTCATCGGCGGAGGGTACCGACAGCAACTGCTCCTCAGTCACGACCTGTTCCTCAAGTCGATGCTCCGCGCCTTCGGGGGCAACGGTTTGGCCTACGTACCAATCTCTTTCGCAGCCCGACTCGTGCGCAGCGGAATCGATCCACAGCACGTTTCCTCGCTGATGCGAGACAACCCCAGGTCGCTCTTCGAGAGCGCCGGAAAAGGATAGAGAACCACCATGGGTAAGAAAGTTCTGATCGCCGGTGAAAGCTGGATGACCACCTCGACCCACGTCAAAGGGGTCGACGAATTCACTGTGCACTCCTACGTCGAAGGCGTCGGACCGCTCAAGGATGCCCTGACCTCCCGCGGACACGACGTGGTGCACATGCCCGCGCACTTGGTCCCGACCCAGTTTCCCGGCAGCGCAGACGCCCTGTCCGCCTACGACGTCATCGTGCTCTCCGACATCGGCGCCAACTCGATTCAGCTCGCGCCGAGCGTTTTCGACCGGTTTCAGGCGGGCGAGGATCGATTGGTCGAGCTCCGGAACTGGGTGCACGACGGCGGTGCACTGCTGATGATCGGCGGCTACCTCTCGTTCTCCGGATTCCAGGCCCGAGCAGCGTTTCGGCAGACGGCACTCGCAGACGCGCTGCCGGTGACGATGCTCGCCGAAGACGATCGCGTGGAGACGCCCGGCGGCATGATCCCCGTGGTGGTCGACGGCACGCATCCCACCGTGAGCGCCAGCGGTACCGAGTGGCCGGCTCTACTGGGCTACAACCGCGTGATCGCCAAGGACGGAGTTGCCGTACCCGCCACCATCAACGGCGATCCGCTCGTCGCTGCGGGCACCTACGGTAAAGGCCGCTCGGCGGTCTTCACCTCCGACTGCTCGCCGCACTGGGCACCGCCGGAATTCTGCGAGCAATGGCTCGGATACACCGATCTGTTCGACGGCCTGATCACCTGGCTGTCCGAAGAATGAGTCGATCCACCGAACTGACTGCGCGGCAACATCGCAACCTCGTTGCCGCGCAGCAGGCCAGTTTCATCACCGACTCGATCCGCGGCACACTGCGCGACGACGACTTTCGGCGATACCTGGTGATCGAGGAAGCGTTCGTGCTCACGGCCGTACGCATCCTGGGCCTCGTGGTTGCAGAGTCCGAGTCCTTGGACGACGCAACCGATCACGTGATGTCACTGTCCAACCTCGTCGGTGAACAGCGCGAATACTTCGCGGGACTGCGCGAGCAGTTTCCGTATTACGGCGATGTGCGCGAGTTGATCGAGAGCTCGTCCGTACTGTCCAACTACGCACTGGGACTCGCCCGTCGAGACGGAAGGGCTGCGGCTCTGGTGGCCATGTTCGCCGCCGAGACCCTGTACCTGTCCTGGTGTCGCGCAGCACTCGATACGTCGGTCCATCGAGAACCGGCGTTGCAGGAGTGGATAGAAATGCACACCCGACCCGCCTTCGTGGCACAGGTCGACGCATTGGCCCGCGAGGTCGACGCCATGGACGGTGTGGACGACGCAACGCTGGACGAGTGGTTCGCCGGCATGCTCTCCGCCGAGACCGACTTCCACAACGCGGCGATGCGCTAGTGCCTGCGGCAGTGGTGCGGTTGAGCGCCGTCTGGGGCACATAACGACACCACTGCCGTAGGCACTCAGGCTGCGTCGTTCAGTCTGACGAGATCGCGGCCCTTGGTTTCCGGTGCCAGGTAGGACGAGACCAGGGTGATCGCGGAGTAGATCACGAGCATCGCCGCGATGGGCCACCAGCTACCCGTCCATGCGGTGAGGCTGGCGGCGAGCAACGGTCCGATCGCGGTGGCGAGGATGCCGCCGATTTCCTTGGCCAGTGCGAGTTGCGTGAAGCGGGTTCGCGCACCGAACAGTTCCGCCATCGTCACGCTCTCGAGTGAGAACAGGCCGAGCACACCAAGATTGAGGGCCAGCACCATTGCGACGACGAGGGCCACTGTGTTGCCGCTCGTGACCATCAGCATCAGTGGGAAAGCCAGAATCATCGTCAGCGCGCTGAGCACCATATAGATCGGACGACGACCGAATCGGTCGCCCAGAATGCCGACGATCGGAATGGTGGCGAAGCCGATGAGGGAACCGTAGACGATTGCACTGGTGGCAATGGAACGATCGATCAGCAGCGTCGACGCGATGTAGCCAACCAGGAATGTCTGGATCAGCCCGGAGTTGCCGGCCTGACCGAACCGCAGACCCAGCGCGATGAAGAACGCGCGGCCCTTCTTTTGCTTGAGGCCGGACTCGAGAACGCTGACCTTCAGTTCCTCGTCGGTCTTCTCGATCTCGTCGCGTGAGAGGGCCACACCGTCGACCACATCGGCACGCTCCTCGAAGACCGGGCTCTCCCTCAGGTTGGAGCGCAACCACACCGCGAAGATCATCAGGAAGAAGCTCGCGAGGAACGGTACGCGCCAGCCCCAGCTGAGCAACTGATCCTCGGACAGTACAGCGAGCAGCAAGGCCCAGATGGCGGACGCAGCAAGGGTTCCGGAGTTGGTGCCCAGGGAGACGAGTGAGGCGATGAGGCCTCGACGCTTGTCCGGTGCGTACTCGACCAACATGACCGTGGCACCGGCGATTTCGGCTCCGGCGCCGAATCCCTGGATGAGGCGAAGGGCGACGAGCAGGATCGGGGCCATGATGCCGATCGCGTCGTACGTCGGGAGCGCACCGATGAGGGTGGTGGAGGCACCCATCATCGCGATGGTGATGAACAGGACCTTCTTTCGACCGATTCGATCGCCCATCCGGCCGAAGTAGATGGCACCGACCAGGCGCGCGACATAGCCGACGCCGTACGTGGCCATGGCGGCGATCAATCCGATCGCCGGGCTGACGTCGGGGAAGAAGATGCGATTGAAGACGATCGCGGCGGCGAGCGAATACAGCTGGAAGTCCATGAACTCCATTGCCGTACCCAGCCAACCGGACATCGCCGCCTTGGTGAGGTCTTTCGTGCTGCGAGTCGGGACGGCGGTGTTACCGCGATCGTCCGTCGATTCGTTGGTGTCCTGTGACATCCGAAGCTCCATTGCTGGTGATGATCGATGAGTTCATGATGCGAGTTCGCCGCGGGCCTACGTGAGACCGGTGCCTCATCGAGGGAGGTTGGTGGCGCTCGCCACAGTGATATACAAGCACTGTTATACCAATCCGTCAATGACCCTTCGCGAACCGAACTAGGCGCTGGACAGCGCACTCGCAGAACGAGCCAGTTCCTCGATCGAGGCCCAGTCCCCCGCCTGCACGAGCGAGCGCGGCGTGAGCCAGCTACCGCCGACGCACACCACGTTGGGCAGCGCCAAGTAGTCGACGGCGTTCTGCGGAGTGATCCCACCGGTGGGGCAGAACGTCAAGTGAGGCAAAGGACCCGCCAGAGCTCCCAGCGCCGATGTCCCTCCCGACGACTCGGCCGGAAAGAACTTCATCTCGGTCGATCCGCCCTCGGCAACCGTCATCGCCTCGGTCGCCGTCGACACTCCCGCCAGAAGCGGAACCGGCAGCGCGCGGGCCGCGTCGAGCAGCCCCCTCGGGGATCCGGGCGAGACCAGGAATCGCGAGCCGGCATCCACCGATCTCAGCGCGTCCTCGCGGATCAGCACCGTTCCCGCCCCGATGACTACTTCCGGCACGTTCGCAGCGATTGCTGCGATGGCACCGAGAGCGGCCTCCGAACGCAGCGTCATCTCGATGATGCCGATACCGCCGGCATACAGAGCCCGAGCCAGCGGAACCGCATCCTCGACCCGATCGATGACGACAACAGGAATAACAGGGCTTACGCGCAATACATCACGGGCAGTTAGGTTTTCGAGCAATTCTTCGTGTTCGGAGGTCATGTCAACACTCGTTTCCACTCGCTCAGCGAGTCGGTCCGTAGGAAGTCGGTCCACGCAACGACCTGCGTGCCGAACGGTGAAGTGGCCCCGAGATCGGGCCCGAAGATGGAGTCGATACCGAGCAGGTCCGACGCCGATCCGGCACGGGACAGCTGTGTCGACAACGGATCATCCAGCACACGTCCGGCTTTCGCTTCCTCCAGCACGAAAGCGCACCAGGCCCCGACGGCGAGAGCGAGCATGCCCGTCGAGCCACCGGCGGACGTTGCATCACGCACAGTCCCCAACAGGCGCGGACCGAGCTTCTGTGATCCGTCCATCGCCACCTGCCGGGTGGTGTGTTTCAGCGCCGGGTTGGCGAATCGCACCCGGACCTCGTCGCCGTACCCGACAGCATCCATTCCAGCCGCCATCGTCGGTGCGACGTCTCGGAGAACCATTGTCCGGCAGATCTCGTCGAGCACCGGATCCCCGACCGCCTCGGCGATGGTGCGGTGACCACGGAGGATGCCGAGGTACGCCAGCACCGAGTGGGTGCCATTGAGCACCCGCAGCTTCATCGTCTCCCAGGGCTCCACGTCGTCGACGAACTGCACGCCCACTCGCTCCCACGCCGGCCGTGGACCCGCGAAATCGTCCTCGATCACCCACTGCCGAAACGGTTCGCACACCACCAGAGCGTCGTCGCGTAGGCCGGTTCTTCGCTCGTTGTCCGCCCTGTCGTCGTCAGTGGTAGCGGGCACGATTCGATCGACCATGCTGCTGGGGAACGTGACTCGACGCGTGATCCATCCGGCCAGGCCGTCGTCACGGTCACGGGCGGCGACGAAAGCGTGGACCAGCTCGGACAGAATTCGACCGTTCGACGGCAGGTTGTCGCAGCACAGCACCGTCAGAGGCGAATCGCCTGCCATGCGCCGAGCCAACCCCGCCACCAACTGCCCGACCACCGTACGCGGCGGCCTACCGCTCAGATCGGCCTCGATCTCCGGATCGTCCAGACGCAGTCGGCCCGACGCAGGGTCGAGCCGGTATCCCTTCTCGGTGACCGTCAGAGTGACGATGTGCGTTCCCGGATCGGCGATGGCCTCGACAACTGCGTCGGGGTTCGCGGTGGCGTTCCGTACGTCGAGCATCGAGCCGACGACGGTGGCCGTAGTCTCCTCGATCCCCTTCTGCACCAGGGTGAACAACCCGTCCTGTGGGGCGAGCTGCTCCACCACGGTATTGCTTCGCTGAGTGAAACCCGTGATGCCCCAGTTCGTTTCCCCGGTCAACAGTCCGGCCTCGTAAGTGAACGCTGCCTGATGCGCCCGGTGGAACGCTCCGACGCCGAGATGCACGATTCCACTGGAGGTGGGACGGGCGACCGTGGCCGTCGCGTCGGACAACCGTGTGGACGCCGTCATGTCGCTACTCGCTCGCTGAGGTATCGCTCACTGTGGCGGCGGATCTCGTCGAGCGGTGCAATGAGACCGGTGCCGCCGCGTCCACCGACGCTCAGCGATGCCGCGGCTGCAGCCATCGCCGCGGCCTCGCGAAGATCGTCGCCGAGAGCGAGACGCGCAGTCAGGGTGCCGGCGAACACGTCACCGGCACCGGTCTGATCGACCACTTGGAGGGCGGGAATCACCGGCTGATGGAACCGTCCCTCCTCGGCGAAGATGCTGGACCCGTCGGAGCCCTGGGTGACCACCACAGAGCGCGCACCCCAGCCCATCAGGGACGCCGCAGCACTCGCAGGATCGTCTGTGCCGAGAAGCAATTCGATCTCACTCGGTGCCGACGGCACCATCACCTCGCAGTAGGCGGCGATGTTCTGCAGGAAGTCGCGCGCCTGATCGGCCGTCGTCAACCTGGGGCGGAAGTTGGGGTCGTAGACAAATCTGCCCGAATGCTGCGCCACGTGCAGCATCGTGCGGGCGAGGGTCGGCGACAGTGCCGCAGCGATTCCGCCGCCCAGGACGGCACCCGCATTCTCGATCACGCCCACGGGCAGGTCCGCCACATCGAGCTGGCTGCCCACCGAACCGGCTCGGGCATAGGAGAACTGGCGATTACCCTCCGGATCGATGTGCAGGAAGTAGACACCCTGCTGGCCGGGGACTCGCCGAACGAAGGTGTCGTCGATGCCGAGCTCACGAATTCGCCGACAGACAGCGTCGCCGAGCTCGTCGTCGGATACCCGCGCGACGAGGGCTACCGAAGCCCCCGCAGCAGCAGCGGCGGCACCTGCGTTGACGACATCGCCCGATACTCCGAGCACACCGTCTGCTCCGTGCCGAAAGGCCTCGGTGGTCGAAACCTCGACGAGCGGCTCGCCGAGCAGGACTACATCGAACTGAGTTGTGGCCATGTGGCGCTTCACCAATCGTGCATACTGCCGTCGAGACGGCGATTGACGGGCAGATACTTGGGGTTGTACGGGTACTTCGCGGCGGCCTCTTCGTTCACCTCGACGCCGATACCCGGCTGGTTTCCCGGATGCATGAAGCCGTCGGTGAAGGTGTAGCTCGTCTGGAACACATCGCCCGTCGGGTCGACGTGCCCCATGTACTCCTGCACTCCGAAGTTGGGAATCGACAGATCCACGTGCAACGCGGCAGCGAGGGAAACCGGCGAAAGATCGCCCGCACCATGAGATCCCGATCGAACGCCGTACAGATCGGCCAGCGAGAAGATTCTGCGCAGATGGGTGATACCGCCGGCGTGCGAGACCGACGTGCGGATGTAGTCGATCCACCGGTTGGTGATCAGATCCTGGCAGTCCCAGATCGAGTTGAAGATCTCGCCGACGGCAATCGGGGTGGTGGTGTGCTGACGAATGACGGCGAAGGCGCTCTGATCCTCGGCGGGGGTGGGATCTTCGATCCAGAACATGCGCATCTCTTCGAGGTCTCGCCCGAGTCGTCCCGCTTCGATCGGGCTCAGACGGTGATGCACGTCGTGGAGCAGGTGGAAGTCGAACCCGTGACGTTCACGCACGGCACCGAGCATCTGCGGTGCGAACCGCATGTACGGGGCGGTATCCCACGAGTCCTCCTGCGGCGCAGCGCCGGATGCGGGTTCGTAGAAGCCGTCGACCGGAATTCCGTAGGTCTTCTTCAGGCCGGGAATGGCCGACTGGGCACGAATTGCTTTGTAGCCCTTGTCGAGATGCGCTTGGACGTCGTCGAGCATCTCGTCGATGCTACCGCCGCTGGCGTGCCCGTAGACCATGATCCCGTCTCGTGCAGCACCACCGAGGAGCTGGTAGACCGGCATATCGGCGGCCTTGCCCTTGATGTCCCACAGTGCGACGTCGACCGCTGCGATGGCTGTCATCGTCACCGGACCACGCCGCCAGTAGGCACCCTTGTACAGGTACTGCCAGATGTCTTCGATCCGGTGGGGATCGCGTCCGATCAGGAGCGGCGCAATGTGGTCCTTCAAGTACGACTCCACCGCGAGCTCGCGTCCGTTCAGAGTCGCATCACCCCACCCGACGATGCCCTCGTCGGTGGTGATCTTGAGCGTGACGTAGTTGCGGCCCGGAGCCGTCACGATGACGGTGGCGTCGATGATTTTCATTGCGGTCCTTGCGAAGTGGTGTCGATGACGATCTTGAGCTGGGTGGGGTCGGTGAGCGCGGCCTCGAGCGCTGCAGCCGATTCGGCCAACGGGTACGTCGATGTGACGAGCGCGGCGAGGTCCACTCGCGCCGATCCGGCGAGTGCGATCGCGTCGGCGAATGCCGAAGGGCCATAGCGGAAGCACCCGCGGATATCGAGCTCCCAGCGTTGCACTGCTCCGATGGGGAATTCGGCGACCGCGCGTCCCGGCACGCCGACGAGCGCCAGGATGCCTGCCGGGCCGAGGGAGCGTGCTGCATCGGCAATGGCTCCGGGGTGGCCCGAGCAGTCGAACGCGATGTCGAAGGTGCCCCTGGGCAGTGCATCTTCGCCCGAGCGCAACGTCGTGGTGGCACCGAGCGCTGCCGCGACCTCGAGCCGCGCGGGTGCGACGTCGGTGATGGTCGTCTCCGATGCGCCCAGGGCAATGACCGTCTGCAGAACCAGCAGTCCGATGGGCCCGGCACCGGTGATCGCGATGCGCTTGCCCAACACCGACCCGACCCTGGCTGCGGCCCACGCTGCGACGGCCAAGGGCTCGATCAGCGCAGCGACGCCATCGTCGATCGAATCCGGGAGTGGGTGCGCGAATTCGGCTGTCAGGACAACGGATTGCCGCAGCAGTCCGTGATTCGGTGGGGATCCGAAGCAGACGACACTGGGGCAGACGTTGTAGTGACCGCTCAGGCTCAGCGACGAGGTGCCGTTCGGAACCGCGGGCTCGATTGCCACTCGCTGGCCGATTCGGCCCTGAGACACGCCCGCGCCGACCTCGGTGATAACCCCGAATCCCTCGTGTCCCAATACGGTGGGCTGCGTCAGCGAGTTGGAGCCGTTGCGGCCGTCTGCGTAGTAGTGCAGGTCCGAGCCACACAGGCTCACGCCGTGTACCTCCACCCTGACCTGGCCGTCGCCGACCTGCATACGGTCGATCTTCTCGATCCTCAGGTCACGTGGACCGCGCAGAACGGCCGCCTCGTCATTGCCGCTGATCACTGCCATCGCTGTAGAGCCTCCGCCGTAGTGCCTTGAATATCAGTACTACCATACTAGTGACCGAGGGCACTTCGTCAAGGGTTCGGCACTGCGGGTCACCCGGCACCCCGCGTTAGTCTTGACCGGTGAGCACACAGAGCAGCAGGAAAGTCACCGCACGAGAGCGGGCGTACAGAGAATTACGCCTACGCATCGTGTCCTTGACGCTCCCCCCGGGTAGCCCGCTGTCGGAGAACGAACTCGCCGAGCAAATGTCCGTGAGCCGCACACCCGTCCGTGAGAGCTTGATCCTGCTGGCCGAAGAGGGCCTGGTTCAGGTCTTTCCGCAACTCGGTACATTCGTCTCACGCGTCGACACCGAGCGCGTTGCCGATGCCCAATTCGTCCGGGAGGCAATAGAAACCGCGTCGCTCAGCGATGCGGTCACGTCTCGGTCGGACGACGATCTGGCCGCGTTGCGGGCAAATCTCGCTGCGCAGGCCGAGCCCGGAATCGACATGGACCAGTTCTTCGAGCTGGACGAGCAATTCCACCAGTTACTTCTTGCGGCCGGTGGACATTCCGCCGCATGGCGATCCGTCGAATCGGCGAAGGCTCATCTGGACCGAGCACGACGACTGGGGCTTCGTGACACTCGGCCCATTCCCGACCTGATCGAACAACACACCGCAATAGTCGACGGCCTCGAAGCACGAGACTTCGAGGCCGCCGCTCGGTCGATGCGCGAGCATCTGCGTGCCGTGTTCGCCGATGTCGAATACATCAAGAGCAAGAGCCCACACCTGTTCTCCAACAGCAACGAACGACCGACACGCAAAGTCGTCTCCAGCTGGGAGTGAGTGCGGCTCCGCCGCAATGGTGCGGTTATGTGCCCTCCAGGGGACTCAACCGCACCACTGCCGTAGGCATTACAGGCGCTCGACGATGGTTGCGTTCGAGAGACCACCCGCCTCGCACATCACCTGCAACCCGAATCGCTGCTCGCGCTCGGCGAGTGCGTGGACCATAGTCGTCATGATGCGGGCACCACTGCCGCCGAGGGGATGACCGATGGCGATGGCTCCGCCGTTGACGTTGACCTTGTTCAGGTCCGCGCCGGTCTCCTTGGCCCATGCGAGCACCACGGACGCGAAGGCCTCGTTCACCTCGAACAGATCGATATCGTTCATGGTCAGCCCGGCTTTGGCGAGCACCTTCTTCGTCGCCGGGATGACTGCGGTGAGCATCATCAGCGGATCGTCGCCGACCACCGCGAAGCTGTGCAGCCTGGCCATCGGGGTGAGGCCGAGTTCCCTCGCCTTCTCGCTGGTGGTGATCATGACCGCCGCACTACCGTCGTTGACCTGACTTGCGTTGCCCGCGGTGATGTTCCACCCGATTTCCGGGAACCGCTGCGCCATGGCGTCGCTGTAGTAGGCCGGTCGCAGTCCGGCTAGGGTCTCCAGCGTGGATCCGGTGCGGATTCCCTCGTCGCGGTCGAGCCCACGGATTGCGGTGATCTCCCGCTTGAAACGTCCCTCTTCGGTGGCTGCGGCAGCCTTCGCATGACTCGACAAGGCGAACTCGTCCATCTCGGTGCGGCTGATACCCCACTTCGCCGCAATCAGTTCGGCGCTGATTCCCTGCGGCACCAGACCTTCCGGATACCTCTCGGTGAACCCGACACCTGCCGGATCTTCGGTTCCGACCAGGTTCGAACCCATCGGAATGCGGCTCATCGACTCCGAACCGGTAGCCACGGCCAGATCGTAAGCACCGGAGATGACACCCTGAGCGGCGAAATGTATTGCCTGCTGGCTACTTCCACATTGCCGGTCGACGGTGGTTGCGGGCACCGATTCGGGATAGCCCGCCGCCAGCGCCGCGCGCCGAGTCATGTTCGACGCCTGATCCCCTACCGCAGTGACAACTCCGCCGATGACGTCGTCGATCTGGTTCGGGTCTATCCCGCTGCGCTGCACTACTTCCCGCAGGCTGTGGGCCATCAGGTCGACTGGATGCTCGGGATGCAACGTGCCGTTCGTTTTGCCCCGCCCGACCGGGCTTCTCACTGCCTCGACGACGACTGCGTCTCTCATGACGGCTCCTTGTCCGATCGATCCGTTCCTATCGGATCGCTGACACCACGGTACGAGCTGGCTTTAGTTTTGTAAAGTCAGTAGGATCGTGACATGCCCCTCCACATGGACGGCCCGCTGTCCGACCTCGAGACCTGGACAGCCGGCGACCGATGCTCCATTGCGCGCGCCTTGTCTGTGGTCGGCACGCGATCGACCATGCTCATCCTGCGCGAGGCCTTCTACGGAACCACCCGCTTCGACGACTTCAGCCGACGCGTCGGCATCACCGACGCCAGCAGTGCGGCCCGCCTCAAAGAGCTGGTGGAGGTCGGAATCTTCGTCAAACAGCCCTACCGACCGGACAAGGGCAGGACGCGTTACGAGTACGTTCTGACGAGGATGGGCGAGGATCTGCTGCCCGTCGTACTCGGATTGATGCAGTGGGGCGACCAATACCTGCAAGACGACGACGGGCCACTCGACGTCGTCGATTCACACGGCGAGCCCGTGCGAGTACGCGTCACCGACAACCGCGGTTCCGAAGTGCCGATGAACGAGTTGCGAGTACGGATACGCTGAGCCCGTGGTGATGTCGCGGTGGATCGGCGCAGCTCTCGGACTGACCCTGGCCGTCGCCCTCTCACTGCTGTGGCAGTTCGCCGCACCTCTCTCAGCGTTCGATGCGACGGCCCTTCCCGGCGAAACAGGAAGCGTGACCATCGTCGGCTACTCGATTGCCTTCGTGGAGAGAGGCCCACACTGGCTTGCCCCCTCACTGATCATCAGCGCCGTAACACTGTGCGCCTCAGCTACGGCCGCCGAGGCGCGAAACCGGCTCGGCCACAACGACACCGATGCATCGAATTTCCGCTGCACGTGGTGGCCGTTGCCGACCTCGGTGCTGCTTGCGATCACCGTGTGGACAGTCGCCACAGTCGACCCGCCGGCGAGCGCCGGCGTCGACATGGTTCATCCCGACTCGATCGCCGCCCAGATGTCTCGGTCGCCACTGTTCCGCGATTCGAGCACGGTCTTCCTGATCGAATGCCTGACCATCTCGATCGCGATCGGTGCCGTCTTCACAGCTGGCCAGCGCGCCGCAGACGGCTGCAGGCGATCATGAAGGGAGCGGCTTCACCCGTTCCGCTCGGTATCGGTACCAGTCCTGCTCGGCCCCGGGTCCGTATTCTGCAACCAAATCCACGTACTCGACCGTCACGTGCTGACCCGGGTACAGCATGCGAAACCCCGATCCCTCGATGCTGGAGTAGAACACCCAACAGCCACCAGGAAGTTCGGGCGCGTCGAGCACACCCCAGCCTTCCTCACCGTTGAATTCGCGAACCACCGCTCGTGTCGTCGAGGTCGGTACCGGCTCGGGCATGAACGGCTGAGCGTCGTCCGACGCGACAAAATCAGTGATGCTGCCGTCTGGGCTGTACGTCCACGACGCTCCACGGAACGTCGGCTCGCCAGCGCTTCTGAAGAAGACCAAGATACCTGCGCCGGCGACGGCCAACGCCGCCAGGACATAGCCCCTCTGCCTCGAATAACCAAAACCCACCGCCTGACGGTACCTGCACAGACTCCTCGGCAACGAGTGCGTCGCAACCGCTCTCACACCGCCTCGATGGCGAGTGCGACTCCGATACCGATGAACAACACCCCGATCGCTCGGTTCCAGGACGTCGAGTTCGACGAACCGCCGGCCAGGCGGCCCACAGCGGCGGTGACCACTGCCCAGACCGCCAATCCGATTGCCACATCGACGATTCCGAGTAGACCGATCTGCAGGGGAAGTGCTCCGTCGGCATCGACGAACTGCGGCAGGAGCGCGACGAAGAACAGCACGGCTTTGGGATTGAGCAAGTTCGTCACCAGTCCCATACGAAACCACCGCACGTCGGACGTCGCACTCCCCTCCGACGAAGTCTGCCGCAGTGCCGAGATGCCCAGCCACACCAGGTACAGACCTCCGAGGATCTGAATGATGTTCAGCGCGGTCGGCGATCGAGAGATGAGCAGCGACAGCCCCACCACCGCTGCAACCATGTGCACGCACAGTCCGGTCTGTGCGCCGAGTCCCGCTCGCCACCCCGCGGCGCGGCTGCTCGCTGCCGCTCGGGCCACCACCGCGAAGTCAGGACCGGGTATCGCGTAGGCCAGGAGCACCACGCCGAGGAACGGTAACCATCGGATATCCGTCATTGCCTCGACGGTATCTGATGCTTTTCGATACGTAAACCGTTAGAGTCGGGCTATGGATTGGAACTGGCTCGGCGACCACTTCGCACTCGACGTGGTCAACACCGTGCAGTTGCAGCGCGGTGCCTACGCCGAATTGATCGACTCGGTCGCCGACCTCCAGGACTGGGCCGAACTGCAGGGCGCGCGAGTACCCGAGGTCATCCCAGACGATGCCGACATCGACACGTTCAAGGTGACGCGCGATCACCTGCTGTCGCTACTGCGGGCGGTGGCGTCGAACATGGATGTTCCGCGGGAAAGCGTCGAACACATCGATGAGATTGCCCGACGCCATCCGGTGACCCGACGGCTCGATCTCGGCGACGGCGGTGGCGTCGGAGATGTCGTGGGAACCGATGATCCGATCGAATCACTGTGCGCGCGTGCGGCGTCCGCCGTCATCGATCTACTCAACGGGCCGGATCGCGCACGATTGGCCTTGTGCGACGCTCCGCGATGCGGTCAACTGTTTCTGCAGGATCGGCCCAATCAGCAATGGTGTTGCAGCGCATGCGGGAATCGCGCGCGTGCGGCGCGACACCACGCAAAGGAGAAGCGCGGATCATGAACATTTCGGTACGCCAGGTGGTACTCGACTGCACCGACGCCCGCGAACTCGCCGAGTTCTATCGGCAACTCCTGGGATTCGAGTACGTCCCCGGCGACGCCGAAACGATCGACCCGGACTGGCTCGCCATCAACGCACCCGACGGCTCGTGGCGCATCGCGTTCCAGCAGATCGATGCTCTTCCCGAAGCAACGTGGCCGGACGGCGAACACCCGCAGATGGCGCACCTCGATTTCATGGTGAGCACCGTGGCGGAACTCGACGAAGAACACTCGCGGGCAATGGAATTGGGCGCGCGACTATTGCGGGATCTACACGACGATCCGGAGGAGCCGATCCGAATCTACGCAGACCCGGCCGGCCACCCCTTCTGCATCTTCGTAGGGCCCTGAACCCGACACACCAACACATCAGCTCCCCACATTCGAATAACCGACGCCGATCGGAGTCAGAAATCCAAAACTGGGGAGCCGATACGCGGCACAGGACCTGAACTCAGCCCAATTGCACCGTTGCCGTAGCGCGGTGACCGAAAATCCGCTTGCCCTCGAATGTCGCACCGATGGACACCACGGCGGTTCGAGTCGCCTCGTCCTTCGACTTGATCTTGCCGCTGAAGACGATTTCGGCCGGCTTGTGTGTGTCCACCGGGATCGGGGTGGTGAAGCGAACGGTGTAATCCTTGACGGCACCCGGATCGCCGAGCCACTCGCTGATGTATCCACCGCCGACGCCCATCGTGAGCATGCCGTGCGCCAGGACGTTCTCGAGGTCGATCATCTTGGCGAACTTCTCGTCCCAGTGAATCGGATTCGCATCACCCGCGACGCCGGCGTAGTTCACCAGATCTCCGCGAGTCAATCGCACAGTGCGCGTGGGCAACTCGTCGCCGACGCTCACCTCGTCGAACGTCCGCGTCGGCTGTCCCCGGTACTCCTCGACGATGAGCGGCTCGTGCTCCTGCGGGGTGGACAGGGTGTCGTGCTCGCTTGCGTTGGCGACTGCTGCGTCCATCGATGCGCCGAACATCACCAGGTTGCGGGCGGCTTCGGCGATGGCCGGGTCGATTTCACCGGACCGTCCGACGAGCAGGGTGGTGTAGGTGGTCTGCACCAGTTCGTTCTTCTGGTTGGACACGACGTTCTTGGTGACCATCATGTCTCTGCCCATGACCGTCTTGAACGAGTCGAGCGAGACGTCGCACGTCAGCTGATCACCGGCCAGGATGGGCTTCTGGAAGACCAGCACCTGGTCGGTCTGCAGAATCTGGCTCAGGTCGTAGCCCTCGGCGATGGACTCGAGGAGCTTCTTCTGCGCGAGCGTGCCGACCAAGGACATGAATGTCAGAGGTGCAACCAGAGCGCTGTGTCCCAGCGCGGCCGCGGCATCGCCGTCCCAGTGTGCGGGGTGGAAGTCCTGGACCGCGCGGGCGTACTCACGAATCTTCTCGCGACCCACCTCGTAGTAGTCCTCGGTGCGGTAGTGATAACCGACCATGCTCCGCGCGTGCTCCGCCGGGTCGAATGCCTGTTCGTCGGCTGCTACCGCGCCGGACTCCGCTACCTGCTCTGCCACTGTTGTCCCACCGTCTCGTCCCCTGCTGTTCATCATTACCCGAGCAACCTACCCAACAACGGCGCAGGTTGGCCAGGCTGGGGCATTCAAGCAGAGCGGTGTCGCGGTGCGTCGCGATAGCCCACCACGCCCACCATGGCACCCTGCTGAGACAACCCACCGGCTCGGCTCATCGCCCCACGCGGATGGTGCTGACGCGACGCAACGACATCGACGGCCATCAGCGCAGCGCCGTGAGCAGTGAGTGACTCGGGATTTGCGGGCGCGATGACCGGCAACATCAGATCGCGGCGAAACAGCCGGCGAAGCGACGGCAGGTTGGCGCAGCCGCCGACCATCACCAACGCATTCACGGCACAGGGCGCATCGACGATGACACTGGCCACCCAGTCCTCGAGCGAACCGATGCTGCGCTCGAGTACATCGTCGAAGGTGTTGCGCCACAATCGGACCGGTCCACCCACAAACGGTCCGACAACCTCTGCCACCCGCAACCTCGACAGTTGCTCCCGCGCCGTACGAATCGCGACCAGCAAGTCCGCGCGCGCGCGATCGGTTGCCAACTCGTCTGCGCCGTACGTCGAGAGCAGGTAGCGCGAAATCTGCTCGTCACACCCGATGCCACCGAACAACGTGGTGCGCACCGACCTGAACACCGTGCCGGTGACCGGGTCTGCGATGGACACCGTGGTGCCGGACGCCCCGATGTCGCAGATCGCGACGGTACGTGCGCCCTCGAGCTGACCCGTACCTCGCAGATACCGCAGCTGAGCACCGAGTTCCGACGCGACCAGCAGACGATCTGCCTCGTACGTGGAGTACGCCGATGTCCGGCCACGGGCACCGGGATCGTCGGGGACGGCCAAGACGATGTCTGCTCGCTCGACCATCTGATCGCGCGACATCGACTCGACCAGATCGAGGGCGACCTGGAGATGGTCGCCGGGATCGAACGAGTGCACGATGTGGGCCGACCGTACGGATTCGTCGAACGCATCGACGGCGACCCCTCGGGCGGTGGCAGAACCCACCGAGACACCAAGGACTGTTCTCATGTTCCCTCGACTCGAATAGCTACTCCGACCAGCCGATAGTAGCCCTCGAACCGCCCCCGGGACAGTAAATCAGCGAACTATGTGAACTTTCGGTTTGTTTAGTCCGATTTTTCGCGCCTCCGGGCGAAATTCGACAGCGTCAGGCGACATGATCGAAGGGATCACGGCGGTCGGCCAACAACGGTCCCCAGTCTTCCTGCGCCGACGTCATGGCCGCGCAGGCGACACCGTTGGCCGAGTCCATACCGCGGGCGGCGGCCACGATGGAACGGGCCGACTGCACCAGAGACACATCGAAACGAAAGCTGTGCGCCGCCAACTCCGCGAACGCATCCTCGGGACTACAGCCACGCAGCGCGATGAGAACACCCACTGCCCTGTCGATCGTCGTGCGGGTCACCACTTCTGCTGCGGCATTGTCGGTCATCGGATACTCACCGTCTACTGGTCGATCACCCGATGGTAGCGAGGCTCGAGCAGAAGTTCAGGTGTCGAAGTGGAATTCACACACCCGTCATAAGAAGGACTTGTCCGAGTATCAAACCCGCTCGCTCACAAGGGAACAGCACGTTTCGGATCACTCGACCTGTTCCACCGTCGGTTCCGCGGAAGGCTCCTCCGGGGTGGACGTGGGCTCGGTTGTCACCGGAACCTCCACGGTGGTCGTGGGCGGATCCGTGTCCGGAACCTCGGGCTCGGGCTCCGGTTCCGGCTCGGGCTGTGGCTTCGGATCCTTGGTCGGAGTTCGCCCGCCGCCCGACTCGTCACCGTCGGGGGCGTCGGACGAGTTGCCGCCTCCACCGACGATCGCTCGGTCGGGCTGTCCGCCGCCGCCCGAACCGCCGGTGCCCGACGCCGCGTCGGCTACCGGAGTCGGAACGAGGGCCGCCGGTGGTGGTTCGCTCCACACGCCGACCGGCACCGGCCCGAACGGGGGTGCCTCGACGCCCTGCGCATCTACGGAAGGAAGTGTCGACGAACCGAGAGGTGCGCCCGTGGTACCGGCCACCACTGTCGCCGACGACGGCGTCTCGGCGACGACAACGGCGTCTGTTGTACCGACCGCGGGACTCTGTTCCGGGCCGGTCGCCGCCAGTGCCCAGACCGTCGCACCGCTGAGCGCGGCCAGTATTGCGATACCCAAGCCGATCATCGTCAGCCGAGCACTGCGTGGGGTGCCCGTCCGATCACCACCGGAAGGACCCCCGACGTCCTCGCCCGCGTCGAGCTCGTCAGGCGACAGCTCGCTCCGCCACGATGCAGGGCCGGTCGCGGTACCGAAGAGTGCGGCTGCGACTGCGAACGGAACCTCGACGTCCAACCGCGGATCTCCGGCATCCACCACCCCGACGTCGCGAACAGCATGAGCGACCAAGGCGGCGCGAACGATTCCGCAGAGCGCGATGCTGTCGCAGACCACCGCGGAACCGACGATGTGCAGATCGTTCTGGGCTGCCTGCACCCTCATGATTCCGAGCATCGTGGTGACGGCGTCACCGACACCGCCGGGAGCTGCGGCAACAGAAACAGTGCGGGTGGAAACAGGCCCGAGTTCGGGCAGATCGGCCTCGACCAGGACAGCCGACACTTCTTCGACACCGACGTGTACGCCGAGCGCTATGGACATGATCGTCGACTCCCCCGAATCCAATTCCGACTCAGAGTACCCTTCGGAACGCAAAACGGGGAATTCAATTGTTTTACGCGGCGATCAGAACTCCAGCTTGCTCGCCTCGTCTCGGGCCGCTTCTGCTGCGCGGCGCTCGCGCTCGAAGAGCAGACCGAACGTGAAACCGTTCTCCCCTGCCGTCGTCCCGGCTCGTGCACCCAGCGTCCGCAGAATGCCCGCCGCGATCACCGCATCCTGATGCTCGCCGAGCACTTCCTGAATCATCTTGAAACGCTTGATGTTTGCTTTCGAGACCTTCTTGTCCACCACCGGCGCGACCAACTCGGCCGCATACCGAGCTCGCTTCGACGCCTTGCGAGCGCGGTGCAACGCCTCGTCGTCGGTACCGAGCACCGCACTCTTCGTACGATCGATCGCCTTCTTCCCGGCCTTGCGTGCAAGCTTGACCAGCAGGCGATCGCTGACCTCTCCGTCGATCGGCAGCCCGCGCGACCATGCCGACAACTGCGTCAGCAGCGCGCGATAGCGGTCGCCGTCGAGTTCGGCCATCGCCGCTTCACGATGCCGAATCTGCTCTGCCAACAGATCGTTCTCGATACGCGAGGCCACCGGCCCCAGCACCCATTCGGACGGGAGTTCTCGCAGCGCCGCAGCGAACCGGGCGCGCTGCACCTGACGGTCTCGTACCTCACCCAGAAGACTTGCGTACCAAGATAGTTCGGCCTCCAGATGAGCTGCGGCCTCGTCCTCGAACGCACTCCCGAACACCCGAAGAGTGCTGCGATACCGTCTGATTGCCACCCGGGTGGAATGGATCGGGTCCAACCCGCGACGCAGATACACATCACCCGCGACGATTGCCTGCACCTGCTCGTCGAGGTAGTCCGTCAGCAGCCGAACTCCGGAGTCGGCCGGCACCTCGCGCACCACGGACAGCGCCCGATCCAACTTCGACGGATGCGCCGACGGGCGAGCACCCGCACCGCGCAGCAGCTTTCCGGCCTTCTTCAGAAACGACTCGGAGCCGGCCGGGCCGAGTTCGACCTCGACCTCCCGCCACCGCGGCCCCGTCGCGCCGCCGATCAAGACCACCGACACCTCGTCGTCGGCGATCTCCGCAACCACCGATCCGTCGGCGTCGGACACCGAATGCACCGTCCGACGCGTCGTCAAGGTCGCGACCGCGGACAACTGCCCGCCCATCACGGCGCCGCGAAGAACGTCGGCCAACTCGCCGGGCACCACGTCGTCGGCACCGCTGCCGAGAGGAAGTCGAATCTCCGTTCGCGCCTTCTCGGCTGGAACCTTCGCATGCCAGCCGTTGTCCGAATCTCCGGTGCGCCGCCGCAGCGTGATTCCCCGTCGCAACAGATCGTGCCCGGCAGTGTCGAAGTACTCGCTGATCAGATCGGTCTCACTCGTCGCCAGGACCCCATCGGTGGGCACCAGCGAAGCGAGAGTGGGCAACTCGAAATGTGCGTCGACGTCGAACTTGTCTTCGCGCTCGGTCTGAATCGACTCCATACGACCATCCTGCCTCGAGTACCGGGTCCGACGGCGGCGGAAAGCGCAGACCCGTCAGCCTCGCGGCATGTCCAGTTTCGGGAACGGGAAATCGAACGTCCGAGTCGTGCGGGTGGTGGTCGTCGGACGAGCGGTGGTGGTCGTCGGGCGCGTGCTGGTGGTCGCCGGAGCCTGTGTGGTCGTGGGCGGTGAAGCCGTCGTCGTCGGAGCCGCCGTCGACTGCTCCGACGTGGGCCTGACGGGAGCCGTCGACCCGTCGTCATCGGGAGTCGCACCGGTTGAGGCCGTTGTTCGCCGCGGCGCGGTTGCTCGTGCCGCATCGGAGGTCGTGGATGCGTCCGACGAGGATGTCGTGGGTGCCGGGGAGGAGGCGTCCCCGGACGGGGATGTCGACGTCGTCGTGGTCGCGAGCGGCACCGATGACCGATCCGGATCTGCAGGGGAACCGGCCGATGCAGGCTCCACGGACTGGGAGCGGACCGTCTGCGATGAATCCTGCGAGCTGCCGACGGACGGTGCCGGATCGTCGGTATTGGTCCGCGCTGCTGCGGCGACGACGGTCCCGGCCGCACAGACCGCAACCAGTGCGGCGACTGCGCGTCCGAGATGCCGCGACTTGTTGGCTCTGGTCATCCGCTTGGAGGAGGTGTCGCTGTGCCGCGGGCGTTTGGAGACCACCGCACCCACCGGGACAACTGCGGCCACCTCACGATCGGCGGAATCGCCACCGACGGCCGCGAATTGCTCGGTGATCGCGTCGTGCGTCGTCGGCGCAGGCCGCACGCCTACCGTCCGAGCAATCCCTGCAGCACCGCGGGCCGCCAACAGTTCCGGTTCTTCGGGAACGAACACCGGCATCGAGACCGCGTCGAACAAGACCTGTCGAACGATCTGCATGTTGGCACCGCCACCCACCGCGACGACGGCGTCGACGCGGATGCCCCGCGCACCGACGGCGTCGAGCACATCGACTGCCATCGAGACGGCTCGGTGCACCGAGTCGCCGATGAGCTCGTCGAGAGTGCCGCGCCACAATGTCGCGCGACCGCCGACGAAAGGTCCGAGAACCGAGACGCTGCGCAGGAGCGAAAGTTGGTGTTTACCGACTCGGACGTCGTGGACGAGCCGTCGCCGGGCCTCGACCGTCAGTGCCTCCGCTGCCCCGAACGTGGCGATGAGGTGATCGCACAGGACACGATCGCAGGCATCACCACCCAATTCATCGGTGCGAGACGCGGCGAGTACCCGGCCGCTGTGGACATCCACCACGGACACCGACGTGCCGGACGCACCGACGTCGAACAGCGCGACGCAGCTCTCCCCGGCCAGTACACCCGTTTCCCGGAGCGCACCCAGCTGGGCACCGAGCTCAGAGACGAGCACAACGTCGTCGGAGAAATCCTGGTCGAAGGCCGTTCTGGGGTCGCTTTCGCGAAGCGCGAGAACCGGGTAGAAGTCAGCGGACGCATGCTCGGCTGCCAGATTGTGCACCGAGGTGATGACGGCATCCCAGGGATCGGGTGCAAGACCGTTGGGCGCCGGCCCTGACGCCACTGGTTCGTGTACTTCCATGACGGAACCGGGGCGAGTGTTGTTGCTGATCACGCTGCGAACACCGCTCGATCCCAGTGACGCACCGAGTACAGACGCACCGACAACCGCGGACACAAGAAACCTCGTTCTGGTAGGCCCCAACCCACGTTAGGTCACCAGAGTACCGCTACAACCGGCCATTCGTCATGTTTCGAAGGCCGAAAACAAACTCGGGGGTCAGTCGACGCTCGACTGATTGAAGTTCAGGTACGCCTTGGACGGGGTGGGACCGCGCTGGCCCTGGTACTTCGACCCGACGGCGGCGCTGCCGTAGGGGTTCTCGGCGGGCGACGACAGCCGGAAGAGGCACAGCTGCCCGATCTTCATTCCCGGCCACAATGTGATCGGAAGATTGGCGACGTTGGACAACTCCAATGTGATGTGACCGCTGAAGCCCGGGTCGATGAACCCTGCCGTCGAATGAGTGAGCAGACCGAGCCGTCCGAGTGAGCTCTTTCCTTCGAGTCGACCGGCCAGATAATCCGGCAGCGTCGTCAGCTCCAAGGTGGAGCCGAGCACGAACTCGCCCGGGTGCAGAACGAAGGGTTCGCCGGCCTCGGGCTCGACCAGCGTCGTCAACTCGTCCTGCTGCAACGCCGGATCGATGTGCGTGTAGCGCGTGTTGTTGAACACACGAAACAGCTTGTCGAGCCGTACATCGACGCTCGACGGCTGAACCATCGACGGGTCGAACGGCTCGATGGCCAGGTTGCCAAGGGTCACTTCGGCACGGATGTCACGGTCGGAGAGCAGCACCTCTGCAGGCTACTGGTCCACTACTGCCTCCGGCGACACACCCGAGCCCCGGTCAGGGCGAGTAGCTAGGCAAAAGAAAATCCGGACAATCGAGCGGCACCAACTTTCACACTCGGGCAACTCCTATCAGGAAGAGTGAAATGAGAATTCCATTCGACGTTCCGTCGTACCAGGACGATCGATCTCGATGCCGCATTGTCGCCGCAACACCCGGAAACAATCCGGTGCTGTGGGAACAATTCCTCGACGGCGCAGAAAAAAGTTATATGAGACATGGTGTTGCTTCTGCGCTCGAAATGTCGACCATTCGAGACGGTGACACCACCACCCTGTTCTTCGCAGCACTCGATCACGCCGAGGTGATGGTCGGCGGGGTGCGCGTGCAAGGGCCGTATTCCTCGGTGGATCAATCACACGCACTCGTCGAATTCGCGGGACATCCCAACGGGCGCCGCCGCGTTCACGCCATGCTCGCCGAGCGCATCGCGCACGGGGTGGTCGAACTGAAGTCGGCATGGGTCGCGCAGGACGCACACCGCGGCCGCGCCATCACGGCAGTGATCGCGGAATCGCCCGCGTACAGCACCGCGATGCTCGGCGCGCGGTACGCACTGGCCACCGCCGCCTCCCATGTCCGCAGCGCATGGCTCGACACCGGCGCGATCATCGCCACCCAGATCGAACCCATCCCCTATCCCGACGAGCGATACCGAACAGAGGTGTTCTGGTGGGACAGGCGAACTCTCGCGTTCGACGCCGAACTGTCCACCTGGCGGCGGATGCGTCGCAACACAGTCACCTTGCTCGCCCACCGTCGACCGTCCATCGGACTCCCGGAAGCAGTGGCATCATGAGCGAGGTATGGCAGCCTGTGATATTCGACAAGACGGATGCTGCACAGCGCGCCGCCCTGGCGGAACTCGAACAGGATACGAGCCTGACATTTCTCGATGAGCGCGAGACGCAGAGAAACGGCTTGCGCACTCTCCTTCCCAGCCCTGAGCAGAGCCTTCTCGAAGAGAACGACCGGTGGGTGTACTTCCCGTGGAGAAAAACGGTGGTCGCGGTTCTCGGACCCACGGCATTTCGACACCTGAGACTCGACAGAAACCGGAACAAGATAACCCGTTCCGAACAGAATTCATTGGGAGATCTCACCATCGGAATTATCGGCCTCAGCGTCGGGCACGCCATTGCCCACACGTTGGCACTCGAAGGAATCTGCGGAACGCTGCGCCTTGCAGACTTCGACGCCATCGAGCTCTCCAATCTCAACAGAATTCCGGCATCCATCCTCGATCTCGGTATCAACAAAGCGGTCGTCGCGGCTAGACGCATTGCGGAGATCGATCCGTATCTGCGGATAGAAATAGTCGAGGACGGAATCACGGAGGACACCATCGACGGGTTCTTCGACGGACTGGACCTTCTCGTCGAGGAATGCGACTCACTCGACGTCAAGGTCCTCGCCCGCGAAGCAGCCAGATCGCGCCGTATCCCGGTGTTGATGGAGACATCCGACCGTGGGTTGCTCGACGTCGAACGCTTCGACCTCGAACCCGAGCGCCCGGTGTTCCACGGCGTACTCGGAGAGATCGACTCGACGCGCCTGCGAGGCCTGGGCACCCGGGACAAGATCCCGATCGTGCTCGACCAGCTGGACGCCGCGCTCCTCTCGGCGCGCATGGCCGCCTCGATGGTGGAGGTGAGCGAGACGATCGAGACGTGGCCACAGCTGGGCGGCGACGTCCAGCTCGGTGGTGCCACCGTCGCGGCCGCTGTTCGACGCTTCGGCACCGGAGCCCACCTCCCGTCCGGACGAATCCGGATCGACCTCGACACGCATCTCGATGCGCTCGCCTCTCCGCATCCGACTCGGACGGAGGAACTGTCCCCGACCGATGGTGCAGACGGTTCGCCGACGAGCTCCGTCGATCCCGACGAAGCCGTTCTCGATGCTGCCCGACGCGCACCGTCCGGCGGCAACAGTCAGCCGTGGACGCTGTCGACCGACGGACGCACGGTGACGATAGGCATCGACCGATCCCGCACCTCGACACTCGACATCGCTTTCCGCGGCAGCTGTGTAGCAGTGGGTGCCGCGGCCTTCAACGCTCGCGTGGCCGCCGCCGCTCAGGGCAGATTCGACGGTGAGCTCATCACCGACCACGGAGTCGAAATCTCGTTGAGTGACCGTGACTCCGAACCGATCACCGATCGACGCCTCCTCGACGGCGTTGTCGGACGATGCACCGATCGGGAGTTGGGCACCGCCGAGCCTCTCGACGCGAGCGTTGCAGCAGACGTCGTTGCTGCGGCCGCGACGGAAGGTGGGCGAGCCGTGCTGCTGACGGCACGCGAATCCATTTCTGCGGCTGCGGACATCCTCGCCGACGCCGACCGTATTCGGTATCTCACACCACATCTGCACCGAGAGATGTTCTCCGAGTTGAGATGGCCGGGAGATCCCGATCCGGACCGAGGCATCGAGGTAACGAGCCTGGGGATCGACGACGCGGATCTGTCCAAGCTCGAGATCGTCAAGCGGCCGGACGTCATGGCGCTCGTCGATGCCTGGGACGCCGGCGCGGCGTTGGGTTCCGACATGCGTGATCGGGTGCTGTCGAGCTCGGCGCTCGTGGTGATCGTCGTACCCGGATCGACCGCAGACCATTACATTCGGGGAGGATATGCAACGGAGAACGTTTGGGTAACTGCGCATTTGCACGGTCTGGCCGTACAGCCGGTTTCCCCCGTGTTCCTGTACGCACGCACCCCGGAAGAACATCAGCAGCTGTCGATGCACCGCGGAGAAGCGTTGCAGGAGTTGAACTCGAGGTTTCGCACACTCCTCGACATCACCGACATCGAATCGGTAGCGCTGGTGTTGCGGCTCGGTTGCGCCCCGAAAAGCAGGATATACAGTCGCAGAGTGCCTGTTTCGGCTCTCGGATCGGGGTAGAGTCCGGCAAAGACCAGGGGGAACAGTCCTGCACTGTGTCTGCGAAGAGGCGGGAGCGGGGCACTGGCGCACACACAGACGCTCGAGGTTCTCGTCACCGGCGTCGCAACCGAACTCATGGGAGTCGATGCGGCGACGGTGCACGAGGCGTACGAATCCGTGCTGCGGCGACTCGTGGACCACCTCGGCATCGACTTCGGTTTCCTCAGGCACAACGATTTCGAGGCGAGAGCCACTGTGCTCAGCGCGGAATGGCCCCGACGACTGAGTAGGCCCGATCCGGATCCGCTGGCCGTCGTGAAATTCGAAGACGCCGATTCGGTGTTCGCACTGGCCGAAACACTGACCGAACCGGCAGTGTTTCGGCCGGGCCAGCAACAGGATGGCTATCGCCGACGCGTCGAGCAGGGATCGGGATTCTCCGCGACGTCGATGGCCGTGGTGCCGCTGCTGCACGCGGAACGAACCATCGGCATCCTCGGCCTGATCAAGATCGGCGACCGGTCCTGGTCCGAGATAGAACTCAACGCTCTCAAAGCAATTGCGGCGCTGCTCTCCCAACTACAAGCACGAGTGATCGCCGAGGAACAACTGCGATTCGCGGCCCTGCACGACCATTTGACCTCACTGCCGAACCGCACGGCCCTCGCACAGCACCTCCGCGAACGACTCGACCCGTCCATGCCCGGTCCCGTCGCGGTGATGCACATCGACCTCGATCGACTCAAAGCACTGAACGACTTTCTCGGGCATCTCGCCGGAGACCACTTCCTCGAAACCATCGCGAATCGACTGCAGAGCTTCGTCGGCGATTCGGCCGGCATGGTCGCGCGTCTGGGCGGCGACGAGTTCGTCGTCGTACTCGCCGGGCCGTGCTCGGCCCGCGTCGCGACACACCACGCCGAACTCATCGCCGATGCCATGAACGCACCCGTCACCCTCGGTGTCGAACGAATAAGCCGCAGCGCGAGTATCGGCATCGCCTTCGGCCAACCCGGCCGGCACACCGCGGAATCACTGCTGCGACAGGCAGATCGAGCAGCATTGGTTGCCAAACGTGCAGGCGGTCATGACATCGCTCTGTTCACCGACGAAATGCATGCCGATTCCGAACTACGCAACGACGTCGAGATCCACCTGCGCGACGCCATCGCAGGCGATTCGTTGATCCTGCATTTTCAGCCCGAGGTGGACCTCGTCTCGGGACGGATCACCGCAGTCGAAGCATTGGTTCGATGGCAGCACCCCACCCGTGGACTGCTACCCCCGTCCGCGTTCATCCCGGTCGCGGAGGAGACGAACCTCGCCGGAGAACTCGGTCGCTGGGTTCTCGAACACGCCTGCCGCACGCTGGCCGACTGGCAGCGGGACATCCCCGAGCTCGACATCTCGATGCGCGTGAACATATCGCCGGTCCAACTCGTCACCAACGGTTTTGTCGGCGCCGTCGCCAGAGCACTGGAAGAGTTCTCGATAGCAGGCCCCAACCTCTGCCTGGAGATCACCGAAGTGGCAGTGGTGCAGGACCTCTCACGCACTCGCGTGACGCTCCGCGAACTTCGCGAACTCGGCGTGCAAATAGCGATCGACGATTTCGGTACCGGATACAGCTCACTGTCGCACCTGAAGGAACTGCCCGTCGACGCACTCAAGATCGATCGCGCCTTCGTCACCGAGCTCGGCAACGGAACCACCGGCGACCTCGCCATCGTCCAGTCCATCATCGGACTCGCCGACGCGTTCGGGCTCAGCATCATCGCCGAAGGCGTCGAAACGCAGAGCGCCAGAAACACCCTCATCGAACTGGGCTGCACTCGCGCGCAGGGCTACCTGTTCTCCAAACCGGTAGCCGCCGCAGACGCCCTGATCCTGCTGCACGGTGTGCGAATCGACGTCTGAGTGCCCTGCTAACCTGAACAGCGCAACACCGCGCCGGTGTAGTTCATTGGTAGAACGCGACCTTCCCAAGGTTGAGAGGCGGGTTCGATTCCCGTCACCGGCTCCACGGACCGACCCTTCGGCCTCACCTCCGACTCACGAACAACCCTGAACACACGGACTATCCCGAGTCACTACATTCACTCCTGAAACAAACCGACCAACGGGTCGATCGGTCGGTACCCTCGCAAAAGACCGATAGCGTATGCGAATTCATTCATTGTATTCGCAAGAATTCCTGCATTTCAAAAGAGTCTTCTTCCGCCTTCATCGGCGTGCTAGAAATCGAATGTCGACTTTCTTTCACACGACATCTGACCTGACAGGAATCCCCTCATGCGTTCACTATCGACCCTTGCTGCGGTCACCCTGACGACATTGGCCGTTGCCGTCTCGTCGGCCACCGCGGCCCCCGCGCTCGCTGCGCCCCTGAGAACCCAAGGCGGAGCAGGAACCCTCCTGTGGGAAGATCAATTCAACGGCTACGGCGGACCGGACCCCTCCAAATGGGGGTTCCAGACCGGCCGGTGGGGTGCGAGTTCCGGTGAGCAGCAGTACTATACGAACTCCTGGAACAATGCGAACCAGTTCAACGGAACCCTGAACATCACCGCGCGTCGCGAAACCCCGCCGGACGGCAAGGGGGCACCGAACAACTTCACCAGCGCTCGAGTGGTCAGCATGGGCAAGCAGTCGGCAACCCCACCGGTACGCATCGAGGCGTCGATCAAGATGCCGAGCGCACAGGGTTTGTTGCCGGCATTCTGGACACTGGGACTCCAGCCCGGCGGTGAGTATTCGTGGCCCAGTCAAGGCGAGATAGACGCGGTCGAAATTCCCGGATTGAACGGGCCATCGTTCAATTTGCATGGTCCCTCGAAAAGGAATTCGAGCCAGGACGTGAAAGCAGGCGGAGGAATGGGTCCCGTCGGAAACGGCTTTCACACCTACCGAATCGACTGGCTACCGACCAGTATCACCTGGTTCGTCGACGGAGTTGCGAGATATTCACTGACCAAGGCTCAGTACGAGGCGAAAGGCGGCAACTGGAAGGCATTCTCGGGTGCCTGGCCGCATTACATCCTGCTCAACGTGGCAGTGGGCAACAACTGGGTCGGGAAGACACCCACGAGCACACCGTACCCGCAGACCATGAGCGTCGACTGGCTCCGCGTGAGCCGTCTCTGACCTGCAGGTAAGCCCGATCGATCGAGGGGCCCAGCCACATCGGCTGGGCCCCTCGTCGTGCGTCGATCAACTCTCCTCTTTTCGCTCGGTTCTTTGTAGCAGAACAATTCTTAGGACTTTTACCGGTCAAACGCGTTGGTCATAGGGACATCTCACAAATTCAGGAATACCGTCTGTACATGCGCGGATCACGCCAGAGTCTGATCACCCTCGTCATCGCCGCTGCTGCTGTCGCCATCGCTGCACCGACCGCACAAGCGACTCCACTGATGCCCATTGCGGCTGCGCCCGAGCAACCCGACCACGCCGACGCCATCCGCTACGCGGCAACCAACCGTGACGCCGCCCCACCCGGGTCCAACGTCATGAGCTGCACACCCACCGCAGAGCACCCCGACCCCGTCATCCTGGTGCACGGCACCGACTCCACTGCGTACTCCGATTGGGCCGCCTTCTCCCCGATACTCCGAGCAGCCGGATTCTGCGTGTTCGCCATCAACTACGGTGCATCTCCCGACGGCACGAGCAACGGCTACGGTGCCATCGAAGACAGTGCGGCACAACTGAAATCGATGGCCGAGTCCATCCTGGACACGACCGGGGCTGCAGCGGTCGATGTGGTCGGTTACTCACAGGGTGCTGCGGTCGCACGATACTTCGTCAATCGGCTCGGCGGTAACGCCATGGTGCGTCGCTGGGTGGGAATTGCATCCCCGACCTACGGCGGCACCATGTACGGAGCCACCCCCGTCGTGCAGGCTGTGCCCGGTGCAACCAGTCTGGTGGCAGGCGAATTCGGACCCGGGCTGGCGCAACTGATGGCCGGATCCGACTTTCTCGATCGCCTCAATGCAGGCGGCGACACCGTGCCCGGCGTCGAGTACACGTCCATCGCAACCAGAGTCGACGAAGTGATTCAGCCGTATACCAATGCGCTACTTCGGGATCCCGGAGCCCAGAACATCGTGGTGCAGGACGTGTGCCCCGACACCGAGGTAGCGCACTTCACGTTCACCTACGATCCCACTGCACTGCGCTTGGCGCTCAATGCACTGGATCCAGCGAACGCACGCCCCCCGACGTGCGTCCCGGTACCCCTGGGATCCGGAATCCTCGACGTTGTCCTGGCGAGCAATTGATGTCTCAGGTGAGCAGTTGATGCGCTCTGAGTCCGACGTACAGTTCTGCGGCCTGAACGGGATCACGAAAATCTCGGCCGGTCAGCTCGGCAATCCGACGTAGCCGATACAACACCGTATTGCGGTGATAGTGCAGCGATTCGGCCGCACCCTTGGTGGATCCACCGCACGAGAACCACGCGTCGAGTGTGGCCAGCAGGCTCTGCCGCTCGGCGCGTGGCAACGCCAGTAGATCGCCGAGGATCTGACGCGAGGCAATGCGACCCGACTTCGGATCGCGGACCAACAACAGCGGCACCGGTACCGAGTCGTATCGAATCGGCGTCGACTCGGCAGTGCAACAGGATCTCGCCAGCCGCGCTTGAACCACGGCGTCACCGATACCCGACGGGGACCGAAAGACCGAACTCACCCCTACCCGCCCCGCACACAATTCACGCAGCGTCACCAACGCGGAGTCGATCTCCGATTCGGTTGCCGCGCACATCAACCCGACGCTTCCGTCCACCTCCGCATCCCACACGGACTCGGTGCCCGTCGAACGAAGTCGCGCGATCAACCCGTCGACCCCCACCGCCGTGGTCAGCGGCTCCTGCGAGACCACCACGAAGTAACCGTGGTCGGGAATGCGAAATGCTCGCAGCGCGTCGGCAGCCGCGGACGGATTCGCCGTGTGATCGGCGAAGAGAACCCGAATGAGTCGGCCACGGGCCTCGGCACTCTCGCGGGCACGCATGTCTGCGCTCTGCCGATAGGCCTCCGCGGCCTCGTCGGAATACACGTCGACCAGAGCCCACACCTGTGCTGCCATGTCGAGAAGTGCGTGACTCGCCCGGCCGTCCGAGCGCAGCATCAACTCGTCCCAGACCAACCTGCCGCCGAGCCGGAACGCGTGCAGCAGTGCAGCCAGCGGTACCCCCTGCTCGGCCTTGAGTCGGCCTGCGGCCTGTGCCGACTCCAGCTGCATGGGCGCGCGACCGGACAGCTTGCCCAGCATCGACGCCAGATTGCTCCGCGCCGCCTCGTGCAGCTGCTCGGGCGTGAGCAGCGTCGATTCGAGGTATGCATGCTCGGCCCCGAGGATCCGACGCACCAGTTCGCTCGCCAGATCGTCGACGCCGTCGAGCATCGTCGCGGCCAGATCGGTCGGTGACGGATGCAGATCCAATTCGGTCGCGGTCATGACAGAACTCTAACCGCACCCATGTAAGTCACGCCACACCCGAACTGTGCGACGGCACAAACGGTGGGACTCGATTGACAGCGGTGGCCCATAGCGTCCACGCCACGAATGCGACGACAATCACACTCGAAGCCGTGTATCCGAACAACGATCTGGAGCCGAGAAGTTGACCAGCGAAGCCACCCCGTACCTGCATCCCGCCCCGACCACTGGCTCCGACTCCCAGCCAGCCGTCGATGCCGCTCTCACCGATCTGTCTCAGGGTGAGAAGAACTGGGGACAACTCACCCTGGCCGATCGGCGGGCACTGCTCGAACGCATGCACGCGCTGACCTCCACTCACGCCCAGGAATGGGTGACCGCGGCCTCGTCGATCAAGGGCCTCGACAGCTCGTCCAGCCTCGTCGGCGAGGAATGGTTGTCCGGCCCCTACTCCTTCCTCGGTGCGCTCGGTGCCCTCTCCCACACGCTCACGGCGCTGGAAGCGGGCACCAGTCCGCTGGCCGATGTGAAGTTCGGGACGGCGCCCGGCGGGCGGACGACGGTGTCGGTGCTGCCGCTCAACATCTTCGACCGCCTGCTACTCAACGGGTTCACCGGCGAGGTATGGCTGAAGCCCGGAATCGATCGTGCGACTGCACAGCGCACCGCGGGGCTCGCCCAACTCGACCCGGCGCACACCGCAGGCATCGGAGTGGTACTCGGAGCAGGCAACATCACCTCGATCGCCCCGCTCGACGCCCTGTACGAACTGCTCGCGTTCAACCGGGTGGTCGCACTCAAGCTGAACCCCATCATGGATCCACTGCTACCGGTGTTCGAGAAGGTGCTCGCACCCCTCGTCGACATCGGCGCACTTCGCCTGCTCACCGGCGGTGCCGATGTGGGCACCTACCTGGTTCGGCACGATCTCGTCGACCACGTTCACATGACCGGAAGCTCCCTCACACACGACGCGATCGTGTTCGGCACGGGCAACGACGGAGCCGCCCGCAAGGCCGCGAACGACCCGATTCTCACCAAGGACATCTCCAGCGAGCTCGGCGGCGTCTCGCCCACCATCGTGCTGCCAGGTGAGTGGAGCCGCGCCGACATCTTGTTCCAGGCCGAACACGTTGCCACCCAACGACTGCACAACAGTGGGTACAACTGTGTCGCATCGCAGGTCGTCGTGCTGTCCTCCGAATGGAAGCAGCGCGACGAATTCATCGCTGCTCTGCGCGCGGCACTCGATCGCGCACCGGCACGCACTCCCTACTACCCGGGCAGCGACAAAAGGGTGTCCGACGCCACCGCCACCTACCCGGCCGCGGAACGACTCGGCGACGGTGGGGGCCGCGTGCTCATCACCGATCTGAACCCCGGTGAATACGCACCCCTGCTGCAAACCGAATACTTCGCTCCGGTTATGGGTGTCATCGAATTGCCCTACAGCGGTGCAGCATTCGCAGCCAAGGCCGTCCAGGCCGCGAACGAGGAATTCACCGGCACCCTCGGTATCAACATCATCGGCTCCCCTGCCACCATCAAGGGACTCGGCGAGAAGTTCGACACCATGCTCGCCGAACTGCGGTACGGCACCATCGCCGTGAACGCATGGACAGCACTCGGTTTCCTCACCGCATCGGCCACCTGGGGCGCCTACCCAGGTCACACCGTCGACGACGTGCAGAGTGGAATCGGCATCGTGCACAACGCATTGCTGATCGACGGGCCCGAAAGAACAGTGGTCCGTGGCCCCTTCCGTCCCCTGTCGCGTTCACTGATCAACGGGGAACTCTCCATCTCCCCGAAGCCGCCGTGGTTCGTCACCAACAAGACCGCAGCATCGACCGGCAAATTGCTCACTGCATTCGCCGGTGCACCGTCCTGGGCCAAACTGCCCGCGATATTCGCCTCCGCCCTGCGCGGCTGACACCCCTGCGCCCGCCACGACTTCAAGGACAAAGATGAGCTCACAGCACAAGACTGCCGACTACATCGTGGTGGGCGCAGGTTCCGCAGGCGCAGTGGTGGCCAATCGCCTCAGCGCCGACCCTCGCAACGAGGTGATACTGCTCGAAGCAGGTCCCGAGGACAAGAACAAGTTCGCCCACATCCCGGCTGCGTTCTCCAAACTCTTTCGTAGCGAGGTCGATTGGGATTACCTGACCGAACCGCAGCCGGAGCTCCGAGATCGCAGCATCTACTGGCCGCGCGGCAAGATGCTCGGTGGCTCGTCGTCGATGAACGCCATGATGTGGGTGCGCGGATTCGCCGCCGACTACGACGAGTGGGCGGCAGTCTCCGACGACTCCTGGTCGTTCCGTAACCTCGTCGGATACTTCCGCAAGATCGAGAACATCGAGGGGACAACAGCACTCGACGCGGGCACCGACGGCCCACTCATCGTCTCGCACCAGCGCAGCCCTCGCGACCTGACGTCGTCGTTCCTCGACGGCGTCGAAGAAGCGGGCTATCCGCTGGAAACCGCCAACCTGCCCGAGCCCAAGGGCTTCACCCGCACGATGGTCAACCAGAAGCGCGGAGCACGGTGGAGCACCGCGGATGGATACCTGCGACCGGCGAAGAAGCGCAAGAACCTCACCATCCTCACCGAGGCACACGCCACTCGCGTGCTGTTCGAGGGCACTGCGGCCGTGGGCGTCGAATACATCTCCGGCGGCGAGACACACACCGTGCGCGCACACAAGGAAGTGATCCTCTCCGGTGGCGCGATCAACACCCCACAGCTGCTCATGCTCTCGGGCATCGGCGACCAGGAACAACTGAAATCGCACGGAATCACCGTTCAGCATCACTCACCGGGCGTCGGACAGAATCTCCTCGACCACCTGGCCGCCCTCATCGGCTGGAAAACCGAACGAGACTCCCTCTTCCATGCCGAGAAGATCCCCGAGCTGGTCAACTACCTCACGCGCCGACGCGGCATGCTCACCTCCAACGTCGCCGAGGCGTACGGATTCATCAAGAGCCGAGAAGACCTTGCCCTGCCCGACGTCGAACTCATCTTCGGACCGGCACCGTTCTTCGACGAGGGACTCGTCGGCCAGGACTCACACGCCGCCGTCATCGGCGCGGTACTCGTCAAACCCGAGAGCCACGGCGAGATCACCCTGCGCTCTGCCGACCCCTTGGCGAAGCCCATCGTGGAGCCGCGCTATCTCAGCGACCCCGGCGGACTCGACCGCCGCGCCATGATCGAAGGGCTACGGGCCTGCGTCGCGATTTCGGAAACCCCCTCGCTGAAGGGCGAGCTCGGCGACATCCTCCGCCCCAGGGTGGCGTCGAACATCTCCCCGGCGGACCTGCTCACCGAGGCCCTCGAGCAGAATGCGCACACTCTGTACCACCCCGTGGGCACCGCCCGGATGGGTAACGACGCCGACAGCGTCGTCGATTCCGAGCTCCGGGTAAGGGGAGTCGACCGCCTTCGCGTGGCCGATGCGTCGATCATGCCGAGCATCATTCGCGGACACACCCATGCGCCGTCGGTGGTGATCGGAGAACGGGCAGCGGATTTGATACTTCGCTGAGTCTGCACCGAACATCAGGAATCTTTCCGGTTTGACGGTCCGGTTTGTCGGGTAACAGGTTGTCACGCTCCCAGCAGGGATCGAGATGTAACCCATCCGCTCGGCAAGCAGCGCCGAATGACCCACAACGCTCGAGAGACGAGCACGGAAGGTTGACCGACATGTTCACTGTTCGTAAAGCTTTGGCCGCCACCGCAATCGGTGCAATGACGATCGTCCCGCTTGCCGCATGCTCCAGCGACGACGCTTCCAGCACAGTCGATGCAGCCACGTCCTCGGCCGCATCGGCCATGGAAACCACCGAAAGCACCCCCGAGCCCGCTGCCGAGGTCGCCGACCTCAGCAACGGCGTCGACACCGCGGTTGCACTCGATCCCGGCTTCCTGGGCGCACTGACCACCCTGGGCCTGACGCCCGGCGTAGTCGGAACCGCCACTCTCGCAGACGGTTCCATCCGCTTCCCGATCACCGGCGGAGACGTCAAGTACTGGGAGCCCGGCACCGTGGATCCCTACGTCCAGGGCGAGATCATGCACGACGGCAGCGGCCTGTCGCTGACCGCCGGCGAAACCGTCGTCGAGCTCACCAACTTCGACATCGACCCGGGCACTTCACTTCTCACCGGTGACGTCACCGTCAACGGCGAAGAGGCTGCTGCGGACGCCGTCCTGTTCGATCTCGACGGCCGCACCCTGCAGCCGCTGGCGACCGGACCCGACAACACCGCAATCCTGCAGGGCACCCAGGTGAAGATCTCGGAGACCGCTGCCGGACTGCTCAACAGCACCTTCAACACCGATGCTGTGACCCCGGGCCTGCTCGTGGGCGTTGCGACCATCACGGTCAAGACCGCCGCATAACCATTGCCTGACCCCGTGCGCGAGAGCACACCGTGACAGACGGTGGCTCTCGCGCACGGGTCTTTTTGCATAGCAAGGTCAGGAGCCTCGGATGAGAGCGTTCACGAAGATCTACGGTGGGCACCCACTGCACGCAGTCGGTCTGCTGCTTTCGTTCGCCCTCGTCGGTTACGTCATCGCGATTGCCGGACCGGAAACATTGTGGAACAACGACGTGTGGTGGAAGTCCATCATCGTGTGGTTCTTCGGTTCGGTCCTGCTGCACGACGCCGTGCTGTATCCGCTCTACTCGCTCGCCGACCGACTTCTCACCGGATCGACACACCGCCCCTGGATGTTGTCTCCGGTCAACTACGTTCGCGTTCCCGCTCTCGGAGCCGGACTGACGTTTCTCATGTTCTTTCCCGGGATACTCACCCAGGGTGCGGAGTCGTACCGGGCCGCAACCGGTTTGACGCAAGAGCCCTTCCTCGGTCGTTGGCTCGCGCTCACCGCCGCGTTGTTCACCGTGAGCGCAGCCGCTTACTTCATTCGATTGATCCTCGTACGGAGCCGAGCATGAGCGTCACCGCCGATACACTCTTCCACCGCGCAGCAGCCGGATTGCCCTGTTGGATAGGCGATTCCGACGGCACACGAGAACGTCTACCCACTGCCCGCTGGATGGGCGGGGATGCCTCGTCCCTGGAGGATCGCCGTGCGGACCACGCGATGATCAGTCGATGTACCGGCCCCACCCTCGACCTCGGTTGCGGGCCCGGGCGCCTCACCGAAGCACTTGCTCGACGGGGAGTGTCGGCACTCGGCGTCGACACCTCGAAGGCAGCCGTCGACCTGACCATCGGCCGCGGCGGAAACGCCGTCCTGAAGGACATCTTCGAGCCACTGCCCGACACCGGCGAATGGTCCTGCGTGCTGCTTGCTGACGGAAACATCGGCATCGGCGGCGATCCGGTTCGGCTGCTGCGCCGCGCTGCCGACCTACTGGCACCGCACGGAGCCGTCATCGCCGAGGTGGATGCGCCGAGCAACTACGGAGTGCGGCACCGCACCGTGCGCTGGGAAACCGACACCATGGTCGGAGATTGGTTCGCGTGGTCGAGTGTCAGCGCCGACGCCACCGCGGATCTCGCTCGGGCAGCAGGCCTTCGAATGATCGACGTCGCACCGATCGACGGGCGCTGGTTCGCCCAGATGACGCCTGCACCGCTCACCAATTCGTGAACAGCAGATGATTGACCGCCAATGCGCCGATCACCTGCAGTGCCAACCAGAATCGGTGCGTGCGCATCGGCAACACCGCGGGCGCAATGAGCATCCACATCGCGAACGGCAACCAGATTCGCTCGGTCTCGGCCTTGCTCAACTGACTCAGATCTGCCATCACCACCGCCGCCACGCCGCCGATCACCAGCAGGTTGATCGGCTGCACTCGCGTGAGAATTCGCGGGAATGCCGCTGGCACAGCCACACCCAGCGCACAGAACAGCGCCGCGAAGTTGGCCCAACCCCAGTACTCGAACGGGCGATCCTTGGCGATGCCCTGGTAGTAACGTTCTTGCACCAACTCGTAACCGTCGTACCACCAGAATCCGTACGCCGTGAAGATTCCCGCGACGATCAGCGCTCCGATGACCGCGCCCACGAACGGGAGAATCTTTCGACCGGCAATCAGTACCGCCACCGCGGGCAAGCCCATCAGTACCAGCCCGTAGTTCAGATAGATACCGAAACCGAGCAGCACTCCCGCACCGATCGACGCGGGCCACAGGTACCGCTTCGTGGAGATCGCCAGCAGCGCGACACCCCACGCGGCGACCCCGGCATAGAACGCATCCGCCGACACGGCGATCCAGATCGCGGCCGGCGCGATGGCCACGAACGGCGCTGCGCGCCTGGCCATCTTCTCGTCGCCCAACACCCGCAGCGTGAGGACGACAGCGACTGCGGCACTCGTCCCGACCGACACGCAGAGCGTCGCCGCCCACGCCCCACCGCCGAGGCCGAGTCGATCGAGCCAGACGAAGGTCAACAACGCGCCCGGCGGATGTCCCGAGACATGCGTGGTCCACGAATCCGCCTGGTAATCCAGGATTCTCTCGGAGAATCCGCGCAGAGTTGCGGGAATGTCGGTGATCCCCGGTACCTCGTGCAAGTACTCGTCCGTCGACGCCAGCCGGTCGACGAAACCGCGCTTCCACCCATCGACCATCGCCAACGACATCGTCCATGCTGCGGACGCGCCCCAGACGACGAACAGCAAGCGCGTCCAGGACAACCGGCGGGCCACCGTAGGCCCCCACAGCACGGTGGCCACGGCGATGAGTACGGCGAACGGAGTTCCCCACCCGAAGTGAATCTCACGGAATCCGAACAGCGGTGCCGCGTCTGCGAAATCGCGCACCTGCTGAGGGGTTCTGTTGATGATGGGCGTGACGAGTTCGTTTCCCAGATACGGCACGATGAACGCGACCACGACGAGCGCGACGGCGAGCGCACCGGCGACGGCTTCTCTCCAGTAACGGATAGTGTTTTCTCCCTGCGGACCTCGAGACGAACACGACTTCCGATCAGCATATCGACCGACGGTGATGGAGGATGAACAGATGAACAAGGACGCGCAGGGACGGGCCGAGATCGCCGTCATCGGCGGCAGCGGCTTCTATTCGTTCTTCGCCGACGACGCCGAGGAGATCGTGCTCGATACGCCCTACGGAGTCCCGAGCGCTCCGATCACATTGGGCGAGGTGGAGGGTAGAGATGTTGCCTTCCTCCCTCGGCACGGGCGGAATCACGAGTACTCCCCGCACACGTTGCCGTACCGCGCGAACATGTGGGCGCTGCGGATGCTCGGGGTGAGTCGAGTGTTCGCGCCGTGCGCCGTCGGATCACTGGTGCCCGAGTACGGCCCCGGCACCGTCGTGATTCCCGATCAGCTCGTCGATCGCACTTCCGGGCGAACGCAGACCTACTTCGATCAGGGCGGCATCCACGTCGAGTTCGCCGATCCCTATTGCGGGGAGTTGCGCAGGGCGGCCGTCCAGGACACTGCGATCGACGGCGGCGTCATGGTGGTCGTCGAGGGTCCGCGATTCTCCACTCGCGCGGAAAGCCAGTGGTTCGCCCGCCAGGGTTGGACACTGGTGAACATGACCGGCCACCCCGAAGCCGTTCTCGCTCGCGAGCTCGAACTCTGTTATGCACCGATCGCATTGGTGACCGACCTCGATGCCGGCATCGAATCCGGTCAGGGCGTCAAGGCCGTGGACGTGTTCGCGGAATTCCAGAAGAACATCGAACCACTCAAGACCCTCGTGCGATCGGCCGTTCGTGACGCTCCGACCGGTGATTGCCCTACGTGCCGCGTGCACACCGGGATCACCCTGCCGATCGAGCTGCCATGACACGGGTACTCCTCACCGGCGCAGCCGGATTCATCGGTGGCCACATCCTCGACGCCGCGCGAACCGCCGACCTAGACGTGGTCGGCGTCGACGCGATGCTCGAATCGGCGCACGGCCCCGGCGCGCATGCCGATGGGATCATCGACCTCGATGTGCGAGACAAGGACGCACTCGTCGAGACACTGCGCGGAGTGGACGTCGTGTGTCATCAGGCCGCAGTCGTCGGAGCGGGCGTCGACGCCGCAGATGCCCCGGCGTACGCAAGCCACAACGACTACGGGACGGCAGTCCTGCTCGCAGCCATGTACGAGGCGGGCTGCACCCGACTGGTTCTCGCCTCGTCGATGGTCGTGTACGGCGAGGGGCGGTACCTCAATTCGTCGGGCGAGACCGTCGTTCCTCGGCCCCGCTCCCGCGCCGACCTCGACGCAGGCATGTTCGACAACCGCGATCCCAGGTCCGGTGAGCCACTCGATTGGCTTCTGGTCGAGGAGGATTCGAGACTCGAGCCCAGGAGTACCTACGCCGCCAGCAAGCTTGCTCAGGAGAACTACGCCTCCGCCTGGGCAATTGCTACCGGCGGATCGGTGGTAGCACTGCGCTACCACAACGTGTACGGCCCGCACATGCCGCGCAATACCCCGTATTCCGGTGTGGCAGCGATGTTTCGATCGTCCCTCGAACGCGGCCAGGCTCCGACGGTCTACGAGGACGGCAAGCAGGCCCGTGACTTCGTCCACGTTCACGACGTAGCGGCGGCCAACATCGCGTCGATCTCGGCCGCACTGGACGGCTTCACCGCGCTCAACGTCTGTTCGGGACAACCGATCACCATCGGTGAAGTCGCAGGCATCCTCGCAGACGCACGCGGCGGACCGGCACCCGAGACCACCGGACAGTACCGAGCGGGCGATGTGCGGCACATCGTCGCCAGTTCGGAACTCGCCGAACGGACTCTGGGATTCCGCGCGAAGGTCATGCCTCGCGAGGGCCTCACCGCATTCGCCGACGCACCGTTGCGCGACGCCGAGGGTACGGGTCCCCCTCGTGTCTGACCCGGGCTCGGTCACCGTCGTCGTTCCCTGCATGAACGAGGCCGAATCGCTTCCTGCAGTTCTCGATTCGATGCCGTCGGGGTATCGGACGATCGTGGTGGACAACAACTCCACCGACGACACCGCCGCCGTCGCCGCGGCGCACGGAGCCACCGTGGTGTCGGAATCGGTACCTGGTTACGGGGCTGCCGTGCACGCGGGCGTCCTCGCCGCCGACACCGAGATCGTGTGCGTCCTCGACGGAGACGGCTCGATGGATCCGGGTGACCTGCCGACGCTCGTGGCCGCATTGGATCACGCCGACCTCGCCGTCGGCCGTCGACGACCGGCCAGGGGAAGCTCACCCCTGCACGCGAGGATCGGCAATGCCGTTCTGTCCCTTCGGCTCCGGACCAAGTACAAGCTTCCGGTGCACGATCTCGGTGCCATCCGCGCGGTCCGCCGCCAGGCCCTGCTCGACCTCGGCGTCACCGACCGTCGCTCGGGTTACCCGCTGCAGCTGCTCGTTTTGGCAGCCGAAGCCGGGTGGACCGTTGCCGAACACGATGTGGACTACCGTCCGAGAACTGCTGGTACATCCAAGGTTTCGGGCTCGATGAAGGGAACGATCGTCGCCGTGCGAGATTTCTGGAAGGTTCTTTCGTGATCGTCACCGCTCTCGTCGTTGCCAAAGCTCCCGTTCCCGGTCTGGCCAAGACACGCCTCGCCGCCACGATCGGGGATGCCGCTGCGGCCGAGCTGGCTGCGGCCTCGCTGCTGGACAGCCTCGATGCGGTCTCCACGGCCGACGTCGATCACCGCGTCGTGGCTCTCACCGGCACCCTTGCCGACGCGGCCCGCTCCGACGAACTGACTCGGGCTCTGGCGTCGTTCACGGTGATCACGCAACGCGGCGACGGACTGGGGGAACGGCTGGCGAACGCACACGCAGACGCGGCCACCGACGGAGCCGTCTTGCAGATCGGTATGGACACACCCCAGGTGACCGCGCAGATACTGTCCGACGCAGCCGCGCGGCTGAACCATGGCGACGTGCTCGGATCGGCCGAGGACGGCGGCTGGTGGGCGCTGGGCCTGCGTGACCCGGCCATGGCACGGGCCCTACTCGACGTGCCCATGTCGGCACCGTCGACGGGCACCGATACACACGCCGCGCTGACGGCCGCGGGGGCGTCTCTGACAATGCTCGAAGAATTGCGGGATGTCGATTTCGAGTCGGATCTGGACCCGGTATCCCACAAGTGCGCACCGGAGAGTCGGTTCCGCATTGCCGTCGACCGAATTCGATCGAAACAGGATTTCGAGTCCGTTACGTGAGGTTTGTTTTGCCCGAATTGGTTCCGTAAAGCCCGAAACTCCACATCTGTTGTGGAACAGCGCCTTCGATATGTCCTGATTGTCGAACCATCGACGACCAATATCGAATCGCAACAAAGCCGAATCACCGTTTCACGGCGATTTCACAGACACGGGTGCTAGAAAGTGTGTCATGACCGGGTTGTGGATAGTCGTTACCGTATGGATGGTGTGCGCGGCAGTCGTCGCCACCGTCCTCGGTCGCGTCGCACGCCGGGGCGATTCGGAAGAATTGGGCTCGACTCTCGAGTGGGACATCGACACCCTCGATCACGAAGTACGGAACGACAACTGACGAAGCTCAGTCGACCTGTTCGACGATCTCGGTGAGAATGCCGGCGGCGGCGGCCAATGTCTCCCGCTCCTGTGCCGTCAGGTTCTCCAACTGCTCGGCAAGCGCAATCTCCCGAGACGCGACCTCTTCCCGCGCGGCAGCAGTCCCGGTATCGGTCAGCTGCAGAACCACTTGCCTGCCATCCGTCGGGTGCGGTGCCCGAGAGATCAAACCGGATTCCACCAACGTGTGCGATGACCGCGACACCGACGGTGGCTTTATTCGCTCCCGCGCCGCCAACTCACCCGTCGTCATCGGCCCTTCTCGCAGCAGAGTCGTCAGAATCGACAGCTGAGCGACGGGCAATCTGTCGCTGGAATGGCGCAGACGCAGCCTCCGATTCAGCCTCATCGCACTGACGGACAGATCCCTGGCCAGCCCGGAATCGGGTAGATCACTCACGTGTCCAGATTACGACATCGAGGTGCATTCGCCCGATTCCTCCGAAACAGCGGATCACTCAATGTATTACCCCTCGAACAAACCGCTGATATGGTTCCTGAGGTTGTCGGGGTGGGAGATCGAAATCGGGGGGACGTCTTGAGTCGCGTAGGTTCCAGAGCATTGACCATCGCTACCGTGACCTTGGCGGCGTCGCTGCTGGTCACAGGCCCCAATGCCATGGCGGATCCCAATGCGGTCAATCCCATAGCCGGGCTCAACGGCACGTTCGGGCTGCCGCAGCTGCACGGCCGAGCCCAGGCCGTCGCCCAGGTGACCGGCATGTCGAGCCCCAACAACACCCAGAACGTGAACATGATCGGCACCGATCTCGGAATCATGTGGGACAACGGCCGCGGAGAGGTGTTGACGGCATTCGGCGACACCGCGGGACTCGGGATACCCAACCTGCTGCAAGGCAGTCTGTGGTCGTGGCGCAGCAATGCCATCGTCCGCAGCACCGACCGCAACCTCGCCGACGGCATGAACTTCGACAGCATCGTGAAAGACCCGCTGGGCCAGACCAAAGAGGTCGTTCCCAGTCCCAAGATCCCGTTCGTCGAGATCAGTCGGATCCCGACGGCCGGCGTGGCCGTCGGCGACACCCAGTATCTGAACCTGATGTCGGTGAAGAACTGGGGCCCGGCCGGAACCTGGGAGACCAACTTCTCGGGGCTTGCGGTCTCGAACGACAACGGGGAGAACTGGGCACCGCTGCCGGAGACCCAGCGCCCCAGCGTCGGCGGCGACCGTAACTTCCAGCAGAGCGCATACCTGAAGGACGGCGGCTACGTCTATCAATACGGCACCCCGCCCGGCCGGTTCAACCTCGGCCACGTTGCCCGCGTGAAAGAGCAGGACATCGCGAAGCTCGGCGAATACGAGTACTGGACCGGCCAGGACTGGAAGAAGGGCGACCCGGCCGCGGCGGCACCCATCGTCGGCGGAGTGGGAGAACTCTCGGTCACGTACAACGCCACGCTCGGGCAGTACCTGATGATGACGACCGACAATGCCAACTCGATCGTGCTGCGGCGCTCACCGTCACCGGTCGGTCCGTGGAGCGAACCGGAGGTTCTGGTCGACACCCGCGAGGTCAGCTCCATCTATGCGCCGTACATCCACCCGTTCTCGACCGGCCGAGACCTGTACTTCCTGGCCACCGTCTACCAGAACTACAACGTCCTGCTGCTGCGCACCACGTTGTAGTAGCCCCCACTAGGCTTCCGAAGGTGGACGCCACAGAGTGGGATCGCAAGTACGACGGCCGAGAACTCGTGTACGGCGAGGCACCGAATGCGACATTGGTCGAGGTCGCGACAACGCTGAAGCGTGGTCGCGCACTGGATCTCGCGTCGGGCCAGGGTCGGAACGCCATCTGGCTGGCCACCCGCGGCTGGACCGTCGACGCGGTCGATTTCTCCTCGGTGGGGTTGACGAGGGCGAGTCGTATCGCCGCCACTGCACCCGCGTCCGTTCGCGAACGCCTCACCTGGATTCATGCCGATGTGACGCAATTGGCAACGGAACCCAACTATGACCTGGTTCTCATGTTCTACCTGCACTTGTCCCCGGAAGGACGACGGAAGGCCGTCTCGGCCGCAATTTCGGCGCTGAAACCTGAAGGAATCCTCATGATTCTCGGGCACCACACGTCGAACATCGAGTCCGGCATCGGCGGCCCACAGGAAATCGAAATCCTTTACACGCCAGAGGATTTGGTCTCCGACATCGACTCCCGGCTGACCATTGTGACCGCCGAGAATCGGTATCGCGACGTGAGCGACGGCACTGCGATCGATGCACTGCTACTGGCGAGTAGGTCCGCCCTTGGCAGCGAAACGGATCGGGGGTAATATCCCTTAAGTTACCGACGAGTAGCTAACTTGGGCGGTACTCACGAGACCGCACCACCGACTGGAGAGCGAACGAGCAATGGGCCATTACAAGAGCAACCTTCGGGACCTCGAGTTCAACCTCTTCGAGCTGTTCGGACTCGACGAGACGCTCGAAGGCGACAACTTCGGCGACATGGACGGCGAGGTCGCCCGCGACATGCTGCGTGAGGTCGTACGCCTGGCCGAGGGACCGCTGGCCGAGTCCTTCGCCGATGCGGACCGCAACCCGCCCGTCTTCGATCCCGATACCCACAGCCTGAAGCTGCCCGACTCCTTCAAGAAGTCGTTCAAGGCGCTCTACGACGGTGAGTGGTGGCGCGTCGGACTCGACGAGGAAATCGGCGGCATGCCTGCCCCGCGCAATCTCCTGTGGGGCATCAACGAGATGCTCCTCGGCTCGCAGCCCGCAGCATTCATGTACTCCGCAGGCCCCGGCTTCGCAAACATCCTGTACCACAACGGAACCGACGAGCAGAAGGAGTGGGCCAAGGTCATCGTCGAGCGCGGCTGGGGTGCCACGATGGTGCTCACCGAGCCCGACGCCGGATCCGACGTCGGCGCAGGTCGCACCAAGGCCATCAAGCAGGACGACGGCTCGTGGCACATCGAGGGCGTCAAGCGCTTCATCACCTCGGCTGTCTCCGACGACCTGTTCGAGAACATCTTCCACCTCGTGCTCGCTCGCCCCGAAGGTGCCGGACCGGGCACCAAGGGCCTGAGCCTGTTCTTCGTACCGTCCGTCCTCTTCGACTTCGAGAAGGGCGAGCTGGGCGAGCGCAACGGCGCATTCGTCACCGGCGTCGAGCACAAGATGGGCCTCAAGGCCTCCGCCACCTGTGAGCTCACCTTCGGTGGCCACGGCGTCCCCGCCAAGGGCTGGCTCGTCGGCGAGGTCCACAAGGGCATCGCGCAGATGTTCGACGTCATCGAGCACGCTCGAATGATGGTCGGCACCAAGGCAATCGGCACCCTCTCCACCGGTTACCTCAACGCACTCGACTACGCCAAGGAGCGCGTCCAGGGTGCCGATCTGACGCAGATGACCGACAAGACCGCGCCGCGCGTCACGATCACACACCACCCCGACGTTCGCCGCAGCCTCATGCTGCAGAAGGCGTACTCCGAGGGACTGCGCGCGGTGTACCTCTACACCGCCGCACACCAGGATCCGATCACCGCCAAGCAGGTCTCGGACGCCGACGCAGACATCGCATACCGCGTCAACGACCTCCTGCTTCCCATCGTCAAGGGCGTCGGTTCGGAAATCGCCTACCAGGTGCTGGCCGAGTCGCTGCAGACCTTCGGTGGCTCCGGCTTCCTGCAGGACTACCCGCTCGAGCAGTACATCCGTGACGCCAAGATCGACTCGCTGTACGAGGGAACCACCGCCATCCAGGCGCAGGACTTCTTCTTCCGCAAGATCGCCCGCGACCGCGGCGTTGCTCTGGCTCACGTTGCCGGACAGATCAAGTCGTTCATCGACAGTGAGGCAGGCAACGGCCGCCTCAAGGCCGAGCGCGCACTGCTCGCCACCGCACTCGAAGATGTGCAGGCCATCGTCACCTCGATGACCCAGCACCTCATGGGTGCACAGGACCAGCCCACCGAGCTGTACAAGGTCGGCCTGGCATCGGTGCGCTTCCTGATGGGCTTCGGCGATCTGCTCATCGGCTGGCTGCTGCTGCGCCAGTCCGAAATTGCCATCGCCGCACTCGACAACGGTGCAGAGGGCAAGGAGAAGGCGTTCTACGAGGGCAAGATCGCAGTGGCCTCGTTCTTCGCCAAGAACATCCTGCCGCAGCTCACTTCGACGCGAGCAATCCTGACCAACATCGACAACGACATCATGGAACTGGACGAAGCAGCGTTCTGATCCACTGACATTGCAACGGCCGCACCTGTTCACGGGTGCGGCCGTTGTTCTTTGTGTGCTGGGTGTGGGTTGCTCGCTCCCGACCTGTGCTGCCGCAAGTGCGCGCGCGTTTGCGAAAACCGGAGGGGCGAACGGACGACCGGCGATGGGTGAACAGGCCGAACGAAGTCGAACCAGAGATTACTGCTGCAGTTTGCGGAACTTGCTGCCGTGGAACACGATTGGGTTCACTTCACTCTGCACATCCAGGGAATGTATGCGCAGCAACACGATTAAGTGGTCGCCCGCGGGGATCTGCTGGTCGATGGTGGTGTCGAGCCACGCTGTTGCACCCACGATGAAGGCGGCTCCGCCGTCCGTGACGGTGAGATCGAGACCGGCGAATCGGTCACCGGTCTTGGCCGCCAGCGTACGAACGGCATCGTTGTGCGCCTCACCGAGAACGCTGACGCCGATGTTGGGTGCCAATTCGAGTTTGGGCCACGTCGTCGACGTGTTCTGAATGCAGACAGCCACCAGAGGCGGATCGATGGACACCGAAACGAAGCTGCTCGCTGCCAACCCCACCAGCACGCCGTCGATCTTCGCGGCGATCGCCACAACGCCGCTGGGGAACTGCGCGTACGCCTCACGCAGCGTCTGCTGATCGAGGACGGTACGTGTGAGCGTCATCGGCAATGCTCCCTTTCGGTGGTCGAGTGCAGTGAAGCACCTGTGCTGTGCAACCCCCGCACGGGCACATTCATTTCGAGCAGTTCCCTGCTACCAGCAAACACCCGATCGGGCGGCGACGCCACAGTCCGACTCGAGGTGATTCGAACTGTGTCCTCGCAGCTCGGGCGTCACTCATCCGGTTCCGGCTCCGGCGCAGGGTCGGGTCGAGGTGCAGGCGAAGGGTCCGGGCGATCGGGCTGGACGCATTTCACGATCGGAATCGGGTCGTACTTCACCGTTCTCGTGTTCCGCGACAATTCCCTGCCCGACGCGGCATCGCTGATCACCTTGGTGTCGCTGGCCGTGAATCCCGGTCCTCCACCCGATGCGACACAGCCTGCGCCGGCGGGCAGCGTCACCGTGTTGGGTGACGTGGGGTTGGTTCGCGACCCGGTGATGGATTCGACGTCGACGGTCTTCGTGCCCCACAGTCGAACGGTGACGCTGGACGAATCGGCGAACGATTCGATGACCACGCCGGTGTCGTTGGGGTTGGTGAACTTCAGATCGATCGCACCCTCGAAGACCGTCGCCTCGCGGGCCTCGGGATACCGGCTGATGTAGTAGCTGTGCTCGGTGTGATCGGTGTCTTCCATGCCGGCGAAGTAGGACGCGTTGTACAGCGTCGTCGCGAACTGGCTGATGCCACCGCCGACGGCGCGATCGGGTCTGCCGTTGTCGATTATCCCCGACTCGACGAAGCCCTGCGCCGTACCTCGCGGACCGGTGTATCCGTTGAGCGAGAATGTCTCCTTCGGCTTCACGAGTGCACCGTTGACAATTTGCGCCGTCAGCCCGATGTTGACGCCCGACGCGTACTCGAACCCGCCGGTGGTGTACTCGGCGATCACTTCTCGCACACCGAGATTCTGCGCGGCCTCGGTGGTGAGAGCGGGCGGAGCCGGTTCGTAGATCGCCTCGGTGGTGCGGGGGCCGTCCGCAGACAACAGTGCGGGCAGCTGCTCGAGAGTCTTACGCCACTCCACGAGCTCACCCATCACCCCGGGCACGACGGTCGGCGCACCGCCGGAGAACGTGAACGACGCGTCCTTCGGCGGTACCTCGGTGCGAACGAGTTGTGGTGCCAATATCCCCGTGGCGACATCGGTGTCGTAGATCGGAGTCAGCCCGCCCTGGTCGTCCGGATCGAAGCGCAGAATCTCGCCCACGCGGTCGGTCGGCAGCGTCGCATCGACGTTCTCGCGACCGGCGATGATCACCGGTGCCTCGACAGCGGGAACTGCGATCTCGGCCAAGGCTCGGTCGACCGCGTCCTGCGTCACCGATACGGGGGTGGACTCGTAGACCACTTCCGTTGCCCCCGAAGCCCATTCGGTCTGCAGATTTCGACGCGTCCCGTCGGCATCCAACACCCGACCCTCGAGTGGTGCAACAGCAACAGGAGTGACACCGTCGAACACGACGTCGCCTTCGACGGGAGCACGATCGGTCTCGGCGCGGAGGCCGTCGATGGCGACGTTCAATGCTTGCTCGTCCGTGGTCGATACGACGCCGATCTCGCGGCTACCGAAGAAAGACGTCAGCCGGGTGATCGGATTGATCGGCTGAGACCCCGCGCGGTCCAGCGTCGCATTCCAGTCCACCCCGAGACCGGCAGCGGCAGGGAGCACGTCGACCTGCCGATCGCCGACGTCGACCTGAACGGGTTGCTCGGCGCGAGGGCCGAGTTCGGAGCGCAACGTGTCTTCGGCGTCGGAGTGAGCTTTGCCGCCGACGTCGATTCCGGCAACGGTGACACCGCGGGGCACACGGTCACTCGAAGTGAACCAATCCGCGACATACAGCAGTGCGAAGACGGCGAACACTGCACCGGTGCCGATGGCAATCTTCCGCCACGGCGGCGTGACGCCTGCTCCATCTGCCTGCGCGCTACCGTCGCTGGGAGGAGTCGAGGGTGGTTCCGTAGGAGACTCGGGCTGCTCAGGGACGACGGGCTGCGCCACAGTCGGAGACTCATCCGCGACCGGCGTCTGCTGCGGGGACGAGGTCGACGAATCGGACTCGACTGCATCCGTCGGACCGGCTGATTCGACGACCTCCGTGGTGGCGGCATCAGTGGGGACGGAATCAGTAGTGACGGAATCAGTAGTGACGGATTCTGTGGTCGAGGCTTCGTGAACAGGTGATTCTGTGGCGTCCGTGCCCTCGACATCGGCCGCGGGGTCGACCGTCACGTCGTCGGACAGGCGATCGGCTTCGGACGCCGGCTTCGACATGTCATCACCGACAGCCCCGAATGCCTCGGTGGGAGCGTCGTACGGCGGTGTGTCGGGATGGGTCTCGTCGCCCTTCGGCCCATCGCCCGACCTACTCTTGCCCTCGCTCACGTTCGACCCTTCCAGGACCACCGTTCGATGAAAGTTCCACCCGTGGGCACGGAGTACCCCGCGCACGAGCTTACGCAAACCGAACGACGACGCTCACTCGGCGATGTTCGGTATCCGAACGAACAAAGGCTCCGCGCTGCTGCCGGGTCGGGGGTCAGGCAGCAGCACGGAGCCACCTGGAATATATGCACTCTTCGACCGCGCGTTACACCGAGTAAAAAAATGTCTCGTCAATTCATTCGATTGAATGATCCACGGGGCGTCGAGCTGTCACCTTGCCCGACGGCACGAGTCCAGTGCCCCGTCCTGACCAGGGCGAGCGTCAGCAGAAGCCGATCTCGCGGATCGGTCAGATCGTGCCCGGTCAACTCCTCGATCCGACGAACCCGGTAGATCACCGTGTTTCGGTGGCAGTAGAGCGCCTTTGCGGCATTGGTCGGCGAACCGTCGGAGGCAAGCATGTGCGCCAGAGTGTCGAGCAGCGTTCCGCGATGCGGCTCCGGGTGCGTCCACAAACTGCCGAGAGCGTGGCGCACGAGCAACTCCGACGATTGATGGTCGGCAGCCATGATCACGCGGGGCAGACGCTCCGTCGCCAACGCCACGCCGCTGCCCTCGGTGATGGTCTCGGCCGTCAACGCCGCCAATCGGTACGCCGCCGCGAACGAAGACACGCCTTCGGGTGAATGCGCGACGCCGACCGGCCCCACGGCCTGCGCCGCAAGGGAATCGACGACGGAATTCCACGACCCGGTTCCGAGAGCCACGAGCGCGAACTGATGGCCGTCCCTGGTGTTCCAATGCGATACCGCGCCTATCTGATCCAACGCATCCTCGGGCGCAGGCAGCGGCGGCGATCCCTGATCGTCGAGTGGACCGACGACACACGCAATTTGCTGTGACGCCGAAAGTCCAAGTGTGGCACGAGTTTCGATGACGAATGCCGGATCTCCACCACGCCCCGATCGAAGACCGTCGAGAATTTCCAGGACGTTGGCGAGGTCCCGCTGCTGCATTCGGGCACTCTCCTGCCGATACGCCTCGACCAGAGTTTCGTACTGGCTGTCCAGCGCACGCCACAACTGCTGACCCGCCACCAGAAGCAGATGCTCGTCGATGCTGGATCGGCATTGTTCTCGCTCGAGCATCAACTCCTCCCAGAGCGTTCGGCTACCGAGCGTGTACGCCTTGAGTACCAACTCCATCGGAATGCCTTGGCGAGCGCGTTCCCTCCCGGTACGACGCCACACCTCACGGGTGTTGTCGTTCGCGGCCGGCAGCCCGGACAACGTGCGAAGACCCTGACCGATGTGCTCGCGGGTACTGCGCCTGATCTCGCCGGCGATGTCCGGAGCGGAGCTGGCCAGGTAGGCGGGTTCCTGCTCGATGAGCGCCAACGTGATGGAGTCGGCGATCGTGTCGGCCCGTGGCGTCAGGGCCGCCCATGCGCTCCGGATCTTCTCCTGATCCGAGGCCGTCACCGCGCCGCGGGCAGCGGATCGCGTCGATGCGTGTCGACCACCAGGAGCACCCACCCTGACAGTTTTGCGCACAGAGCCCACATCACAGGGCGATTTGACCGGTACTGGTGCCCAGCGACCCAAAGATTCTGTGCGCAGCGCCCATATCGCCCGTTGTGCGCGACGCACCATAGTGAACGCAACAGATTGTGAGGTGCGTCACTTGAACTCTCTCGACACGATGGACCCGGTTCTCACCATGAAGGACGTCGACGTGTCGTTCGGCGGAATCGTCGCGCTCTCCGGAGTCAGTCTCGACGTGCGCCCCGGCGAAGTCCTCGGCGTCATCGGACCCAACGGGGCCGGCAAGACGACCCTGTTCAACGTTGCGTGCGGACTCGTACGCCCGCAATCGGGCACACTCGGCCGACACGGCAAAACGTTGCCAAGACTCCGACCACACGACCTCCCCCGACTCGGCATGAGCAGAACTCTGCAGGGACTCGGCTTGTTCGATCGGATGACCGTTCTGGACAACGTCATGGTCGGTGCCGACCGAACGGCTCGAACCGGAGTCCTGGCCGGCCTTCTCGGGCTGCCGTCGAGCGCCTCCGACGACGCTGCGGTCCGATCGATCGCGATGGCCATGCTGCAGCGACTGCGCATCGACGACCACGCCCACCGCTTGCCGCCGAGCCTGCCGTACGCGGTGCGCAAGAGAGTCGCGCTCGCGCGGGCTCTCGTCAGCGAACCGACACTGCTCCTGCTCGACGAACCCGCCTCGGGACTGTCCAGCGACGAAATGAGCGAGCTCGGCAACGAGATTCGTTCTTTGGCAGCAGTTTCCACCGATTCCGATCCGGAAAGGCCTGCCACATCGGTCATGCTCGTCGAGCATCACATGGACCTCGTGATGAGTGTGTGCGACCGGATCTACGTACTCGATTTCGGCAAGGTCATCGCTCAGGGGACACCCGATCAGATCCGCGAGGACCCCGCCGTGCTCGCTGCATACCTCGGAAACGAAGTGGCACATGACGACTGACGCGGCACACCTGAAGATCACCGACCTCACGGTGCGTTACGGGCCCGTCACCGCCCTCGATTCGGTGTCGATGACCGTCGCGGCCGGGGCGATCACCGCCGTGCTCGGGGCCAACGGAGCAGGAAAGACGACACTGCTTCGCACCGTTTCCGGCCTCATTCGACCGGTATCGGGACGGATCGATCTCGCAGGTGTCGACGTTGTCGGCGTGGCACCGGATCGCATGTCTCGCAAAGGACTTGCGCACGTCCCCGAGGGTCGTGGAGTGATCGCCGAACTCACCGTCGACGAAAATCTTCGACTCGGCGCGTTGGGACGCAACAGAAGTCACGACGCCGTCACTCTCGATCGGATCTACGAGATGTTCCCGCCCCTGACCAACCGCCGAGCGTCTTCTGCGCACACCCTGTCCGGCGGGGAACGGCAGATGCTGGTGATCGGTCGAGCTCTGATGGCGACACCGTCGGTCCTTCTTCTCGACGAACCGTCTCTCGGGCTCGCTCCGAAAGTCGTCGCGCAGATCTTCGAGACGCTCCGTGCACTCGTCGATTCCGAATCCATGACCGTCGTGCTCGTAGAACAGAACGCGCGGAGCGCGCTGTCGATCGCCGAACACGCCGTAGTCCTGGATCTGGGCAAGGTCGCGATGGAAGGCCCCGCCGACACCCTGGCCGGGGACGACGCCCTCCGACACGCCTACCTCGGGTTCTAGAGCAAGCCGAAAGGACGCCTGCCACAGTGCAACAACTGCTGACCATCCTCATCAACGGCGTGACGACCGGCATGATCTATGCCGCCTTCGCGCTCGCTCTCGTGCTCATCTGGCGATCGACACGCATCGTCAACTTCGCCCAGGCTCCGATGGCCATGATCACCACCTACGTCGCGCTCGTCGTCATCGACGCCGGGTATTCGTACTGGATCGGGTTCGGAGTCGCACTCCTCAGTGGCCTACTGCTGGGAGCGTTGATCGAACGACTCGTCATCCGGTTCGTCGACAGCTCCTCGCACATCAACCCGGTGATTCTGACGCTGGGACTGTTCATCATCATCCACGCGGTGGCAGCCATCATCTTCGGCAACCAATTCCGTTCCTTCCCAGCTCCGTTCGGACTCACAGGCCAGCGAATCGGGGAGATCAACGTAGCGCTGACCGGGTACGACATCTTCAAGATCATCGCCGTCCTGGTGGTACTGGCCCTGCTCATCCTGTTGTTCCGCTTCACCGATCTGGGGCTGAAGATGCGGGCGAGCGCCTTCGAGCAGGAGGTTGCCAAACTCCTGGGAGTACGCGTGAGCCGAATGCTCACCCTCGGTTGGGCTCTCGCCGCAGTCGTCGGATCATTGGCAGGCCTGCTCATCGCGGGAGGTTCGTTGGTGCATCCGGGTTACATGGACTCGATCGTCGTATTCGGTTTCGTCGCTGCAGTTCTCGGTGGCCTGGACAGCCCGGCGGGTGCAGTGGTCGGCGGCTTGCTGATGGGCATCGGACTCAGCTTCGTCAGCGGCTACCTCGGCCAGGATCTCGTGTCCAGTGCGGCATTGGTGATCCTGATCGTCGTACTTCTGGTCCGCCCGAGCGGATTGTTCGCCAGCACCGCCGCCAGGAGGGTGTGACATGAACGCGGTTCTCACTCGTCTCGCTGCAACTCCGGTTCGACGTCACTTCCTCTGCGCTGTCATCGGACTCGTCGTCATCGTGCTCGCACTCGAATCACTGAGCACCTTCCGCCAGAGCCAGCTCACCTCGGTTGCCTACCTGGCGATCGCGGCCGGCGGCCTGACCGTGCTGACCGGGTTGAGCGGCCAGCTCTCCCTGGGACACGGTGCGTTCATGGCCGTCGGCGCATACACCGCAGCGTTGATGCTGCGGGCCAACGATTCGGGATGGTCGGTGCCCCTGGTTCTGCTTGCCGCCACCGTGATCTCGGCGGTGGTGGGTGTTGTGGTGGGAGTGGCCGCCGCCCGGTTGCACGGGCCGTACCTGGCCGGTGCCACGCTGGCACTCGCCGTCGCCGTACCGGGCCTGGCCCTGTACTTCTCGGACTACCTCGGCGGAGAACAAGGCCTCGTCGTCCCGGCGCCGAAAGTGCCGGAGCTGATCGACGACGTGATGTACTTCGTCACCGGAAACGAACTCAGCGGAACGAAATTCGTCGCCTACGTCAGCTGGGTACTGCTCGTCCTCGTGTTCTTCCTCCTGGCGAACATCTCGTCGAGCCGAATCGGACGCCGCTGGCGGGCCGTCCGGGACGACGAAGTGGCCGCCGAACTGGCCGGCATCGACCTCGGGCGCGCACGCATTCTGGCGTTCGTCGTCAGCGCGGCCTGCGCGGGCGCGGGAGGTGCTGTTCTGGCGATGTCGGCCCGGATCGCGGCACCGAGCGGATTCACGCTGACACTCTCACTGACGCTGCTCTCGGCCGTCGTCATCGGTGGGCTCGGAACTCTGTCCGGGGCATTGATCGGGGCAATACTGCTGACCTACATCCCGCCGGTGGTCACCAACCTCGGACTCGATCTGGGGCTGAGCAGTCTGCAATCCGCCGAACTCGCACCACTGGTGACCGGAATCTTCACCGTCCTGGTCATCCTGTTCGCCCCACTGGGTCTGGTGGGCACGTATCGAAGGTTGCGTTCAACCAGAAAAGAGATGAAATGAAGAAAATCGGATCGGTGGCGGTCAGAACGACCGCGCTCGTCGCCGTCGTCTCGTTGGCCGCAGCGTGCGGTGCAGGCGGTAGAGACGAGGCGACGGAATCCTCGGAAGGCTCGACGGTCGGCATCACCGACACCTCGGTGAAGATCGGTGCCCACTTTCCGTTGACCGGGGTCGCAGCACCCGGCTACAGCGAAATCCCCACGGGCGCACAGGCGTACTTCGACTACGTCAACGCCGCGGGTGGCATCAACGGTAGGCAGATCGAGTACGTGGTTCGAGACGACTCCTACGATCCGACCACCACCACTCAGGTCGTCAACGAACTCGTGTTGCAGGACGAGGTGTTCGCCGTCGTGGGCGGACTCGGCACGGCGACCCACAGCGCGGTCATCGACTTTCTGAACGAAGAGGGAGTACCGGATCTGTTCGTCTCCTCCGGCGCGATCATGTGGGGCAACGATCCGGAGAAGTACCCGAATACCTTCGGCTGGCAGCCTGATTACCAGGTCGAGGGCAAGATCATCGGCGACTGGGTGACGAAGAACCGGCCCGACGCCAAGGTGGGCCTGTTCCTCCAGGACGACGACCTCGGCAGAGACAGCGAGGAGGCGGTGCGCCAGTATCTCGACGACCAGATCGTCGAGGTCGTGCGCTACACCTCGGGCAACACCGACGTCGCACCGCAGATCGCGGCCCTGCAGGGTGCCGGAGCAGATCTGATTCTCGGCTTCAACGTGCCCTCGTACACCGCGCTGAGTCAACTGACCGCCATGCGGCTCAACTACGACCCCGAGTGGTTCTACAGCTCGATCGGTTCCGACGTGGACCTCGTCGGCTCCCTGCTCGGACGCTTCTCGCAGGGTGCGGTCACCGACGGCGCGCAGTCGCTCGAAGGCATGATCTCGCTGGAGTACATCCCGGGCGTCGACTCCCCGGAGAATCCGTGGACCCAACTGTGGCAGAAGGTCTGGGCGGAGAACGGAACCGGTGACCCACTGACCAACTACCGCATCTACGGTCTGAGCCAGGCATACGCATTCGTGCAGGCGCTGGAGGCGGCAGGCGAGAATCCCACTCGTGAAGGCATCGTCGCGGCAATCCAGGACGGCGGGATGGACTTCGAGGGACCGCAGTTGGCCCCGTTCCGGTACTCGGATTCGAGTCACCTCGGAATCTCCGGTGCCAGTGTCTTCCAGATTCGCGGCGGAGTTCCCGAGTACCTGACTCCGGTGCTGCAGACCGACATCGGCGACTCGGCCGTCGAGGAATACACCGGGGCCGAATCGACCCCGCCGGAAAGTGGCATCCCCGGCTGATCCGACGAGAAAGGGCACGCAGAGAAAACTCTGCGTGCCCTTTTCTCACGTAGTGGTCGGCAGATCCGAGAACCCCTCGATTACCGGATCCGCCGACCCTGTGTCCCCCGAATCGTGAGCAGCCGAAGCTGCAGTGATCAGCGCTCGATGATGGCCGTGACGCCCTGGCCACCGGCCGCGCAGATCGAGATCAGGCCACGGCCCGAGCCCTTCTCGGCCAGCATCTTCGCCAACGACGCCACGATGCGTCCGCCGGTCGCGGCGAACGGGTGGCCCGCGGCGAGCGAGGATCCGTTGACGTTGAGCTTGCTGCGATCGATGGAACCGAGTGCGGAGTCGAGTCCGAGACGCTCCTTGCAGTACTCGTCGCTCTCGAATGCCTGCAGAGTTGCGAGTACAACCGAAGCGAACGCCTCGTGGATCTCGTAGTAGTCGAAATCCTGCAACGTCAGGCCGTTGCGTGCGAGCAGACGCGGAATCGCGTAGGTCGGAGCCATCAGCAGACCGTCCTTGAACGAGCCGTTGCCGTGAACGTAATCGACCGCTGCGGTCTCGGAATCGACCAGGTGCGCGAGCACCGGGAGGTTGCGCTCGGCAGCCCACTCGTCGCTCGACAGCAGTGCAGCCGACGCACCGTCGGTGAGCGGCGTCGAGTTACCGGCCGTCATGGTGGCGTCGCCCAGCTTGGTGCCGAAGACCGGCTTGAGCGTGGCCAGCTTCTCGACGGTCGACCCCGGACGCAGGTTGTCGTCGCGCGTGAGACCGAGGAACGGCGTCACCAGATCGTCGAAGAATCCGCGGTCGTAGGCGGCTGCCATGTTCTTGTGGCTCGCTGCGGCCAGTTCGTCCTGGTCCTCGCGGCGGACGCCGAATTCCTTGGCGGTGATGGCGGCGTGGTCACCCATGGACAAGCCGGTGCGCGGCTCGCCGTTGCGCGGGATCTCGATGCCGAGCATGCCGGGACGGACATTGCCGAGGAGCTTGATGCGATCGCCGGTGCTCTTGGCCCGGTTCAGGGAGAGCAGGAACTCGCGCAGTTCGTCGTTGACGCCGATCGGTGCGTCGGACGTGGTGTCGACACCGCCGCCGATACCGGCATCGATACGGCCCGATGCGATGGCGTCGCCGACCGCGATGATCGACTGCAGGCCGGTGCCGCAGGCCTGCTGGATGTCGAAGGCCGGGGTGTACGGGCTCAGCGCGCTGCCGAGCACGACCTCGCGGGTGAGGTTGAAATCGCGCGAATGCTTGAGCACGGCACCGGCGGCGACGAGGCCGAGGCGCTCGCCCTGCAGACCGAATCGCGACACGAGACCGTCGATGGTGGCAGTGAGCATGTCCTGGTTGGACGCCAGCGCGTACTTCTTGTCCGAACGCGCGAACGGAATGCGGTTGCCACCGACGATTGCGACCGGTCGTAGCTGCTTGCTTGTCACTGACGTCTCCAAACATCGTCCCCAGCATGTGGGGAATGGCCCTGGTGGAGTTTCATCTTACTGGCGAGTAAGTTGGTTGTCGACACCCGGTCGTGCGCCTTGCTCCTCGAGCGAGCAGCGCTGAATGAAAGGTACGACAGTGGCAGCCTCCAAGGGAGCCCCAGATCTCTACTCAACGTTCCTCGCGTCCGCGCCGGGAGCTTTCATCGCCAAGCAGGCAGGCCTGCCGCAGCCCGAGAAGCTGCGTCGCTACAAGGCAGGCGAGCCCGCACTGGCCGGCCCGGTCCTGATCGGTGGCAGCGGCCGCCTCGTCGAACCCCTGCGTGAGCTGCTCTCGGACTACCCGCAGTCGCAGCCGCACGACGACAAGCACGGCGGACTCGTCTTCGACGCCACCGGAATCAGCAACGTCGCCGAGCTCGAGCAGCTCTTCAAGTTCTTCCAGCCGGTCATCCGCAACCTGGCACCGTCGGCTCGCGTCGTCGTCATCGGCACCACTCCCGAAGAGACCTCGAGCGTCGACGAGCACATCGCTCAGCGCGCCCTCGAAGGCTTCACGCGCAGCGTCGGCAAAGAGGTCAAGCGCGGTGCCACGGCGCAGCTCGTCTACATCTCCCCCAACGCGTCGACCGGCCTGTCCGGCCTCGAATCCACTCTCCGCTTCCTCCTGTCGGCCAAGTCCGCATTCGTCGACGGCCAGGTGATCGCCGTAGGTGACGCCGATTCACAGGCACCCGCCTCGTGGGACAAGCCTCTGGCCGGCAAGGTAGCCGTCGTCACCGGAGCCGCCCGCGGCATCGGTGCCACCATCGCCGAGGTCCTCGCCCGCGACGGAGCCACCGTCATCGCAGCCGACATTCCTGCTGCCGGAGAAGCACTCTCGCAGACGGCCAACAAGGTCGGTGGCACCTCGCTCGCACTCGACGTCACCTCGCCCGACGCCGGAGAGGTCCTCTCGAAGCACCTCCTCGAGCGTCACGGCGGGGCCGACATCATCGTGCACAACGCCGGCATCACCCGCGACAAGACTCTCGCCAACATGGACGACGCCCGCTGGAACTCGGTCATCGGCGTCAACCTTGCTGCGCCGCAGCGCATCACCGACGAGCTGGTGGCCTCCGGTGCACTCAAGGACGGCGGCCGCGTCGTCGACGTCTCCTCGATCGCCGGCATCGCGGGCAACCGCGGCCAGACCAACTACGGCACGTCCAAGGCCGGCGTCATCGGCTTGGTGCACGCATCCGCGCCGGTGCTGGCGAAGAAGAACATCACGATCAACGCCGTTGCTCCCGGCTTCATCGAAACCGCGATGACCGCTGCAATTCCGTTCGCGACCCGCGAGGCCGGACGACGCATGAGCTCGCTGCTGCAGGGCGGCGAGACCGTCGACGTCGCGGAGTTGGTCTCGTACTTCGCTTCTCCCGCATCCAATGCCGTCACCGGCCAGGTCGTGCGCGTGTGCGGCCAGAGCCTGCTCGGCGCATGAGCACCGTCACGCTCACCGCGCAGCCGAAGACATCCGACATCTACACCTCGGCTGCGCTCGGTGCGCTGCCGTTCTTCGGATCCAGGTCGTCTTCGGTTCCCAGCACGGTGTACGAGCTCAAGGGTCTGCGAGTGGACCCCGACAACCTCGCTGGGTACTGCCGCGCGACGGGTCTGCGATTCGGCGATCAGCTGCCGGTGACCTACCCGTTCACGCTGGTGTTCCCGACGGTGATGAAACTGATGGTCTCCAAAGGCTTTCCGTTTGCTGCCATCGGTTCGGTACACGCCGAGAACGTCATCGAGCAGTTCCGCGGCATCTCGGCATCGGAGCCGCTGGACATCCGAGTGCACGCGGAGAACCTGCGCGAGCACCGCAAGGGCTTGTTGGTGGACCTGATCAGTGAGGTCAAGGTAGGACGCGAGCTGGTCTGGAAGCAGACCTCCAGCTTCCTGAGCCTGCAGAAGACCTCACTGTCGGGTGGACCTCGTGAAACACCGCCTGCAGACGAGGTTCCGCCGCCCCCGACCCGCACCCTGCGCGTCGATCAGCGGATCATCAGCCGGTACGCGGCCATCTCCGGAGACCGCAATCCGATTCACGTATCCTCGCTCGGCGCAAAGGCATTCGGATTCCCGAAGACCATCGCGCACGGAATGTGGAGTGCGGCAGCCGTACTGCAGACCGTCGAGGGCCGAATCCCGGAGGCCGTGAACTACAGCATCCGCTTCGGCAAGCCGATCATCCTGCCCGCGACGATCAACGCCTACGCCGATGCCGTCGGTACCGGCTGGGACCTGTCGCTGAAGAACCCGAAGAAGGGCTACCCGCATCTGACGGGAACCCTGCGCTGACTGCTCGAACTCGAAGTTATGGACGGATTTCCCCGGATTTCCGACCATAACTTCGAGTTCGGCTGTGTAGGTGGCTGCGGCCTAGGTTGCGGCGGTTTTCTTTCCGGCCAGGCCGCGCCACGCCAGATTTTCCAAGAGGTCGGCTGCAGCGTCGACCTCGATTTCTCCGCCCGCCACCCTGTCGGCCACGGCCTCGCCTGCACCGACCAACGCGACGGCCATCAGCCCGAAATTCTGTGACTGCTCCGGGTCCCTGGTGCTCATCGCCAGCAAACCTGCCGTCAATTCGATCAACCGATCACGGCTGCTCTGCACCTGTGAGGCGAATGCCTGCTGGCCGATAGCCTGACGGTAGAGCACCATCCACGACTTCCGGTTCTCACCGACGAATCCGAGGAAGCCGATCAGCGCCTTGCGCAGCTGCTCGCGCGGCGTCAGAGTCGGGTCTGCGGCCGGCGTCAGAGCTTCGACGAATTTGACGCCCTCACGATGGATGCAGGCGGCGAACAACTCGTCCTTCGACCCGTAGTACAAGTACAGCATCGGTTTGGAGATGGCCGCCTTCTTGGCGATCGAATCCATCGATGTCTCGTGAAAACCGTTGTCGGAGAACACATCCACCGCCGCGTCGAGCATCTGCTGCTCGCGGACGGCGCGGGGCAATCTCTTGGTGCCGCCAGCCATGGACCCTCCAATACGTACGAAGTACTAGACGTTACTCCACAGTAAGGTCGAGTACCGCGCAATCAGGCCCCGCACGCCCCCTTGAACCGAGCAACCGTCGCGGCGGCCTCGTCCACCTGCGCCGCGGCAAGGCGTCCCGTCGCCACTGCGTCTTCGAGATTGTCCAACACTGCGGGCACCTGATCAGTGGTGAGCCACAACGCCACATCGGCACCCGCAACCAGTGCCGCCTCCACCGCGTCGACGATTCCGAGCCGCGCAGTGATCGCCGCCATGCCGCTGAGATCGTCGGTGAAGATCGGACCGTCGAACGGAGCAGCCCCGTATCCGACGCCGTCGCGCAACAACGCCATCGCCGCCGGGCTGATGCTCGCCGGCACCCCGGGCTCGGTGAGTCCGGGCACGTCGAGGTGCCCCACCATGACGCCGATGCCGCTGTTGTTCAATGCCGCGAACGGCAGCAGATCCTTGGTCTTCAGCTCGTCGAGCGACGGAGTGGTGACGGCACCGGTGTGCGAATCGCCCGAACCCGAGCCGTGCCCGGGAAAGTGCTTGATGACAGGCTTGATTCCCGCGTCTTCCAGACCTCGCGCGTAGGCCCCCGCGTACTCGATGACGACCTGCGGATCATCGGAGAACGACCGATCGCCGATGACGGAATCATCGGGTTGTGCACTCACATCGACCACCGGAGCGAAGTCGACGGTGACCCCGAGATCCTTCAGACCCCGGCCCCGCGTCAACGCCTCCTGGTATGCCTCGTCCACCGTCATCGTCTGTGCCAACACCCGCGCCGACGGTGCCTCCCCCAGCAGATCCGCGACCCGCGAAACCCGTCCACCCTCCTCGTCGATCGTGATCATCGGGGCCACCGCAGACGCGCCCCGCACCTGCGGTACCTCCCGATTACCGAGCATCGACTCGTCGGTCCAACTGCCGACGAAGAGGCCACCGACCTGCTCGGTCGACATGATCTGCACCGCGTCCGCAGTGCCGGTGACTCCGACGGTGAGCAACTGAGCCAGTCGCTGACGCTCCGACAATCCGCCGACGAACGCCGCACAATCGTCGACCGGCGGAACCGGTTGCGGGACGGTCGTGTCGGCTGCTGTCGTCGTCGAAGCAGGGGGCGCTGCCTGCGTCGACGCGACCTGGGTGGACTCGCTCGAGCACGAGACCAACAACCCCACACCGACCGTCATCACCGCAGCGGACCGAACCGAGTACCGAAATCGCATGGACACGACGGTAGTCGAGATCGTCGGTGTCGCTGCCGCCCCTCCGGTTGGGATCAATGCGCCTTTGTTGCATTCTGACCGACTGAAACCCACATTGATCCGCCAAGGGGTGGGGGTAATCTGGACGAACGCGACATGAGGAGGAGCTCGACCATGACCGCAGACCTCATCCTGATTGCCTACGACGGCTCCGACAACGCCAAACGAGCCATCGACTACGCCGGCCGGTTTCTCACCACCTCCCGCGCGATCGTTGTCACGGCATGGGAGCCGATGGTGCGTCAGGCAGCTCGAATGTCCGGCCTGTCCGGAGTCATGCAGCCCGAATGGGTGCCCGACGACGAGGCCGAGGACGTTGCGCTCACCGACGCGAAAGTGACCAACAGCGAAGGCGTCGCGCTGGCCGAGGCCGCAGGCCTGAAGGTGGAAGGTCAGTGCACCGAATGCACCACCGCCATCTGGAGCGCAATCGTGGAGAAAGCCGACGAGATGGACGTGGACATCATCGTCACCGGCACCCGAGGCACGACCGGTCTACGTGCACTACTGCAGAGTTCGGTGGCCGAGCACGTGCTGCGACACAGTCACCGCCCTGTCCTGATCGTTCCCCCCGGCAAGTAACGCGTCCACCGGCCTGTTGCTGAGGTACGGGTGATACCGTGATGCCCGCGTGGGGGTCCACCTCACCCTTTTGATCTGTGAGCCGACTGACTGGAGAACCGAGATGAAGTTCGCTGTCCCGGGTGTCATTGCCGCCGTCGTCGGAGCCGTACTGGGTGCGGGCGTCGTGTTCGGAGTCACCGCCGCTGCAGCCGACAACTCTCGTCCGGATATCGATCGCACCGGAAACGCCGACTCGTCCTTGCTGAACCAGGTTGAGTACGGCAGCCGCTGACGCTGGTCGCATTCGTGGATCGATGATCTCGGCCGAGCCGCTCGGCCGTAAATGGCTTCTCGGCGTCTCGGCTCTGGCATTTCTTCTCACCTTTCTGCAGGTCCCCGGCTTCACCGTCGCCGACACCAAATACGACCTGGCGCAGAATCCCCTCGGATTTCTCGAACGTGCCTCCCATCAGTGGAACAGCGCGGCACCGTTGGGCCAGGTGCAGAACCAGGCCTACGGCTACTTCTTTCCGCACGGAGCGTTCTTCGCCGGCGGTGACCTCCTGTCCATCCCACCGTGGATCACGCAGCGCATCTGGTGGGCGCTGCTGCTCATCGCCGGGTTCTGGGGAATCATCCGACTCGCCGAGGCCCTCGGAATCGGCAGCCGCAGTTCTCGCCTGATCGCGGCAACGGCCTTCGTCCTGTCTCCTCGAGTGATCACCACCCTCGCGTCGATCTCCTCGGAGACGATGCCGATGATGCTCGCGCCGTGGGTGCTGATCCCGATCGTGCGATGTCTCACCGGCGACTACGCGAAGCAGACGGCTCGCCGGGCCGCGGCGCAATCTGCGCTCGCAGTGGCGTTGATGGGCGCGGTCAATGCCGTCGCCACCGCCGCCGCCGTTCTGGTGGCCGTGATCTGGATGCTGTCTCATCGGCCGAACAGGCGCTGGCTTGTGTTCAGCGCCTGGTGGGCCGGCTTCCTCGTGCTCGCAACGCTGTGGTGGATTGTGCCATTGCTGTTGTTGGGCAAAGTCTCTCCACCATTTCTCGACTACATAGAGTCCTCCGGCACCACCACCCAGTGGACGTCGTTGACGGAGGTGCTGCGCGGCACCGGCAGCTGGACGCCGTTCGTCTCACCCGAGCGGGTGGCCGGTGCGGTTCTGGTGACCCAGCCTGCCGCGGTCATCGCAACGGGCTTGATCGCGGCTGCCGGAATCGCAGGCTTGGCGATGCGATCGATGCCGGCCCGAGGCCGGGTGACGATCATGTTGTTCGTCGGTCTCGTCGGGCTCGGTGCCGGGTTCGTCGGCGATCTGGACGGTCCGTTCGCGGCAACAGTGCGGGTCTTCCTCGATTCTGCGGGCGCGCCGCTACGCAACATCCACAAACTCGAGCCGGTCATTCGAATCCCGTTGGTACTGGGCCTGGCTCATCTGTTGGGCCGTGTTCCGCTGCCCGGGTCGGTCCCGCGGCCGCAGTGGCGATCGGCCGTCGCGCATCCGGAAAAGAATCCGATGATGGCGGTGACCGCACTGGTATTGGTGGCGTTGGCGCTGTCCACCTCGCTGGCATGGACGGGCAAGCTCGCGCCACGAGGTGCGTACGAGGCCGTTCCGCAGTACTGGCACGACGCCGCGGACTGGCTCACCGCCCACGCGTCCGGGTCGAGTCCCGACGGTTCCGACGCGCAGCGCGCACTGATCGTGCCCGGTGCACCGTTCGCATTGCAGACCTGGGGACTGACCCGCGACGAGCCGTTGCAGGCTCTCGCCACGACGCCCTGGGCCGTTCGCGACGCCGTGCCGCTCACCCCGCCCGGGGCCATTCGCGCGCTGGATTCCGTGCAGCGACTCTTCGCCGACGGGCGTCCGTCCAGCGGCCTGGCCGACACACTGGAGGGACAGGGCATCAGCTACGTCGTCGTGCGCAACGACCTCGATCCGGAGAATTCTCGGTCCACCCGTCCGGCATCGGTGCACCAGGTGCTCGACGGTTCGCCGGGGTTGGCCCGGGTGGCCGAATTCGGTGAGGACGTTGCTCCCGGTCAGGTCGACGGCGTTGTGCTCGACGGTGATCTGCGGCCGCCGTATCCCGCTGTCGAGATCTATTCGGTGAACGGCTCGGCCGATACTCCCGCGTCCGGCCCCTACACGGTCGATCTCGATCGGGTCCCGGTGATACAGGGCGGACCCGAGTCGATCCTACGCTCGAACGAATTGCGCAACAACGGGATTCGTACTCCTGTGCCGGCCGGGCCGACACTGCTGGCGTCGGATGCAGCCGCCGCAGGCATACCCGTCGACTCGGTGACGGTGACTGACACCCCGATGAACCGTGAGACCGACTTCGGCCAGGTCGACAACCACAACTCCGCACTGCGGGCCGCGGACGAGCCCCGGCGATCGCTGAACGAGGTTCCCGACTACCCGGTGTACGGGGCGGAGACCGTGGACGCCGAGTGGGAAGGCGCGACGCTGACCGCGTCGAGCTCGGCATCCGACGCAACGCAGATCGGTGGCAGCGCACCCGGTAGCGGTGTCGCAGCCGCAGTGGACGGCGATCTGGCCACCAGTTGGATCAGCAACGGTATCGAACGCGCTGTGGGGCAATGGCTTCAGTTGGATTTCGATACCCCGGTTCGCGGCGGTCTGCTGCACCTGCGCACCAGTCCCGGAACGATCGGCGACCCGGTGAAATGGGTCGAGGTCACCACCCCGAACGGTTCGACCGCGGCGCGGGTCGACAAGCCCGGGGACCCGATGACGGTGTCCCTGCCGGGTGGCGAAACACCGTGGCTACGGATCACCGCGAAGTCGACGGTCGATGGAACCCGAGGAAGCCAATTCGGCATCAGCGAGGTCTCGGTGGACGACTACTCCGATCGAGACAACCCGAAGCCGGTGCCGATCGTGCACCGTGCCGTGTTGCCGGACACTCCGGCCGGGGCGAGCGTCGACGCGTGGGAACTCGGTCAGGAATTCCCTGGGCGCTCCGGATGCCTCGACACCGAGGATCGAATCCGTTGCAGCAGTGGATTGTCCAAATCTCCCGAGGAACTGGGGCGTTTCTCGCGCACGATCGAGGTGCCGATGGGCACCGCGGTCATCCCCGATCTGACGGTGCGCACACGGCAGTCGCCCGAACTCGAGGCACTGTTGGCGCAGCCGGGTCGACCGCTGGCCAGCGGGGCGTCGGACGTCGCAGATCTCGAGGGTTCCGCCTTCGCCGCCACCGACGGTGACCCGCGCACATCCTGGACCGCACCGGAGAAGTCGATCACCGACCGGGCCGGCACCAACCCCACTCTGACCATCCAATTGCCCGCTCCCACACTGGTGGACGGGCTCGAGCTCAGCCCGAGCCTCGGCGCACTTCCGGCCCATCCGACCCGGGTCGCGGTCAATCTCGGCAACGGCCCGATGGTCCGCGACGTCGACACCGACGGTTCGACGACAGTCCAGCTGGCACCGTATGTGACCGACAAGATCGTGCTGTCCATCGTGGACTGGGACGGCGTCTTGGATCGAAACTCGTTGGGCTTCGTCCAATCTCAACCACCGGGTTTCGCCGAAGTGACGCCGCTGTCCGCGGGCGAGCCGATCGGTGCCCCGTACGACGGTGACCGTGAAATCACGGTGGACTGCTTCAACGGTCCCATCATCTCCATTGCCGGGCAAACGGTGCGCACGTCGGTGACCGCTACCGCCGACCGATTCCGTTCCGGCGAACCGCTGAAGGCGTCGGTGTGCGACGCCGACACCCCCGTGAACGAGAACTTCGTCAACCCGGTGTCGTTGCCCGAGGGCCGTCAGGACGTGGTGGTGGAGCCTGGAGCGTCGTTCTTCGTCGACGGCATTCGACTGCGCACCATGCCTATTCCGGCCGACTGGCCGACGAGCTCGGCACCGCAGGCGGCAAGGACCACGGCCTGGAGCCCCGATCACCGCGAGGTGACGCTCACCTCCGCAACGGAGGATCGACTACTGGTGATCCCGGAGAGCAACAACATCGGTTGGCACGCAACGATGCCCGGAGGTGTGGAGCTGTCCCCTGTGGTCGTCGACGGGTGGCAGCAGGCCTGGATGGTTCCGGCGGGGGCGTCGGGCACGATCTCGTTGGATTTCACCACCGATCGCTGGTACCGACTGGGCATCTTCGGTGGGCTACTGCTGTTGATCCCGTTGCTGTTCGCGGCGATTCGCGCGCCCCGCACGGTACCGAATCCGGGCCAGCCGCCGCGCCCGTGGCGCAGCATCACGGCCGCATTCGTGGCACTGCTCGCAGCGACCGTCGTACTGGCCGGGATTGCCGGCGCGGTCACTGTTGCCGTGATCGGAGTCGGTGCGGTGTATCTGGATCGCCGTTTCGATCGCGCGTTGTCTTCGCGTGTATCGGTCTGCATCGCAGGCGGATTCGCCATGCTCGGCCCCGCGCTGTTGTCGCTCGGTCCGTGGCGATCGTCCGACGGGTACGTGGGCGGATCCTACGTAGTTCAGCTGGCAACGTTGATCGGGATCGTCGCGCTGGCGATCAGTGCGATACGGCGTCCGTGAGAGGTGACTTCTTCGGCGCGAATCGCCGTCGAGCAGGTTCTTCCACCAGCGCGTAACTGGCCGCGGCCACCGGGATCGACAGCGCAAGAGTCACCGTCAACACGAACCACATTCCGCCCGAGAACGGAATGATGCCGAACACCGGGAACACCACAGCCAGAACGGCCAAGTGCCAGATGAAGATTCCGTACGACCAACGACCCAGCGTGAGCATCACCGGATGCTCGAACAGTCGGTGCCTGCGGCCGGTGTCGGCGAGTACCAGGGGCGAGAGCATCGCGAATGCGAGAACCGCACCGAAGACGATCTTGAGCTCGAACTGCCACGGCTCGGGCCGAACCAATCCCTGCGGGCCTGCCAGTGGAGTCGCCGACAGCACGAAGGCGGTCACTGCGATCGACGGCATCACCCAACTGCGCCGAGCCCACCGATGGACCCAGGTCTGCGGTCCGACGGACACCTCGGCCAACACCATCCCGGCCGCGAACCAGGGGAGGTAGCCAGGTAGCCAGTTGTCGTGGTGAATGGCGTCGGCAGTCGTGATCGGTAGAAACCCCCAGGACAGCGTCACCGCGGATGCACCGAGCAGCACCGAGATTCGGTATCGGGCCGAGGCTCCGCGCAATTGGGCCATCAGCCACGCGAAGACGGGCAGCAGTAGATAGAAGGCCACTTCCACCGACAGCGACCACATCTGCGTCATTCCCTCGGTCAGCGTCAACGGTACGAACACCTGCGTCAGCGAGAGATTGGCCAACCACACCCGGTAGTCGCCGCCCGCATGCGGCAGAAACAGCAGCACCAGCACGACGACGACCCAGTACGCGGGCAGGATGCGCACCGCGCGCGACCAGAAGTAGCGTCGAGCGGACTGCGCCTGCGTGAGCCCCCTGGCCTGCGCGGCATGGGGACGCCACAGCAGAAACCCCGAGAGCGCGAAGAAGATCGCCACGGTGAGATCGAACCTGCCCCAGATCCGACCCATGAGCGGGGATTCGGCGGCACCGGTCTGGAAGGCCACGTGGGTGACCACGATGCCGATCGCGGCCAGCGCGCGCATTCCTTCGAGTGCGGGGACGAACGCACGCAGCGGTACGACGGATGCCGAATCGACTCGAGTACTCATGGTGGCTCAAGTGTGCCGTGTCGAACCGGCTCGGACGAGACCGGCACCACTGTCGACTGTTACTGTCACCTGCGACGTGTCGTAAGAAATCGGGCATCGGGTCGGGGGCGCACGCTGGTCTCGCCTGCGGTGTCTTCCAGTGAAGCGGTCGACTAAGGAGAATCAGCATGGCGGAGCGCTCAGGGCCGAGCCGGATATTGGCTCTTGTACTCATCGGCTTGGGTGCATTTCTGGTGGTCGCCGCCATCCTCATTCCTACCTATACGGTCTCGGCGCTCGAGAAGACGCCGCTGGACCTCGAAGTCACCACCGTCTCCACCGGCGAAGGCAGTGTGCTGAACGCGAGCTCCCTCGCCGCCGGCCGCGCGGTCGTCGACCAGAACGTTCCGCTCGTCTCACAGCGATTCGTCACCGTCGAGGATCCCTCCGACGCCGACATCATGACGCTGCAGGCCGGTCAGACCCTGCGACGTAGCGACAAGCAGGCCGACACCGGACTGCTGACCGCCAGCGTCGACCGCGTCACCATCGACCGCAAGACCTCGATGCCCGTCGAGAGCCCGATCGGCACCATTCAGGTGGCCGGCGACAAGCCTGCCGAGGAAGTTGCCCACACCGGTCTGCAGTACAAGTTCCCGTTCAACTCCGAGCAGAAGAGCTACCCGTACTTCGACGTCAACGCTCGTGCGTCCAAGGACATCGACTTCGTCGAGGCCACCGAGATCAACGGCACGCCGGTGTACCAGTACCAGCAGACCGTCGGCCCCGTGGACCTGTCGACGGTGGTCAACCTGCCGACCAACAAGGTGACCCTGCCCGCCGACACATGGGGTGTCGAAGGCGGAACTGCGCCGGTGACGATGACCCGCTGGTACGAGAACACCCGGACCCTGTGGGTCGAGCCCGAGACCGGTGTCGTCGTCAAGGGTGAAGAGCAAATTCACCAGTACTACGGACGTGAGGCAGGCAAGCCCGAGGTCGACGTGCTCAACGCACCGATCACGTTCGACGAGAACACCGTCGAATACCAGATCCAGCAGGCCAAGGACGGCCAGGACAAGCTCTCGCTCTTCGGCCGCACGGTTCCGATCGTCGCCGGCATCCTGGGCGTCATCTCGCTGATCGCCGGAGCGTTCCTGCTCCTGCGCGGCGGAAACGGTGGACACCGTCAGCCTGCCCGTACCGACGCGGCTCCGCGCCCGACCCCGAGCGGCGGAACCGCACCCAACCGCGACTGGACGACGGATCGCACGGAAGAAATTCCGAGGACGAACCTCTCCAAGGAGTAAGTGCGCCTACGCGCAGTGGCGTGGTTGAGTGCCCGTGGGGGCACACAACCACGCCACTCGTCTGTGCGGGGGCCGACGATGGTCTACGGTGTCGGAATGCTGACAACACGCAGAAAGAATGTCTCGGCCCACTGAGTACGACGGCACGCCATCGAACGGTGTGCCCGAAATCGTCGCCATGGCCGACCACATCGCGTCGATGTATGCAGATGAGATCGCGGTCTACCAAGACTTGCTGCGGCATATTGCCGTCGATCGCACTTCGCCCCAGCCTCGCCGGCCGGTCGACGACCACCCGGTGGAAGGGCCCTCGCTCACTGTTCCAGGTCTGCGAATCCACGTGCGGCACAGCTACCAGAACGCGGCCGATCTGGGATCGTTCCCGGCAGAGGCGAATCCGCTCCTTCTACGCATCCACGTCCAAGGGTTCTCCGACGAATACCAGGACCGCAAAGCTGCACGGTCCAATCTGGTGGACTCGGTGACCGATCCTGAAAGCGAGGCCTGGACGCGTGCGCTCCTGGGCCAGCGATGGGCCGACTATGCGTACGAATTGGTGCGCACTCCGAAACAGACGAATACGGCGAAGCCAATGTTGTTCGCACAGCGCGTCTATGCGCTGTTGCTCGATGCCGACGGCGAGCCGACACTCGCGCCCGACAATTTCGCTTTTCAGCGAGTGTGGAACGGGATCGACTCGGCCCGCAAGTTCATCCCGACATCATCCGCTGTGGCAGCGCACCTCGTGGCCGTGGGTCCATTTTTAAAGACCGCCGACATCCGCGACCCGAATACCGAGGCCGATGGCGGATGGCGTCTCCACATCACCGGTGACGACACAGAAACTCTCCCGACACCGGCGGCCGCTACCGCGCGAAGTTTGATTCGGAGGGTGCGGGTTCGCGGACCAGTCTCCAGCAGGTTTCGCCCCACCCGCGTCCACGTCGAGCTGGACCAAGTCCGCGTCTACTTTCGTTGGGCAAAAAATCCGAATCTTTTCGCGATGACGTTGCGGCTTCCCCAATCTGGGGACGAATCTTCCAGCCCCCCATTGGATACCCCTGATTCTATTGTGGCCGTGTGCCTTTCGAACTGGCGGGAGAATCTGCGAACAGGCTTGCTGGTGTGGGGACAACGCACACGACTGGACGACGGCGCCGTACACATCTCGTGGCCGATCACCGAGATGACCGGCAGTCGACAACATCGGGTGGCAGCGGTACCTCGACACGACACCTCAGGTTCTTGGCTCGCCCGAGCCGGGTTGAACATTGGCGCGGCCCGAGAGGCACTGGAATCCGGTGTACTCGCGTGCTGGCTGCAGGCGCACGTCGACAATCGCGAGGCGCGTCCGTTCGTAGGACATGCCGCCGCGCGATGGATCGACGACACCACCGCGCGTATCGACGTGCTCGAAGTGGTGTCGGGCACTCCGCAATCGGTGGTGACGCAGCTCGTGCACTCGATTACGCACACCCTCGCCAACGCCGGCGCGAGAGCAATCGAGTTGCACTTCACAGATGAAAGTTTCGCGAAGTTCGGGTACGTGCCGAACCCGACATCCGGCCACGACATGTATCTCGATGTCACGACGATGCCGTGACGCGGTTGCCCCACAACGCCAATCCGCACACGACGACCATCGTCACTGCGGCAGTGGCCGCAGCGACAATGACGAACTGCGCCAGCGTCGAGGCCACGAACAGCAACAGCAACACCTCTGCGGCGAGGGCGAACCAGGCGACGAAGGCAAGATGGGTGCGCTCACCCGCGATGGCCCACAGCAACGCGCTCTGCAACACGGCCAGGCACGCGCCCTGCAACACGAACAGCCAGACATAGTTCTGCACACCGGAATACGTGTCGCCGACGACCAACGGCAGCAACGGTGACGCCAGTGCCCCGCCGATCACCAGCACCGTGCCCAGACCGGCGACGACGGCCAGAGCCGAGCGCACCGCAGCAGCAGAATGCAGTGGGTTCGCCATCCGCGGGTACAGCACCACCCCCACGGCCTGCGGCAACCAGAACGCCGCCTTGGACGCAACGGCACCGACGGCGTACAGCCCGGCCTCGTTGCTACTGAGCAGCGTGCGCGCAAGAACCAGATCCAGCGCCGACATCGCGATCAGCACCAACTGCACCTGCGATGCCTGCAGCACGGCCAGTACCGTGACCTTGGTTTCCGACACCGAGCTCACCGGCGCGCCTGCGGTCCATCGCGCACCGACGGCCACTGCGCCGATTCCGACAGCCGTGGCCAGCAGGACCGAACCGGGTCCGCCGCCGAGCACGAGTACCACCACTGCGGGTGCCACCTTGCCGAAACCGGCCGCAGCCAGCACGAGGCTCAGAGCCCCGAAGCGCCCCCGCCCCTGCAACAAGCCTTGTTCGGCGGCCAGCAATACCAACACGGGCGCAGCAATGACCGCCGACACGGTTGCTGCCATCGAGATGTCCATGGCAGCGGACAGAGCAGGAGCGAGCGCCACCGCCAGCACACCCACGACCGCAGCACACCGATACCCGACGGTCCGCAACTCCCGCGAACTGCGCCCGCGCACCACTTCACGCGCGACGACGGACTGCAACGCCAACGCCGGAACTGCGAGAACCAGTTGCGCAGCAAGCAGACTCGCGAACTCGCCGTACCCCTCCACGCCGAGCATCCGACTCGCGAGCACCTGCAGCAGATACGCCGCAACGTTCGCGAACATCGAACCGGCCGTCACCATCCCCATCCCGGCGACCGACGCGCCCGGCGTGTGGTCTGCCTCGGACGAGGCGCGGAAAGACATGAGCCCACGGTATAGGGTGCCGATCATGGCGCGGTCGAGGTCGAGGTGGACGCCACCGCTCTACACTCTGCTGCTGGCGCTGGTGATTCTCGGACCACTTCTCGGCCCCGGATACCTCCTGCTGCGCGACGCCGTCAGTACTCCCCGTTCCTACTTCACCGACTCCGCCTGGGGAATCGCCGACGCGGCCGCGCGAGCCGTCCCGCAGGACGCCGCAATCGCAGCGCTGACGACGGTGTTCGACGGTGGCCTCGTCGTCAAGACCATCCTGCTGCTGGCGCTGTGGCTGGCCGGCTGGGGCGCGGCCGTCATGGCTCGTGCGGTGTTACCGACCGCTCCCCTGCCCGCGTTGCTCGTCGCCTCGACCGTGGCGATGTGGAACCCGTACGTCGCCGAGCGCTTGCTACAAGGACATTGGAGTCTGCTCGTCGGCTACGCCGCCCTCCCCTGGACCGTGGTCGCAGCGCTCGCGGTCAGACAGGGGCGTTCCTGGTGGGCCCTTGCCGTCTGTCTCGCTGTCGCCGGCCTCACCCCCACCGGCGCACTGCTTGCCGCCACTCTCGCGTCGGTGATTCTCGCCCTCCCCGGGGGTGCCCGACGCGGCCTGCGCGTGGTCGTCACCCTGGTGATCGCGGCGGTGGCGTCGGCGCCGTGGCTGGTGGCGACAGCCGTGTCCGGCAGTGGCGTCGAGCAGGCGGATCCGGCGGGATGGGCGGCATTCGCGGCGCGGGCCGAGCCGGGACTCGGCACGCTCGGCTCCCTGGCCGGCCTCGGCGGAATCTGGAACTCCGATGCCGTATCCGCTTCTCGTACAAGCATTTTCGCAGTCGTGGGCACCGCGATTCTGCTGACCGTGGTCGCGTTCGGTGTGCGGCCGCTGATCCGGCGTCGGAAAAATCCGGTGATCCTGGGACTCGCTGTCGTTGCGTTGCTTGCCATCGCAGTCCCCGCGCTGGCAGCAACGGGACCGGGGCTGGCAGTCGCCCGGGCGGTGGGCGAGACGGTGCCCGGCGCCGGGTTGCTCCGGGACTCTCAGAAATGGGTCGCGCTGGCGATGCCGATCTATGCGTTGGCCGCCGCGGCTGCGTTCACTCCCCGGCATCGACCGAATCCGGTGCAACCAACCGCGCTGAGCGCGGTCCAGCGCACCCGATTCGGCAGCGCCGTTGCGACATTGGCCCTGCTGATTGCACTACCCGACCTGGGTTGGGGCGTCGGGAACTCGATGCGGCCCGTCGTCTATCCGGCCTCCTGGCAGGCGGTCGCAGCCGAATTGCAGGGCAGCGCCGGCGATGTCGCGGTGCTACCGGCCGGGATGTTCCGCCGCTTTACCTACAGCGGCACTGCTCCCGTGCTCGATCCTGCGCCGCGCATGCTGCCACTGGACGTGTTGCAGACCGGCGAGCTCATCGTCGCAGGCGGCACGGTGCGGGGCGAGGGCACTCGTGCCACCGACGTCCAGAACGCTCTGCTCGCAGGCGAATCCGCGGAGACACTCGCAGAATTGGGCGTCGGGTGGGTGTTGGTGGAGAACACCACCCCCGGCGAGCTCGGGGACTCCGCGCAGACGCTGAACCGGTTGGACGCCGTGTACAGGGACGAGCAGCTCACGCTCTACCGGGTACCCGATCCCGTGATCACCGAGAGCCGCTCGAACACGGCCGTCGTCGTCGCCCACCTGGCCTGGGCACTGCTGCTTCTCGGGGGCCTAGCGGTAGGGCTGGGACGCCTTCGACGCTCCAGCCGAATCACCTTGCAACGCAACGTCGGACGCTCCAACGAGACCTGACGACCACGTTCCGCGCGTCGTCGCGTCGAGCACCGAGTACACACCCTGCGCACACTGCTCCCAGGAGAACTCTCCTGCGCGCACTCGCGCCTTCTCGCCCAGGCGAGTGCGGGCTTCGGCGTCCTGCAGCAGCTCCGAAACGGCAGCGGTCAGACCGGAGACGTCCCGGTCCTCGACCGACTGTCCACCCACCAGAATGCCGGTGACGCCGTCGATGACCGAATCGGTGAGCCCTTTGGAGCTGCGATAGCCGACCGTGGGAACGCCGTGCTGAGCAGCTTCGACGACGGCGAGGCCCCAACCTTCCTTGCGCGAGGGCATGACGTGCACCCACGAACGGCCGAGCAACTCGTGCTTGCGCTGCTCGTCGACATGGCCGTGGAAGGTGACGTACTGCTCGATCCCCAGTTCGCGCACGTAGTCGCGGAGATTCTGCTCCCACCAGCCGCCACCGATGACGTCCAGGTGGATGGCGGGGATCCGGCCGCGCAGCGCCGCGACGACGTCGAGAGCGTCCTCGATCTGCTTGTGCGGAACCAACCGGGACAGCACGGTGAGCGACGGGTACGCGGTGCGGGTGCTGTCGTCACCCTCGGGGACCGACTGCGGAATCTCGTCGGCTCCGTTGCGGACCACGGCGATGCGCTCTCGGTCGACGCCGAGGGCGATCAGCTCGTCCGCGGACGGCAACGACACCGTCAAGTACTGATTGCGACGGTGCACTCGGGGAGACACGGTCGATTCGAGCCACCAGCCGAGCTTGGCCATCATCGGCCCGGCGACCGGCCACTGCTCACGATGGCAGTGGTGCACCAGCAACGTGACGGGAACGCCGAGCGCGGCACGTGAAAAGAAGGGAATGCCGTTCTGGGTATCGATCACCGCGTCGGGTGCGATGCCCTTGAGCGGGCCGAATCCGAGTCGCCCGGCTGCGATGGCGGCCAATGCGCGGGGATACACCGACAGGCGACCACCGCCGCGACTGATGCGGATGCCGTCGACGATCTCCTCGGCGGGAGCTCCGGGGTACGACGCCGTCCGCAGCGTGACGCGGACACCGCGTCGAGCCAGACCTGCGCCTACCTGCTCGAGGTAACGCTCGCTGCCGCCGCCCTGCGGGTGCCCGGTATCGCGCCAGCACAGCAACAGAACCTCGCGCACAGCTCGCTTCACCCAATTTCCGCATGCTCGTCTCGACCGCCGTCGATTACCGCTGCCACAGTAACCGCTAGGGTTCGTTTTCGTGACTTCCGCCGTGACACGTCTGTTCGCCTCCCGCGCGACACTGCGCCGCTCGGTGAAGCTGCTGAAGGACTTCGGCCACGAGCAGAGCGCTCCGGACATCTTCTACGGGGCCCTGGCGCGCGATTCCGTCGAGCTGATCGGTGATCTGTATCGGGGCCTGACCGGCACCGACATGTCGGCGGCAACGGTGCTGGACGTCGGCGGCGGACCCGGCTACTTCGCCGAGGTCTTCGGTGCGAGTTGCGCGCGCTACCTGCCCGTCGAACCCGATGCCTCGGAGATGCACGCGGCGGGTCTGCAGATTCCCGGTTCGGTGCGCGGCTCCGGCATGGCACTGCCCTTTCGCGACGACAGCGTCGATATCTGCTTCTCCTCCAACGTCGCCGAACACGTGCGCGAGCCCTGGACCATGGCCGAGGAGATGCTCCGTGTCACCAAACCCGGCGGCCTCACGGTGCTCTCGTACACCATCTGGTTCGGCCCGTTCGGCGGTCACGAGACCCGGCCCTGGCATTACCTCGGCGGCGAATACGCGGCCCGCCGCTACGCCCGCAACACCGGTCACGAACCGAAGAATCGATTCGGCGAATCACTGTTCGACATCAGCGCTTCGGACGGATTACGTTGGGCGCGAAGCACTCCCAACGCAACGTTAATAGCTGCTTTCCCGCGCTACCACCCGCGCTGGGCATGGTGGATGATGCGCGTTCCGATACTCCGCGAATTCTTGGGCAGCAACCTGGTGCTTGTCATGCGGCCCACCGCTTAGCCTGGATCGATGACGGCACTCGCGCTCGACATCGGCGGCACCAAGATGACAGCGGCACTCGTCGGCGAGGACGGTCGGCCGCAGAACCCGGTGACGGTCCCGACTCCCGAGTCCGGGGTGTGGCCTGCATGCGCGTCGTTGCTTCGGAAGATCGCTCCTGGACAGCACATCGACCGCATCGGCGTCGCCTGCTCCGGGCCGGTGAACCTCGAGACCGGATCGGTCGCACCGATCAACATCGACGAGTGGAAGAACGGATTCGGTCTGGGCGAGCACATCTCCGCCGTGCTTCCCGATGCCGAAATACGTCTGGCGATGGACGGCAGCGCAGCGGCGCTGGGTGAGTATCGCTTCGGTGCCGCTGTGGGTGTGCCCGACGTACTGAGCCTGGTCGTCTCGACCGGGATCGGCGGTGGGTTGGTGCTGGGCGGAAAGATCGTCGCCGGAGCCAGCGGCAACGCCGGTCACATCGGCCACATCGTCGTTCCCGGTTCGACGACGCCCTGCGCGTGCGGCGGAATAGGGTGCGTGGAAACGGTGTCGAGTGGGCCCTCGGCGGTGCGGTGGGCACGTGAGCAGGGGTGGCCGGGAAGTACCGGTGTCGAACTGGCCGCGGACGCCGCCGCAGGCGAACCGCGCGCCATCACCTCACTGCAACGCGCCGGAGTGGCCCTGGGCCAGGCGATTGCCTCGGCCGTCGCACTGACGGACGTTCGCATGGTGGTGATCGGCGGCGGCTTCGCTCAGGCCGGCCCGCCACTGTGGGACCCGATACAGGAGTCGATCGCCTTGCACGCCCGGTTGACATTCCTCGGCGGCCTGCAGGTAGTTCCCGCTGCACTCGGTGGCCTGGGAACTCTCGCCGGGGCGGCCGCTCTCACGACCTGACGAGCCTTTCGACGGGCTCAGAAGCAACTTTCGGCCGATGCGGGAGTACCAGCTCGTACCGCAGAGTCGACTCATGCCGTCCGACGCAGCGCCCACTTCGTTGACCGAGCGTGCTCTCGGCCCTGACCTGTCCCGTGGGTTCATGCTTCTTTTCATCGCACTGGCGAACTCGCATTACTTCCTGCAGTCCCCAGAGTGGTTCGGCGGCTTCCCCTACGCGAGCGGGCGCGTCGACGGAGCCGTCGCTTGGCTGCTCACAACGTTCGTCGACGGACGCGCGTTTCCCATGTTCGGTTTGCTCTTCGGATACGGTGTGGCCCAGATCGTTCGACGCCAAGGGGATTCATCCCGCAGAACGGTTCGGCGATTGCTCTGGCGCAGAGCAGTCGTGTTGATCCTGGTCGGTTTCCTGCACGCGACGCTGCTCTACGCCGGCGACATCCTCACGGCTTATGGCGTCCTACTCCTGTTCGGTGCCTGGATGGTCCACTGGCGGGGCGGGTGGTTGCTTGCCGTCGCCGCAGCGATGCTCGCTCTCATCACGATGCCGTCCGGTGATTCTCTCGCGACGAGCCTGATGGGACCCGATGAGACCGCACTACCCCGGTCGTGGGCCGACCTGGGCAGCCGCTCCGGGGTCTCGCTGTACGTGGCAGCGCTGGGGCCGTTCGGATTCCTCGGCCCGTTCGCGGCGGGACTCTGGGCCGGTCGACGACGGATACTCGAACGACCCGAGAATCACCTTCGGCTGCTGCGCACCGTCGCAACCGTCGGGATCGGCGTTGCCGTCGTCGGCGCGCAACCCGTCGCGGCGATCCACCTCGGCCTCGTGAGCATCCCGAACAGTGAGACCCTGAGCCTGATCGGACCGTGGCACGACGCGTCGGGCGTTGCTGGGGGAATCGGCTACGCCGCATTGCTCGCGTTGATCGCGCACCGGGTCTCGGACCATCCCGGCTGGTTCATCACTGCCGTCCAGGCGGCGGGACAACGATCGATGACCTGCTACCTCGCACAGTCGGTGGTCTGGACGATCGCCTTCACTCCGGTGCTGCTCGACCTCTCGGACGATCTGTCCGTCATCGGCGTCGCGATGCTGGCCGTTACCACATGGGTACTCACGGTTGTACTCGCCGACCGGCTGCGACGGGCGGGGTCGCGAGGACCGTTCGAAACGCTGATCCGGCGGGTCACTTACGGACCGCCATCACTGATCCGGTGATGCATCGCCGCGCTCACGACCTGACCCACACAGCCAGAACGGGGCCCACCCCTCGGTGAGCCCCGTTCCGTGTCGTGAATACTACGCGCCCAAACGCTGCTTGAGGGCGTCGAATTCGTCCTGAATTCCGGTGGGCAGTTTCTCGCCGACGAAGTCGAACCACTCCTGGATCAGCGGGATCTCGGCCTTCCACTCCTCGGTGTTCACCGCGAGTGCCTCGGCCACGTCGTCGACGGTGGTGTCGAGACCGTCGATGTCGAGTGCCTCGGCGGTGGGGACCACGCCGATCGGTGTCTCGACGCCAGCGGCCTTGTGCTCGATGCGCTCGACGATCCACTTGAGCACACGCGAGTTCTCACCGAATCCGGGCCACAGGAAGCGCTTGTCGTCGCCGCGGCGGAACCAGTTGACGTAGAACACCTTCGGCAGCTTGGACTCGTCGGCGTTCTTGCCGAGGTCGATCCAGTGCTGGAAGTAATCGCCCACGTTGTAGCCGAGGAACGGCAGCATCGCCATCGGGTCGCGTCGGACGGTACCGACGGTGCCCTCGGCGGCAGCGGTCTGCTCGGAGCCGACGGTGGCTCCCATGAACACGCCGTGCTGCCAGTCGCGGGCCTCGGTCACCAGCGGGACGGTGGTCTTGCGACGTCCGCCGAACAGGATTGCCGAGATCGGCACACCCTGCGGGTCGTCCCACTCGGGAGCCATGGACGGGCACTGGGCCATCGGCACGCAGTAACGCGAATTGGGATGTGCGGCATCGGTTCCGGACTCGGGGGTCCAGTCGTTGCCCTTCCAGTCGATGAGGTGATCGGGCTTGCCTTCGAGGCCTTCCCACCACACGTCGCCGTCATCGGTGAGGCCGACGTTGGTGAACACCGAGTTGCCCTGATCGATGGTCTTCATCGCATTCGGGTTCGAGTCCCAGTTGGTGCCGGGCGCGACGCCGAAGAAACCGAACTCGGGGTTGACGGCGTAGAGACGACCGTCCTCACCGAAGCGCATCCACGCGATGTCGTCGCCGATGGTCTCGGCGCGCCAGCCCGGAATGGTCGGCTGAATCATCGCGAGGTTGGTCTTGCCGCACGCGGACGGGAATGCCGCCGCGATGTAGTAGGCCTTGTCCTCGGGCGAGATCAGCTTGAGGATCAGCATGTGCTCGGCGAGCCAGCCCTCGTCGTGGGCCATCGCCGAGGCGATACGCAACGAGTAGCACTTCTTGCCCAGCAGAGCGTTGCCGCCGTAACCGGATCCGTAGCTCCAGATCTCGCGATCCTCGGGGAAGTGCGTGATGTATTTGGTGTCGTTGCACGGCCACGGCACGTCGGCCTGGCCCTCCGCGAGCGGTGCGCCGAGCGAGTGCAGCGCCTTGACGTAGAACCCGTCCTCGCCGATCTTGTCCAACGCAGCCTGGCCCATGCGGGTCATCACGCGCATGGAGATGACGACGTATTCGGAATCGGTGAGCTCGACGCCCAGCTTCGGATCGGCGGCGTCGAGCGGGCCCATGCAGAACGGAACGACGTACATGGTGCGTCCGCGCATGCAGCCGCGGTAGAGATCGGTCATCAGCGTCCGCATCTCGGACGGGTCCATCCAGTTGTTGGTGGGACCGGCGTCGATCTCTTCCTTGGAACAGATGTACGTGCGCGATTCGACACGGGCGACGTCCGACGGATCGGAGTTGCCGAGGAACGAGTTGGGCTTCTTCTCGTCGTTGAGACGAGTGAAGGTGCCTGCCTCGACCAGCTTGTCGGTCAGGCGCTCCCACTCGGCGTCGGATCCGTCAGCGAACACCACGGAGTCCGGTTCGGTCAGTTCGGCTACCTGAGCAACCCAGGCAAGCAGTTCTTTGTGTCGAGTCGGCACGCTGTCGGTGCCGCTCAAACCGGGAATGGTCGCTGAGGTCATCTAACTCTCCTGGGGTTAGCCGGAACCGGGAAGAATTCGCACGATCGCTGTGGGCAAGCACGCACGAGTAGATCTCGGTTTTCCCCTCTCGGCGGGGCGCTGCTCGGCCGTTCGAGCTGCAGTACACCATGTTACTGGGTACGGCAAGCTGAGGACCGAGCGCCGGATGTCCTGTTCATCAGGTTAACGCCGAGCGACGTGAATCCAGAAACAGGGTGTTGTCCGATTGGTCACAAGACCGATTCAGATTGGGAAAGATCCGCGCAAGAAGGCTTCGACCAGGGGCGATACGCTGTCCGTGCCGTGGCGTTACAGCTCGCCCGATTCGGACATTTCACCCCTGCCAATACCGTTCGCCTCGCGAAAAATCTCCCAGCTTCGGTATTGGCCGTCACGTCCGAAGGCGGTGAACTTGTCTGTCACACCATCCCCGTCGACGTCGGTCGCCACCGTGATCCCGGCATCGGTGTGCCGCACGGTGGTCTCGTAGTGACCGTCGCCGTCGAGATCGAGAAGGTCGGCCGAGACGACGGGCGCACCCGCGTCGAACTCGTGTTGCGCCACGTCATCCGTGGGAAAACCCTCCGCTGCGAAGCCATCCACCGCGATCATCGACGCCCCTCATCCAGTTCGACCGACACTGCACCTACTGACTCCGACGCACGGACAGATCGAACGGTTCCACCGGGCCGCGGAATCGCTCCAGCCCCTGTTCGAGTGCAGAGAGATCCCGATCGCACGCCGACAGCAACGCCGATCGGTGGTCGGCAAGCGCGCGTAATTCGGCATCCACCTCGGCAAGCGCGACGTCGATGCGGGCCGCGGCCTCCCGGTCCGCCACCGCGAGGGCGGCCGCGAGAGCGGACTCGGCTTCGAGGATGCGCGAGAGCAGCCGCTGCTCCACCGCGGACTTCACTCGGGCCAGACATTCCTGCGTCCAGCTCCGCATGTGCGACCGATCCGACACCAACGCCCGCGACCGCGTCAACCACCACGCGAGCGCCCCGCCGAGAACGAGGGTGATCACGGTGTTGGCCACCGCCCACGCCTGCACCAGTGCCATCGGAGAGACGATCAGGCGTCCGAGGCCGACTCCCGCCGACGCCCCGACCACGATCATGATGGCGTCCTCGATACCGCGACGCCGGGACGGTGCCCCGATGTCGAGCGACGCGTCCTCCGCGCTCGCCTGGGCCACCGTCTGGCCGAGCCCCAGATCGGACTCCACCGCTCGCAGTCCCGCGGTGAGCGCAGCGTCGGCTCGCCTCTGCGCACCTCGCGCCGACTCGGCGACATGCGCGGGCAAGTGCTTCAGCTCGGCCCGCCGTGCCCCGTCGATCGATCCCCTCACCTCGACGCCCAGTTCGCGAAGATCCTCGGCGGCGGCATGGAGCGACTCCACCCGAAGCCGCTGAATCCGATTGTGCAACAGCGCACGTCGATCACCACCGAGGCTCTCTCGTTCGCCGACGAGTGCGGCTCGTCGCGCACGAAGTGGAACGGAGTCGCTACCCCCGGTCACTGCGCGAGCTCTCGCGACAATCGACGCTTTGGCTCCTGCGGCGCAGTCATGCACCGCCGCAGCGTATTTGCGCTGCGCTCCGAGAGCTGTAGCGTCCAGCAGCAGCACACCGAGCCGGTCCGTCACAGCCCCGAGGCCGGATTCGACGCACACTGCTGCGTCGCCGCTGTCCCTCCCCACCCGTGCCAACCGGACCGAGACCGGGTGGAACGTGCACTCCACCGCTCGCGGAACACACTCGGCCACCAGGTCACCGTCGGCGATCACCACCTCACGCCAGTGCCTGTGCACGTCGATCTTGTTCACCACGAACACGACCGGCGTGGATTCGAGTGCCCCTCGCCATCGCTCGATCTCGACACGATCGACCGGAGCCGACGCGTCGACGACGATCAGCACGACGGCTGCGTCGGCTACCGAATCCGAGAATTCGACGCCACCGAGCCGGGACAGCTCGCGGCGCAGCTCCGACTTCCCCGATCCGGCCGTGCCGGTCAGGTGCACCCCGGCGGGTCGGCTCTCCCGCGCCCGGGCGATCCGATCGAGTGCATCCGAGTTCCAGCGCCGAAGAACGCTTTTCATGTCCTCCGACAACGGAGTCATCGCCGCAGCATCCGCACGTAGCCCCGACACAGCGTGAGCGCCGACCGACGCACTCCCGAGTCCTCGGACGCGGCCGCGCGGTGCTTCCACCTGGCTGCCTGCTCCACCACGACCTGCTCGGAACCGGTCTCGATCGGCACCCCCAAATACAGAGCAGCGCAGCGCATTTCCGCCGCCACGGCCTCGTCCGACGCCAGATACGACTCGACGGCACCGCGCACTTGCCGATGCCGAGCGCCGATCTGCTGCAGGCTCCGATGCAGGTGGGCGTCACGGTTCGCTGCGGAAACCGACACCGCCGTCGACACCGCGGCCAGCACCGCGTCGACACCGGTGGCATCGGCCAGCTCACGCAGCGCATCATCGTCGGACACAGCGGTTCTCTGCCGCAGCACGTCGATCAGCAGGGCGACGCCGCGCAGCTCGATGCACTCGATCAGTGCCTCTCGGCGACGCGTCGAGACGGTGATATCGGCGGCGAGGAAGCGATCCACGGTCAACAGGTCTGCTGGGCTCACCTCGCTCGCAGCGACGGCGCGAACGTCGGCCATGACGAGCGAAGCCCCGGATCCCCCCGTGCCGCCCAGTCCCGCGCCGCGCAGTCCCGCTGCGGTCGCACCCATCACCGGCAGCACCGTCCGCGCGAGCTGGTGGGAGGCCGCCGCAGCCGCTGCCGTCGGATCGTCGAGGGTGTCCGCCTTGGTGAGCACAACGACGGTCCCGTCCTGCGCGCCGCCGGGAGGCGAACTCAGGAACGCAGTGTCGACCGGCGACACCGCGCCCGCGATGACGTAGACGAGAACGTCGAAGTCCGTGTTGTCGGTGCCGCTGTCTTCGCGCACCCGCACATCGAGGCCGTCCGCGTCGAGGCGCACCGACTCGAGGATGGCGAGGATCACAGATTTGCCCACTCCGGTTCGACCCGTCACCCGCACGATCAGCGGCCGTAGTCGATCCTGCAGCGCGATGTCGACGGCCTCCCGAGCACCGTCGTCGGCAGTCACCCCGATCGAGCTCACGGCGGTGCGGTCACGCAGTCGTCCGAAACCCGCCACGCTCATATTCGATCCCCCCAGAACGACCGCCGTCTGCCCCCGGACGCGGCGCACAGCCCCCTGCTGCGGCACCGATTCTGGCACATCGGTGAGCTGCACGACCCGCCCCGAAGAATTGCACCGTTGTAATTAGTCGCGGACTTCCTGCCCCTGATCAGCGGCAGGACGCCAAGTCTCAACTTCAACTCGAGACCCACGTGTCACACGCCCCGTCGATGCGCGACAATGGAGCCGTGAACGAGTCTCAGGACACCTCTGTCGACACCGAGGAGAACGCAGCGCGCACCCACGAACGGGGCTCACGGCTGTACCCACGAGTGACGAGCTTCCGCTCTCGGCGTGGAGCGCTGACCGAGGCTCAACAGACCACCTGGGACAGCCTGTGGCCGCGCATCGGCCGAGATGTCGCCGACGAGCAGATCGACATCGCCGCCTGGTTCGGCCGCAGCGGACCGGCGATTCTCGAGATCGGGTCGGGCACCGGCACGGCCACTACGGCGATGGCCTCGGCCGAGCCGCACGTCAACCTCATGGCCGTCGAGGTCTACCGTCCCGGCCTGGCGCAGACGCTGCAGCAGATCGAACGAGAAGGCATCGAGAACATCCGGCTGCTTCGCGGTGACGCCATGGACGTGCTCGAGAACATGTTGTCGTCGGAGTCGTTGACCGGAGTCCGGGTCTTCTTTCCCGATCCCTGGCCCAAGGTTCGCCACCACAAGCGTCGCCTGCTGCAGGGGCCGACCTTCGCGATGATCGCGGATCGACTGAAGCCGGGCGGCGTTCTGCACGTGGCCACCGATCATGCCGAATACGCTGAGTGGATTGCCGAGGCCGGGAACGCCGAACCCGGTTTGACCGTTCTCGATTGGGAATCGCCCATGACGCACGAGCGGCCGGTGACCAAGTTCGAGGGCAAGGCACAGCTGGTCGGCAGCTCGGTGACGGAATTGATCTGGGGAAAGAAGACAGCATGAGCGTCAGTACGGACATGCCCGACACCGTGATCGACCCCTCCGAACTCGGCGCGATCGGTGAATCGCGCCACAGCAAGCGCGTCCTACTGGTCTGGGACGCCCCCAACCTGGACATGGGACTGGGTGCAATTCTGGGTGGCAGACCCACCGCCGCCTACCGCCCACGGTTCGATGCACTGGGCCGTTGGCTGCTCAGCCGCACCGCCGAACTCTCCACCTCGGGCACCGCGACGCTCGAACCCGAGGCGACGGTGTTCACCAATATTGCTCCCGGTAGCGCCGATGTCGTCCGACCCTGGGTCGAAGCATTGCGTAACGTGGGCTTCGCGGTGTTCGCCAAGCCCAAGGTCGACGAAGACAGCGATGTCGACGCCGACATGCTCGACCACATCGATTTCCGCAACCGTGACGGCGGCCTCGCCGGGGTCATGGTCGCGTCCGCCGACGGTCAAGCGTTCAAGGGCCCGCTGGAGGCCATCGCAGCAACCGGAGTGCCGGTCCAGGTACTGGGTTTCCGGGAGCACGCAAGCTGGGCTGTCACGTCGGACATCCTGGAATTTCTCGATCTCGAGGACATTCCTGGCGTCTTCCGTGAGCCACTGCCACGGGTGAGTCTCGACTCCCTCCCCGACGAGGGCGCGTGGCTGCAGCCCTTCCGACCGCTGTCCGCCCTGCTCGTCGGGCGCCAAGGAGTTTCTTAAGTGTTCGCCAGATGGGGAGACATCGTCTACCGGCTGCGGTACACCGTTATCGGTGTCATGGTGGCCGGGCTGTTGGGCTTCGCAGCCTACGGTCTCGATCTCAACAGCCATCTCAGTCAGAGCGGTTGGGACGATCCGACGTCGGAATCGGCCCAGGCTGCCCGTCTGGCGGACACCACGTTCGGTCGTGACAAGCAGGGTGACGTCATCCTGCTCTACACGGCCCCTGCGGGATCGACCATCGACGACCCGGATTTCCAGTCCAAGATCGTCGCCAATCTCGACTCTCTGGCCGCCGACCACCCCGACCAGATCGAGAAGGTCAACGGCAGTTACTTCCGGACGGCGACTGCTCCGAACCTCGCCGCGCTCGGCACCACCGACAAGCAACACGCCATTGCCAGCGTTGCCATCGCCGGTGCCAACGACACCGAGCTGACCAACAACTTCCAAGCCGTCAAGGACGTCTTCTACATCGACGGCGTCGACGTGCAGGTGACCGGACTGCAAGCCGTGGCGGGCGCACTGCAGTCGACGATGGCCGGCGACATCCACCGCATGGAGCTACTGGCGATCCCGGCCGTCGCGGTGCTGCTGTTCTTCATCTTCGGTGGCGTGGTCGCAGCCGCGCTTCCGCTGATCATCGGTGGCCTGACCGTCGTCGGAGCCAACGGCATCGTGAAGGTGTTCACCAACTTCACCGAAGTCAACTCGTTCGTTGCGCCCGTGGTCTCACTGGTCGGCCTCGGCCTGGCCATCGACTACGGACTGTTCATCGTGTCGAGATTCCGAGAAGAACTCGGCGACGGCTACACGACGCCACAGGCCGTGCGCCGGACCGTCATGACGGCCGGTCGCACCGTGGTGTTCTCGGCGACGATGATCGTCGCGTCCCTCGGTGGACTGCTGCTGTTCCCGCAGGGCTTCCTGAAGTCGGTGGCCTACGGCTCCATCGCCACCGTCGCGCTCGCGGCACTGACGGCCATCACGATCCTGCCCGCCATGCTGGCGATCCTCGGCCCACGCGTGGACGCGCTCGGTCTGAAGTTCATGCGCAAGACCAAGTCGAGCGAGGAAATCGAAAACGGCATGTGGGGCCGCCTCACCCGCTGGGTGATGCGCAACCCCGTCAAGGTCACCGTGCCCATCGTGCTCGGTCTGGTGTTGCTGACTCTGCCCGTCGGCAACATCAAATTCGGCGGCATCAACGAGACCTACCTGCCTCCCGACAACGTCACCCGCGTCGCGCAGGGCGAGTTCGACACGCTCTTCCCCGGTCAGCGCACCGAGCCGATCAAACTGGTGATCAGCAATGCGCAGGGCGCCAACCTAGCCGCGATCACCAACCAGGCGAACAACGCTCCCGGGTTGGTCGAACAGTTCTCCCCTGTGGGTGCCAGCAAGGACGGCATCATCGTCTTCAAGGCCGGTCTGGTCGATCGCAACGATTCCAAACCCGCCATCGACTTCCTCCGCAGTATCGACGTGCCGGACGGAGCGTCGGTTCTCGTCGGCGGCACACCTGCCATCGAGCAGGACTCGATCAGCGCGCTCATCGACAAACTGCCACTGATGGCCGTCCTCGTGGTGTTCATCGTGACGCTGCTGATGTTCCTGACGTTCGGATCGTTGGTGTTGCCGATCAAAGCGGTGCTCATGACCGTCCTCGGTCTCGGTGCCACCATGGGCATTCTGACGTGGATATTCATCGACGGCAACGGTGCGGGGCTGATGAATTTCACCCCTGGTCCGATCATGGCTCCGGTGTTGGTGCTGATCATCTCGATTGTGTTCGGCTTGTCCACCGACTACGAGGTGTTCCTTCTCTCGCGCATGGTGGAGGCTCGCGAAAAGGGAGCCAGCACAAGCGAAGCCATCCGAATCGGAACCTCGCACACCGGTCGCATCATCACCGCCGCGGCCCTGATCCTCATCGTCGTGACCGGAGCGTTCGCATTCTCCGATCTGGTGATGATGAAGTACATCGCGTACGGCATGATCGCCGCACTCATCATCGACGCCACCCTCATCCGCATGTTTCTCGTGCCCGCCACGATGAAACTGCTCGGCGACGATTGCTGGTGGGCTCCGCAGTGGATGAAGCGAATTCAGCGCAAGCTCGGACTCGGCGAGACCATCCTCGAGGACGAGCTCCTCCCCATCGCCGATGTGCCAGAGCTCGCCCTCGCCGGGGGTGCACCGTCCACCACGGTCGCACCGCCGCTGCGTCCGGCACCGCGCCGCAGCGAACCGCTCACCGAGCCCATTCCTGTTGTCGCGCCCCATGGTTCGGGCCCCATCCGGGCGACCCACGCCGCGAAAGAAGAGTCGAGGCGCAGTGTGACGGGACGGCCGGCAACACCACCCGAGCCGACCCGCGAAACTCCGGCCGCTCCCCCTGCGCAGCAAGCTCCGCGCTCTGCCCCGAATCAGCCGACGCCACAACGTCCACGTCCGACCGTGGAGCCGCATCCGAACGCAGGGCCGCGTCCTACTGCAGGGCCACGTCCGGCCGTCGAGCCGGAACCGACCCAGGCCGCAGAGGTAGTTCGACCTGCGCCCTCGGTCGATCCGGTTGCGGATTCTCCGTCGGTCGAGCCGCCGCGCGCACCGAGCACACCGCGTCCGCCGGTCGCACCGCCCAGCCGACCCCGCCCCGCTCGGGCACCTCGAGCCGAGGAACCGGACTCACGGTCCATCGAGAGTTGGCTCGCCGATCTGCGCGCACCCAGTGCGTCGCCGCCGAGTCGACCGAACGCGACCGTCAACGGATCCGATCGGAACGGTCACGGCGAGAACGGCTCTGCTCGAAACGGCTCTGCTGACAACGGCTCTGCTGACAACGGCTCTGCACCGAACGGGTCAGCCGGAAACAGCTCGAATCGAAACGGCAACAGCAGCAACGGATTTGGCCACAACGCCAGCAATGGCAGCAATGGCACCGAGCATCGCGCCGGCAACGACACCGAGCACAACGGCAGCAATGGATCCGAACACCGTGGCTCCGAACACCGTGGGTCCGAGCGCAACGGGTCCGAACGCACCGGTTCCGAGCGCACCGGCACCAACGGATCCGAGTCCGACAGGCCGTCGGGCCGTCGAGCGACACCGGCAACCGAGGGTGGCGACAGTGGCCGTCATCGCGGCGGTGAGAACGGGCAGGTACTCAGTGTCAGCGAATTGCTTGCGAGGGAACGCAACCGTTCACGCTGATGGAGCGCTGCCGCGCAGGTGAGCGGCTCACCTGCATAGGTCGTTGCGCAGGCTACACTCCTGCCTCGTAGTGGGGTCGAAGTTTCATTCACGAGGCGGTGACGCCGCGTGCACCGAGGGGGAGTGACACACACGTGTTCGTTCGATGGGGAAACTTCGTCCACCGCCTTCGGTACAGCGTTCTCGGGGTGATGGTGGCCGGGCTGGCGATCTTGGCGGCGTACGGCTGGGATCTACCGGACCACCTGAGCCAGAGCGGATTCGACGATCCGACGTCGCAGTCGGCCGCGGCCAGCAATCTTGCGGACGAGACGTTCGGGCGTGACACCGAGGGCGATGTCATCGTGCTCTACACAGCTCCCGAGGGCTCGAACATCGACGATCCGTCGTTCGATGCCGCGATCATCCAGAATCTCGATTCGCTGGTCGCCGACCACCCGGACCGCATCGCGAAGATCAACGGCAGCTATTTCAGAACTGCGGAAGCACCGGTGCTCGCGGCGCTCGGCACCGCCGACAAGCAGCATGCCATCGCCAGCATCGCGATCGTCGGAAGCAACGACACCGAACTGACCGAGAACTTCGAGGCCGTGCAGAACGCCTTCTACATCGACGGTGTCGATGTGCAGGTCGCCGGACAGCAGGCGGTGGCGGCCTCTCTGCAGTCGACGATGACCGACGACATCCATCGCATGGAGGTCCTCGCCATCCCCGCCGTCGCGGTGCTGCTGTTCTTCGTCTTCGGCGGCGTTGTTGCTGCCGCGCTTCCCCTCATCGTCGGCGCGCTGACGGTCATCGGGGCCAACGGCATCGTGAAGCTGTTCACCCACGTCACCGAGGTCAACACCTTCGTCGCACCGGTGGTGTCGCTGGTGGGGCTCGGCTTGGCCATCGACTACGGCCTGTTCATCGTCTCCCGTTTCCGCGAGGAGCTGGGAGACGGCAGATCCACGCCCGATGCGGTCCGTCGAACAGTCATGACCGCCGGGCGCACGGTGGCGTTCTCGGCGACGATCATCGTCGCGTGCCTCGGTGGCCTGTTGCTGTTTCCGCACGGGTTTCTGCGATCGGTCGCCCTGGGTTCGATTGCGACGGTTGCTCTCGCGGCCCTGAACGCGATCACCATCCTGCCCGCCATTCTGTCGATTCTCGGCCCACGCGTCGATGCGCTCGGCCTCGCGTTCATGCGCAAGACGAAGTCCTCGGAAGAGATCGAGAACGGCAGGTGGGGCAAGCTCACGCACTGGGTCATGCGCAATCCCATCAAAGTGGTCGTCACCATCGTTCTCGGACTGCTGGCCCTGACGTTGCCCATCGGCAATCTCGCGTTCGGCGGAATCAACGAAACGTATTTGCCACCGGATAATCCGACGCGAGTGGCGCAGGAACAGTTCGACGAGTTGTTCCCCGGCCAACGCACCGAGCCCATCAAACTGGTCATCCAGAACGCGCAGGGTTCCACACTCGCAGCCATCACCACCCAGGCGAACAACGCACCCGGCCTGATCGAGCAATTCACCCCGGTCGGTGCCAGCAAGGACGGCATCATCGTCTTCAAGGCCGGGTTGATCGATCGGAACGACAGCGCGCCCGCCATCGAATTCCTTCGCAGCATCGACACTCCGGACGGCACGACGATGCAGGTGACGGGAACGCCTGCGATCGAACGGGATTCGATCGATGCGATGGTCGACCGCCTGCCTCTGATGGCGGCACTGGTCGTCGTCGTCGTCACGGTACTGATGTTCCTGACATTCGGATCGCTGGTGCTGCCCATCAAGGCGGTACTGATGACGACGCTCGGGCTCGGTTCCACGATGGGAATTCTGACGTGGATCTTCATCGACGGCCACGGAGCCGGTTGGATGAATTTCACCCCCGGACCGATCATGGCGATGATTCTGTTGCTGATCGCGGCAATCGTCTTCGGACTCTCCACCGACTACGAGGTATTCCTCCTGTCCCGGATGGTCGAGGCTCGCGAAAAGGGCTCCAGTACAAGCGAAGCCATCCATATCGGCTCCTCTCACACCGGTCGCATCATCACCGCCGCGGCCTTGATCCTCATCGTCGTCACGGGGGCATTCGCGTTCTCCGATCTGGTGATGATGAAGTACATCGCGTACGGCATGATCGCCGCTCTGATCATCGACGCGACCGTCATCCGCATGTTCCTGGTGCCCGCGACGATGAAACTGCTCGGCGACGCCAGCTGGTGGGCACCGGCCGGAATGAAACGAATGCAGCGCAAGCTCGGACTCGGCGAGACCGTCCCGAAAGACGACTGACGCGCCTGTCCCCGCAACGCGTGAATGGACCATTGCACCGCCGAGACGTGTGCAATGGTCCATCGACGCAGCAGGGGATCAGGAAGAAACTGCCGCACTCTCGCGATCGGCGAACACCTTGGCGTATCGGGTGCCCGCGATCAGCAGCAGCAGACCCACTGCGATGAAAGCGATGACTCGGAACAGTCCGTCCAGCGCGACGAGGTCGAAGAGGAACAGTTTCGCGATGGCCGCCGCCGTCAGGGCCAGTCCGGCCACGAGTGCCGCATGGGCGTGCGTGACGCTACGCAGCCCGAAGGCCAGGAGCGCGAAGGCTGCGATCATCCACTCGATGGTCGCGGCAGTGTGACCTGCCGTGAATCCTGTTGATTCGCCGCCGATTCCGATGCCGAGCATGACCGTCGACGCCGTCAGTCCGTAGAGCGCGAGTACACCGCAGACGATGGCGAGGGTCTGCATTCCGTCGTCGACCAGGTCCAACTCGGCCAGTACATAGGCGAAGGCGAAAGCCGTTGCAGCCAGCAGGATTCCACCGATCACGATGCCTGCACTGCCGACGGCGAAATCGGAGTCCAACAGCGCCCGGGGCGGGCAGACCGAGACGAACATCAGTGCACCGATCACGCCGAATCCGCTGCCGATCAGGTATGCAAGTGTCGAGCGAGTGCTGTGCGCCACGGCGAGCAGAGCGAGGGCGACAGCGAACAGCACGACCGGACGGATTTCGAGGGTCGTCGACTCGACTGCAGCCTGCAACGTGGCCAGGGCACCGATCACCGCGACCGTGATGCGAGCATGTCCCGGCAACCAGCTCACCACAGCCACGATCGCTACTGCGGCAGCAGCGAGAACCAGTTGAAGGGTGACGGTAACACCGCGGTCGAAGATGTCGACGGAGAGCAGGACCGGCAGCGCCGGCAGGGCGATCATCACGGTCGCAACCACATCGGAGACGTTGCGGCGCAACAGCTCCAGCGACATTCCGATACCGAGTACAGCCGTGAGCACGATTGCCAGGAGCAGCCAGTAGTTATCCGTCGAGCCGTTCATGTCGGCAGTGGCGACCGCAGTCAACACCGTGCCGACGAGGGGAACGGTCCGAACAACCTGCAGGATCTGCCAATTCCGACCGATCTGGGCGGGGAAGCCGGCGACATACGTGGCGATGAAGAATGCGATCAACGCCAGGGTGAGGCCCTCGGTCAGTACCGGGCCGCACACCGCGACGCCGACCAGAATCAACACTGCCATCGGCTGCGACTTCCACTGCACCGCCAGAGCTGTTCCGGCAGCTGCAATTCCGAATGCGACGATCAGCCCGATCACGGGATCGAGCCAGCCGTACAGAACGGAGGTCGCAAGCACGTCGAGGTACAGGCCCGCGATGCCGGTGGCAGCGAGAGCAATTCCGCCGACCCGTCCACCGGAGCGCCCGAACACCCGAACGCCCGCACCGATCAGCGCAACGGAGAAGACGGCTCCGGCCGCGACCCGCAGCGGTGGGCCGAACCACCCGGCCTGCGCCGCGAGCACCAACAGCATCACGACACCGACGAGGGTGACGCCGGCCCCGGCGACGGCCAGCAGACGACTGATGACCCCGTCGCGCTGCCACCAGGGCTCCCTCGGCGGAGCGGAGGGACGCGGCGCGACCACAGGCCCGCGTGGCGTTGCAACCGGACCAGGGGCGGCCGGCTGAGTGCGACCCACCGGCTGGCCCACCGGCTGACCCGCAGGCTGACCCGCGGGTTGCCCCATGGTCCGATACATCGGCTGACCGTAGTTCTGCGGTGGGAGCTGCTGCGGCACGAAAGGCGGCGCATAGGACAGCGCAACGGGAGCAGGCGGCACCGGGGCAGGGGCCTGAGGAGCACGAGCAGGAGCCTGGGGAGCGGCACCGAGTTGCGACTGCAAGGTCTGCAGATCGACGGCCACCTGACGCATGTGGTCGCCCAGGGAATCGAAGCGACTGGACAGTCGCGCGACGAGTTGCGGATCCAGCCCGGAGTTCTGGGAAGAAGTCATGGGTTAGATACTGCGAGCATTGCCGCCGAAAAGCGTGAGTAGTGCTACTCGGTTCTCTCGAGTAAAACAGCCGAATCTCTAGCCGAACATCCTGCGGATCGAGCTGCCGAAGGGATGTTTTGCGGTCACCGAGCCCAACCGAACCTTGCCCGACACGACAAGATGCAGCGGCCCGTAGGGCGGGCCGGTGCGGACCTTGTTGGTGGCGCTGCCCGCCACCGTGTCGACACCGTTGAGGTCGACGGTCGCTTCGGTGGGCACGATCAGTGTCACGGTGCTGCAGTAGTCGTCGACGTGTATCTCGACCACCTGCGTCGACATGACTGCCTGGGTGAAGTCGAGCGTCACCGTGGACATGCGGGTGGAGACGCGCAGGCTCGGCGGCACGTTCCACGGTCCCTTGCGGGTGATGGTGGACATGGTGCCGCGCAGTGTGTCCGACGCGCCGCCGCCGTGCCCCCAATGCTCCTGAACAACACGGCGTGGAGGCTGTTGCGGGGTCGGCGCGGCGAAGGGTTTCGGTGCCGGGCCATGCTCCTCGGCCAGGTGCATCCCGGGCAGGTCGACGAGAACCGAGTTCAGCTCACCGCGCGTCTTCGACGCCAGGGCGGTGTCCATTCGCTCGGTGAACTCACCGAGCGAGAGCATGCCCTGCCCCACCGCGCGTTGCAGCAATTGCCCGACGTGTTCACGTTCGGCATCGGACACTCGCAGATCCCTTGCCTCCATGCACTCAGGGTAGCGAAGATCTCAGGCTGCGCGACCGCCGAGAACCGACAGCATTCCGGACACCGATGCGGGCCAGCCGAACTCCTCGGCACGCAACCTGGCGGCGATACGACGGCCGTCCACCGGCAGTTCGAGTACTCGCTCGATCTCCGCAGCGAACCCGTCGGCAGTGTTCTTCGAGGATCCTCCGCAGTGCGGGGTGACGATCTGCGCCAGCGCCGAGGTCTCGGAGACGACGACGGGTGTACCTGCTGCCAGTGATTCCAGCGCGGCGAGTCCGAACGTCTCGTGTGGGCCGGGGGCAAGGGCGATATCGGCCGAGGCCAACAGCGCGGCGACGGTCGACCGGCCGGTGACGAAGCCCAGGAAGTCCACCGGGAGGCCTCGGGCGCGTCGTTCGAGGCCGGCCCGGCGGGGACCGTCGCCGGCAATGACCAATCGCGCGCGGATGCCCGAATCATTCAGTGCAGCAAGTGAATCGATACTTCGCTCGACGTGCTTCTCCACCGACAAGCGGCCGCAGTGCACCAGCAGACGATCCGCGTTGGCCAACCATGCAGACCGATCACCCACGTGCCGACGCCGCGGATGAAACAGGTCGAGATCCACTCCGAGTGGCACCCGATGCACGTTGTGAACCCCGATGCGCTCGAACTCCTGTTGCGCGAACTCGGTGGTACACACAACGGCGTCGTACTGCTCGGCGGTGCGGCGGTTGGCCAGATCGGCAATGGGACGCGCACAGCGCATCGGCATCGTCTGTGCCAGCAGACGGTCGAGGCGTTCGTGCGAGATCATCACGCTGCGTACATCCCGCCGCGCGGCCCAGCTTCCCATGCCGCGCAGCGTCAGCCGGTCCGATACCTCGATCACGTCCGGCCGCAGCCCGGACGCCACCGCCGACACTCTCCGCGGGTCGGCAACCCGGTAGCCGCCGGTGCACGGGATCTGCGGGGCGGGCACCTCGATGCGCACCACCCCCGAGGGCAGCAGTTCCTCGCTCCATTGCGCTCCCGGCACGATCAGCGCCACCTCGTGACCAGCAGCGACGTAGCCCGATCCCAGCTCGTCGACGGCCGTCCGCAAACCGCCGGACCGAGGTCCGTAGAAGTTGGCCACCTGCACGATGCGCACCCGACCAGTCTTCCCACCCGGACGTCCACCGGGCACCGCAGCGATGGACAGTGGCCGAACCCTCGCGAAATTTCTGTGTGGGGAGCGCTACCAGCGGGTAGGTGGAACAGATGCGAGTGACACTGCAATCCACCGGAAACGCCGCAGCGCCCGAGGTCTGGGAGCGCTACATGGAGCCGACGGCATGGAAAACCTGGGCTCCCCAGATCATCGGCGTCGAATATCGTGGCGAGCGACTCACCGCGGACAGCACCGGCCGAGTGCTGGGGCCGCTGGGATTGCCGATCGACTTTCGGGTGCACTCGGTCGACGAGCGGTCGTGGACCTGGGCATGGTCGGCGTGGTTCCAGAACCAGGCCATCGGAGTCGACCTGACGCACGGCGTCGTCTCACGCCCCAACGGGACCAGGGCCTGGCTGACGATCGACGGACCGATGCCCCTGGTCCTGCCGTACGTACCGGTCGCCAAGTTCGCGCTCGGCAAGCTGTGTGCGCAGTAGCGCTACTCGGAGCGCGTGACGGTCTTCTCGTCGGATTTGTCGGCCACGTGGGTCGGCTCGGGCGTCGGTAGAGAAGGCTCGTCACCCGATCCGTCGAGATGGCCGTCGAACTCGTCGACCGCCTCGTCGCGTTCGGCACCGGTCTGATCGAGATCGGCGTCGACGCCCTTCGAGTGCTTCGCCGGGTCGACGGTGGTGTCCACTGCTTTGTTGTCGGTCATGGGGTCAAGAGTGCCCGTCGGCCCGAGACGCAAACCCCTACAGCCCCTTCTCGATGGCATAGCGAGTCAGTTCGACACGGTTGGCCAGCTGCAATTTCCGCAACGTCGCCTGCACATGGTTCTCGACGGTACGGTGACTGAGCGTCAATCGCGTCGCAATCTGCTTGGCGCTCAGACCCTTTGCCACCAGTCGCAATACCTCGGTTTCCCGGTCCGTCAGCGTGGGGCGCGTATCGGATTCCGGTTCGGGCGACGACGACATCCGCCGGAACTCCCCGAGGACCAGGCCCGCGAGACCGGGAGTGAACACGGCTTGCCCGGCTGCGGTGGCGCGGACGGCGTCGAACAGCTCCTCCGCCGATGCACTCTTGACCAGGTAACCCGTCGCGCCCGCCTTGATCGCGTCGAGCACGTCGCTGCGTTCGGCAGAAGCCGAGAGCACCAGGATCTTGGTCTCGGGCGACGCCTCCAGGACAGCGACGGTGGCGTCGGCCCCGTTGCCGTCTGGCAGGTGCATGTCCATCAGCACGACGTCGGGAGTGGTGGCTCGGGCGCGGCGTCCGGCAGCGGCGACGCCGTCCGCGGTGGCGACGACCCTGAATCCGGCGGCCTCGAGATCTCGGGCGACGCCGTCACGCCACATCGGGTGATCGTCGACGACCATCACCGCGATCTCGGAATTCGTTTCCTCTGTCATCGAAGTCCCTTCGTTCTCGGAAGACGAATCTCCCATTCGGTCCCCTCGCCGTCGGCGGTATCGAGCAGTGCTGTGCCACCAAGGGATTCGACGCGGCCGAGTATCGATTTCGAGACGCCCATCCGACCCTCGGCTTCGGCGGCGGCGAGCCGTCCGGCGGGAATGCCGTGGCCGTCGTCGCGGATGCTGACGATCAGCTCTCCGTCGACGTCCTCGAGCAACACGTACGCCTTGGCCTCGGACCCTGCATGGAGTTCGACGTTGGACAGTGCAGTTGCCACCACTGCGGCGAGTTCCTCGGCCACTTCGGATTCGACGAGCACCGGGTCGGCCGGAGTGGAGACGGAGACTGCAGTACCGGCCTGCGTGCGCAGCAACGCGCGCACGTCCACGATCGAACCGGTGTGATCATCGCGCGGAGCGGCCTGTTCCGAGATCAACACGCGCAGCGCGACTTCCTGCTCACCGGCAAGATTCGCGAGTTCTGCAGCAGGCCCGCCTATTTCGAGCCCTCGCCGGCGCACGAGGGCCAGTACCTGCAGTACCCCGTCGTGCACCTGCCGGGCAAGTCGTTCACGTTCCTCGGTGATCGCGGCCGATCGGGCTGCGCGTTGCAGCTCCTCGTGAGCGCGACGGGCAGTGTTCGACGCCATCCCCAGCGCCAGCCCGGCCGAGAGCAATACCGGAGCAGTGGCGTCGGACCAGAGGTCGGAGTCGAAGCGATCGCGAACGAGCGCGCTGACCACCGACATCACGACACCGGATGCAATCCCTCCCTTGGGGCCCAACAGGATTGCCGCGGAGATGACGGCATTGGTGGCCCACAGCGTGGTGGGCAGGGTTTGGCGGGTGCTGTACCAGTCGTAATCGGCCACCAGCCGCGTCGAGGCCATCAGGGCGATGACTATCACCTGATCGGCGAGCACCACCTGCCACCGTGGCAGCGATGCGCGCGCCAGCATCAACGCCGATGCCCCGGACCACACGGCCATCAGGGAAACGAACACCCAGCTCAAGCGGGGATTGGTGTAGTTGTCGACGGTGGCGACCTGGTAGCTGACGGCGTAGACGAGGGTGATCAGGCGAAAGGCCTGCGAGGCCCGCCACAGCGGGGTGTCGGGATCGGACGAGGTGAGCGTGGTCCGCACCCGATCAGCCGTCCGCATCGGTGTTCTGGCCCGGAATCTTCAGTTCTCCCTTGGCAAGTCGATCGGGCTCGTCGGCACCGGGAGGTGTGTGCGGATCACTCGCTTCGGCCGCGTACAGCGGGTCGGTCGGTTCGAGTTCCTCGTAGACCTCCTCCGGATCGTCGGCGAGCAGCGACCGCACGGCGGTGTTGAGCACTGCGACGATCGGCACTGCGAGCAGGCCACCGACGATGCCGGCGAGCAGAATTCCGACGGTGATGGACAGCACCACCGCCAGTGGATGCAGCCGTACCGCGCGTCCGAGCAGAAGTGGTTGCAGCACATGCCCTTCGAGCTGCATGACGGCGACCACGATGCCGAGGGTGATCACTGCGGTGATCAGGCCTTTCGTCACCAGGGCGATGAACACGGCCACGAATCCGGTCAACACGGCACCGATGATCGGGATGAACGCGCCGATGAACACCAACGAGGCCAGCGGGAGAGCCAGCGGCACACCGAGAATGGCGAGACCGGCACCGATGCCGATGGCATCCGCGGCCGCCACGGCAACCGTCGCGCGGACGTATCCCACCAGAGACCCGAAACCTTGGATGCCCGCGGTACGGATCTTCCTGCGGGCTCCGGTCGGCGCGAGCCGGGTGACGAACTGCCAGATCTGATCGCCGCCGTACAGGAAGAAGATGAGCGTGAACAGTGTCAACAGTGCGCCGGTGAGAATCTCACCGATCACCGCGGCGGTCGTCAGTGCTCCGCTGGTGACGGCTTCCTGGTTGTCCTGAATGACCTTGACCAGGTTGTCGGTGGCCTGCCGAATCTGGTCCTCGCTGATGTGCAGCGGTCCGCTGCTGAGCCATTCCTCGACGCCGTTGATCGATTGGGTGAACTGATCGCCCACCTGCGGCAGACCTTCGATGAACTGCTCGACGATGAAGGTCATGATCCCGGCGACGACGCCGATGCTGGCAATGATCACGATGATCACCGCGACGGCTCGCGGCACTCCGCGTCGATGCATCCAGTCGACGACCGGCACGAGCATCGCCGACGCCAACAGTGCAAGACCCAACGGAATGACGACGGTGCTCAGCTTCGCCACCACGTACGCGAAAGTGATGAATCCGGCGAACAGGACAAGTATTCGCCACGTCCATTCCGCCCCGACCCGCACCAGCGGGTGCACCGAATCTGCCGCCGAAGTGGGGCCCGGGGACGCCCCCGTACCTTGCGCCCGCAACTCGTCGGTGCTCACCCGCTAAATTTAACCTGTGCTGGCATCTTTCCGAGCGGTCTCGCTCACTCTGAAGAGTCGCTGGCCGCTCTATATGTTCTCGATGCTCATCGCCAATGTCTTCGGGGCCGTGCTCGTGTTCGCGTTCGTGCGCTACGGCCTGCCCATCCCCGAATCGCAATCGATCGTCGCCGATCGTGTCCGCAACGTGTACATCTTCGGCGCCTATCTGGGTGTCGCCCTGGTGGTCAGCCTGATCTACGCGTACACACTGCTGCGCTCGGTCATCAGGTGGCAGCTCCGCGGTGGTCCGCCCACCCGCAAGGAACAGATGACGACGCTGCACGCGCCGTTGCGTCAGGCGATCGTGCACCTGATTCTGTGGATCATCGGCGGCATCATCTTCGTGTTGCTGACCATCGCGGAGATGCCGTCGCTGTCGATCGCGGTCATCGTCACCGTCGGAATGGCCGCGACGGTCACCTTCGGATTCACCTACATGCTCGGCGAGCGCATCCTGCGGCCGGTCGCGGCGATGGCTCTGAGCGAGGGCCGCTTCGATCGCACGATGACGCCCGGCGTCGGTACCCGCATGGCCATGACGTGGGGACTGGGAACGTTGATGCCCGTCATCGGCATCATCCTGCTGTGCGCCACCCAGCTGACCACCGATCTGGTGTTCTCCCCCAACGCCCTCGCCGTCGCCATCATCCTGCTCAGTGTGCTGGCCATCGTGCAGGCATTCGTCCTGTCGATGCTCACCGCGAGCCAGATCTCGGACCCAATCAGCCAGCTGCACAGCGCCATCGAACGCGTTCAGCGTGGCGAGACCGACGTCGAGGTCGACGTGTTCGACGGCAGCGAGATCGGGCGCCTGCAGGTCGGCTTCAACCGCATGATGGAGGAATCAGCCGAACGACGCGTCCTGCGAGAGCTGTTCGGCCAGCATGTCGGCGAGGACGTGGCGCGTCGCGCATTGCAGTTCGGTACCGAACTCGGCGGCGAGACACGATTCGTCGCGGTCCTGTTCGTGGACATGGTCGGCTCCACTGCCACCGCCTCCGAGCGCCCACCGAGCGAGGTCGTGGTGTTGCTCAACGAGTTCTTCCGCGTCGTCGTCGATGTCGTCGGACGTCATCACGGCTTCGTCAACAAATTCATGGGCGACGCGGCCCTCGCGATATTCGGAGCCCCACTCGATCGTCCGGACGCCCCTACCGCCGCGCTCGCCGCCGCCCGTGAACTGCGATTCGCACTGAACGAGATCACCGGCCTCGACATCGGCATCGGCGTCTCGGCGGGTCTTGCCGTCGCCGGCAACATCGGAGCCTCGGAACGCTTCGAGTACACCGTCATCGGAGACCCGGTCAACGAGGCATCGCGACTCACCGAGCTGGCGAAACTGCGCCCTGGACGCGTCCTGGCGTCGACCTCGGCCCTGTACTTCGCCGACGACGAGGAACAGGAACAGTGGGAGTTGGGAGACCAGGTTCAACTGCGTGGTCGACGACGGGCCACCCACCTGGCCTGGCCGGTCGAGTATCCCGACGCCACACCCGGCGACGGTTAGTCTGACAAGGTGCCCGACCCCAGCTCCACCCGCGGACCCGGAGTGCGGCGTCCGCGAAACCGGCTCCGGTGGCTCAAATGGATCGCTGGAATCGCCCTGGTTGCGCTGCTGGTGGGCGAGGCGATCTACCTATGGCCGCGGCTGCACGAATCCTGGACCGCCGTTCGTGAAATCCACTGGGGTTGGCTGGCGGCCTGCATCCTCGCGCAGGCAGTGTCGCTGAGCGCATTCGGCCGAGTACAGAAACAATTACTCGACGCAGGCGGCGTGAAAGTACGTCAGCGTAAGTCCGTGGCCGTCATCTACGGCAGTACCGCGATGGCGCTCACCCTCCCCGCCGGGCAGGTCTTCTCGACGGCGTTCACCTATCGCGAGACCCGTCGCTGGGGCGCGAGCCCGGTGGTGGCGTCGTGGCAGTTGGCCATCTCCGGCGTCATCGCCGCAGCGGGACTGGCCGTCCTCGGGGTGGCCGGAGGATTGGTCGTCGGCAGTTCGTTCAACACGTTCACCGTGGTGCTGCCGATCGCCGGAGTCATCGCGATCGTCGTCGCCGTCCGCTACATCTCGAATCACCCCCAGTCGATCAAGACCGTCGCGCGCTGGGGACTGCGTCGCTACAACGCGTTCCGAAACCACGAGCTCGATGCCGGGGCCGAGGGCATCGACAAGATCATCGGTCAGATTCAGTCCGTCCAGCTCGGCAAACGCGACGGGGCGCTCACGCTGTCGTGGTCGGCGGTACATCGACTCGGCGACGTGGCCTGCCTGGCGTTCGCGTGCTTCGCCGTCGGCGCGGATCCACGACTGTCCGGTTTGCTCATCGCCTTCGCGGCGGGCAAAGCCGTCGGATCCGTTCCACTCGCGCCGGGCGGCCTGGTTGTCGTCGACGCCACCCTCATCGCGTTCTTGACCAGCGCCGCATCGATCACCGCGTCGCAGGCGGTCGCGTCGGCGCTGGTCTATCGCGGGGTCAGTTTCATCCTTGTCGCCATCGTCGGGTGGGTCGTGTTTCTGGTGCTCTTCCGCAAGCACCAGCACGCCGATCTCGAGTTCGATATTGCGCTCGAACAGCAGGAGACCGCCGAGCTGCGACGCACCGAGAACAGCCGGGACGCGAATGGCGATCCGGAGCCGGCATAAACGCAGACGGTCAGTGGCGTTCGTCACTTTCCGTTCACCTGGAATATATACGGACCCTGGTCCGCTTGTGTACTATGAGCATTGAAACTTCAACCCACTAGGAGTCACCATGACCACCGCCATTGCACTTCCCGAGCTCACCGCAGGCACCTGGGCCATCGACGCAGCCCACTCCACCGTCGGATTCACCGTCCGCCACCTGGTGGTCAGCAAGGTCCGCGGCCGTTTCCAGGCCTTCACCGGCACCATCACCGTCGCTGCCGACGGCACCCCCTCTGTCGACGCCGAGATCGACGTCACCTCGATCACGACCGACAACGCCCAGCGCGACGGCCACCTCAAGACCGCCGACTTCTTCGAGGTCGAGAAGTTCCCCACCGCAACGTTCAAGTCCACCTCGGTCAAGGCCGACGGCGGAGACTTCATCGTCACCGGTGACTTCACCCTCCACGGCGTCACCAACTCCATCGATCTCAAGCTCGAGTTCAACGGCGTCAACGCCGGCATGGGCAACGGACCGGTCGCCGGCTTCGAGGCCAGCACCGTCATCAACCGCAAGGACTTCGGCATCAGCATCGACATGCCCCTCGAAGGCGGCGGCGCAGTCGTCGGCGACAAGATCACGCTGAACCTGGAAATCGAAGCCGGACTGCAGGCGTAATTCTGCCCCGCTTCACCCTCCCCCCCTTCCGGATCAATGCGGCTTTGTTGCAGTCCAAGCGACTGAAACCCACATTGATCCACGCCGGGAGGCCCACCGAACGGCCCGTATCGCATTCGCGGTACGGGCCGTTCGCTATCGGTGTCTACAGTGGGGCGCGTGAAGTTTCGATCCCCCGTAGTTGCTGCCGTCCTCGACCTGCTGATGGTCTTGCTCTTCGCCGCGATCGGCCGTCGCAGCCATGCCGAGGCCACCGCGCTGTCCGGCCTGCTCCACACCGCCTGGCCGTTCGTCGTCGGTGCGGCCATCGGCTGGACCGTCACATTCGCGCTGTACCGCAACAAGTTCGACGCGTTCCTCATCGTCCCGACGGGCATCGTCGTGTGGGTGATGACGGTCGCTCTCGGCATGGTCCTGCGTGCGGTGACCGGGCAAGGAACAGCTGGGTCGTTCATCGTCGTGGCAACCCTGTCCACCGCGGTTCTGCTGCTCGGCTGGCGCGCGCTGGCGAAGTTCGTACCCAGCGTCCGCTGACTGAAGAGTTCGTCGAGATCGGCCTCGGCGCGATAGGATCATCCACGGTGCGCCGGGAAGTCTGGTCGGCAACTGTTCTGTGCTGCGCACATGCCCTTCGATTCGACGGGTTCGCACGGCACGACGTTGCTACCGAAAGGCTTTGTCACTGTGTCTGATTCACCGAGTCCGACTGGTTCAACCACACCGAAAGCACGATTGCCGCTGTTCTCTCGCGGCTCCTGGTCCGAGGCCGACCGGGTCGCGCAGATTCTCCGCAAGGAAACCGTCGGTGGCGCATTGCTCCTCGTCGCCACTCTTGTCGCGTTGATCTGGGCCAACTCACCCTGGTCCGCGGCATACGACTCGCTGATGAGCACCCGCGTCGGGCCCTCGGCACTGCATCTCGATCTGACGCTCTCGACGTGGGCCGCCGACGGGTTGCTGGCCATCTTCTTCTTCGTCGTCGGACTCGAGCTCAAACGCGAATTCGTTGCCGGTGATCTGCGCGATCCGGCACGCGCCGCATTGCCGGTGGCCGCGGCCGTCGGCGGAATGATCGTTCCCGCAGTCATTTTCGTGCTGTTCAACCTAGGCACCGGGGACGGCGCGCTCCTCGGCTGGGCCATTCCCACCGCAACCGACATCGCGTTCGCCGTCGCCGTTCTCGCGGTGATCAGCACGCATCTTCCGACCGCGTTGCGAACCTTCCTGCTGACTCTGGCCGTGGTCGACGACCTCCTGGCCGTCAGTGTCATCGCAATCTTCTACACCGACGACATCAACTTCGTCGCGCTCGGACTGACGCTGATTCCGCTTGCCCTGTTCGCCGTTGCCGTGCAGATGCGCGTCCGCTCGTGGTGGGTTCTCATTCCGTTGGCCGTGGTGACGTGGGTACTCATGCACGAGTCCGGCGTCCACGCCACCGTCGCGGGCGTTCTGCTCGGCTTCGCCGTTCCGGTGATCCGGAGCAAGGCCAACGGCGGCCCCGAAGCGGGCCCCGGTCTCGCCGAACACTTCGAGCACAAGATTCGGCCCATCTCCGCGGGAATCGCGGTGCCGCTCTTCGCCTTCTGCGCTGCCGGCGTGACCGTAGGTGGATTCTCCGGTCTTCGCAGTGCACTGACCGATCCGATCGCCATCGGCATCATCGCCGGCCTCGTCATCGGCAAGGCCATCGGCATCTTCGGCACTACGTATCTCGTATCCCGTTTCACCAGGGCGACACTGGATGCCGGACTGAAATGGCTCGACGTCTTCGGCGTAGCGATGCTCGCCGGTATCGGCTTCACCGTGTCGCTACTGATCGGCGACCTCGCTTTCGGCGAAGGAACTCAGCGCGACGATCACGTCAAGGTCGGGGTGCTGACCGGTTCGATCATTGCGGCCACCATCGCCTCGATCATTCTGCGAACCCGCAACAAGGCGTACCGGGACATCTACATCGAAGAGACCCGCGACGACGACCACGACGGCATCCCGGACGTGTATCAGAACAAGAAGTAGCGATCGTTGGCATCCGGATGGCTCCGGTGACACGATGAGTCCGTGAGCGGAACCGTGCGCGAACTGTTGACCCGGCACGTCGACGCCGGACTGATGCCGGGGGCGGTAGCACTCCTGGGCGGCCCTGATGCGGAACCCATCGCGGTCGGATCATCGGCGGTCGGCGGTCCACCGATGGCAATCGACGCCATCGTCCGGATTCAGTCGATGAACAAGATCGTCACCAGCGTGGCCGCCCTGCGGCTCGTGGACGCGGGCCGACTGACGCTGGACGACGACGTCGTGCCCTGGCTTCCCGAACTCGCGGGCCGCCCCGTGCTCACCCGCCCCGACGCTGCACTCGACGACACCGTTCCTCAGGACCGACCGATCACGTTGCGGCACTTGCTCACCAACACCAGTGGGTACGGAATTCAGATGGGAGACACCCCGCTGGCCCGGGCGATGAGGGACAACGACACGGAAGCCGGATCCGCGCCGTCTCCGCTCGGCGCGGACGAGTGGTTGACACGCATGGCGGATCTTCCGCTGGCTTTTCAGCCCGGTGCTGGGTGGCGCTACCACCACGGCTTCGCGATCCTCGGCATCCTCGTCTCCCGCATCGTCGGCCGGTCTCTGCAGGATCACCTCCGCGACGACCTGTTCACACCACTCGATATGCCCGACACCGGACTGTGGGTGCCGACCGACCGGTGCCATCGCCTGACGGCGGCCTACCGGTTCGAGGACGGGTCGTTGATCGAAACCGAACCCGCCGCAGGCGGGCCCTACGCGGGACCGCACCCTGTCGACGTGAGTCACGGCGAGTTGGTGTCCACGGTGACCGATTTTCACCGCTTCCTTCGCGCGATCACGACGTCGGTGTCGACCGAGCACCTGGAGCTGATGACACACGACCAGGTGCCTGCGTCGATCAAGACCGACGAGAGTTTCTACCCCGGCTTCTGGCCGGGTACGGGGTGGGGATTCGGCGTCTCGGTCGTCACCGAAGGAGATCACCTCGGTCGGTACGGCTGGTCCGGCGGGCAGGGCACCGACTTCTTCGTCGACCCGGACGGGACCATCGGCATCTTGCTGACGCAGACCGAATTGTGCGAGGCCACCTTCGCGCTGCTGTCGGAGTTCCAGGAACTGCGCTGACAGGACCTATGCTGACACGACCTACGCTGGGCCGATTGCAGCACCTACAGTTACCGCCGTGATCGAGAACCGGTTTCGAGCGTGACGCAGCCACTGGCCCGTCGACTCGGGCTCTTCGACGCCATCGTCATCGGTGTCGGTTCGATGGTCGGGGCCGGAGTGTTCGCGTCGTTCGCCCCCGCTGCGGCCGTTGCAGGTGCGGGCCTGCTCATCGGTCTTGCCATTGCCGCGGTCGTGGCGTTCTGCAACGCCACCTCGTCCGCGCAGCTGGCCGCCCAGTACCCGACCTCGGGTGGCACGTACATCTACGGTCGTGAACGACTCGGCGAGTGGCCCGGATTCGTGGCCGGCTGGAGCTTCGTCATCGGCAAGACCTCGAGTTCGGCGGCCATGGCACTGGTGTTCGCGGCGTATGTCGCACCTGCCGGTTACACAGAACTCGTTGCGGCGCTTGCCATTATCGCATTGACAGCGGTGAACTACTTCGGCATCACCCGCACGGCCATGCTGACGAAGATCCTCGTCGCTGCCGTGCTCACCGTCCTCGTCATCGCAGTGGTCCTCGGCCTCACAGGCTCGTCCGGCCCCGCCGTCGGCGGACTGGGCTCGTTCACCGAGAACGGGTGGTACGGAATTCTGCAGTCGGCGGGGCTGCTGTTCTTCGCCTTTGCGGGGTACGCGCGTATCGCCACCCTCGGCGAGGAGGTCGTCCGACCCGAGCGCACCATTCCGCGTGCCATCGTGTCCGCCCTCGGTATCGCGCTGGTGGTCTACGCGGTGGTTGCGTTGACACTGCTGTCGGTTCTCGGCCCCGATCTCCTGGCCTCGTCGCCTGCCCCATTAGTCGATCTCGTGGGGGCGTCGGGACAGTCGTGGGCGTCGCCGCTGATGCGGATCGGCGCCGGCCTCGCCGCACTGGGAGCGTTGCTGGCGCTGATCGCCGGCATCGGACGCACGTCGCTGGCAATGGCCCGCCACGACGATCTGCCGTCGTATCTGACCGCGGTCCATCCGCGCTATTCGGTTCCGCACCGGGCCGAGATCACCCTCGCCGTGATCGTCGTCGTGCTGGTCCTGGTGGTCGATCTGCGTGACGCCATCGGCTTCTCGTCGTTCGGAGTCTTGCTCTACTACCTGGTGGCCAATCTCAGCGCGTACACCCAGGATGCCGAGAATCGCCGCTACCCGCGGGCCTTACCGGTGATCGGCAGCATCGGGTGCGTGGTACTGATCGCAACGTTGCCGGTGTCGTCCATCGTCGTCGGAACCATCGTGGTCGTGCTCGGTGTCCTCTACCGAACAGGCCGACGACTGTTCACTTGACGGCTGATTCGACAAACGTCAATATAGACGAATGTCGAATCAAGAACGGTCGTTCCTCGATGGTGACTGCTGCTCGCCGCTGATCCGCGAACCCCTGAACGCCGATTGGGCCGGAGATCTGGCTCGGATGTTCAAGGCACTGGGAGATCCCGTGCGTCTTCGCCTACTCAGCCTCGTCGCCAGCCACGCCGGCGGCGAAGCATGTGTCTGCGACATCTCCCCCGCATTCGACCTCTCCCAACCCACCATCTCCCACCACCTCAAGGTCTTACGCGAGGCAGGTCTGCTCGACTGCGAGCGCCGCGGCACCTGGGTCTACTACTGGGTGGTTCCTACTGCGCTGCAACAACTGTCGTCGGTTCTCAGTTCGGCCGACCCGACGGCGGTGATGGCATGAGCACATCGACCGAAACTGCCGTAGTCGGCAAGCTCTCCACTCTCGACCGGTTCCTGCCCGTATGGATCGGCGTGGCCATGGTCGTGGGGCTGCTCCTGGGACGCATGATCCCCGGGCTGAACGACGCCTTGTCGTCCATCTCGATCGACGGCGTCTCGCTCCCCATCGCCATCGGCCTGCTGATCATGATGTACCCGGTGCTGGCCAAGGTGCGCTACGACCGTCTCGACACCGTCACCGGCGACAAACGCCTGCTGATCGGATCGCTGGTCCTCAACTGGATCCTCGGTCCGGCTCTGATGTTCGCTCTCGCATGGCTTTTCCTCCCCGATCTGCCCGAGTACCGGACCGGGCTGATCATCGTCGGGCTCGCACGCTGCATCGCGATGGTCATCATCTGGAACGACCTCGCCTGCGGAGACCGGGAAGCCGCCGCCGTGCTGGTGGCGATCAACTCGGTGTTCCAGGTCTTCATGTTCGCCGTTCTCGGGTGGTTCTACCTCTCGGTCCTTCCCGGTTGGCTCGGACTCGAGCAAACCACCATCGAGGCGTCGCCCTGGCAGATCGCGAAATCGGTACTCATCTTCCTCGGCATACCTCTGATAGCGGGATTCGCGTCGCGCTTCTTCGGTGAACGCGCCAAGGGCCGCGACTGGTACGAGGAGAAGTTCATCCCCAGGATCGCCCCCTGGGCGCTGTACGGTCTGCTGTTCACCATTGTCATTCTCTTTGCGCTGCAGGGTGATCGAATCACATCGCAGCCGCTCGACGTAGTGCGCATCGCGCTGCCACTGCTGGTGTACTTCGCGGTGATGTGGGGCGGCGGCTACGCCCTCGGTGCCGCGATGGGTCTGGGCTACGAGCGCACCACCACCCTCGCGTTCACCGCTGCAGGCAACAACTTCGAGTTGGCGATCGCTGTCGCCATCGCGACCTACGGCGCGACATCCGGGCAAGCACTCGCCGGAGTCGTCGGACCACTCATCGAGGTGCCGGTACTGGTTGGCCTCGTCTACGTCTCACTCGCCCTGCGTAAACGATTCTCCCCCAATCCATCCGCGACCACCGTGACCAAGGAGTCCTGATGTCCAACACTCCCAGCGTCCTGTTCGTGTGCGTCAAGAACGGTGGTAAATCTCAGATAGCCGCCGGTCTGATGCGCAAGGCCGCAGGCGATTCGGTCGAGGTGCACTCGGCTGGGACCAAGCCCAGCGGATCAATCAACGCACTCTCGGCCGAGGCCCTCCTCGAGGTCGGCGTCGACCTCTTCGACGAGCAGCCCAAGCCGATCGACCCAAACCTGTTGTCTCGCATGGACTACGTGGTCACCCTCGGGAGCGAAGCGAAGGTCGATCCCATCGACGGTCCGACATTCGAGAACTGGAACACCGACGAGCCGTCCGAGCGCGGTATCGACGGGATCGAACGAATGCGCCTGGTGCGCGACGACATTGCCGCTCGGGTCGAGGAGCTCGCGTCCCGATTGCGCCGCACCAACGGTTGACTCGAATGACTCCGGAGGTAGTGGTGATCGGCGGCGGTCAGGCGGGACTGTCCGCCGGCTACTACCTGCGACGGGCCGGTCTGGACTTCGTCATTCTCGACAATCAGACACATGCCGGCGGGTCCTGGCAGGACTACTGGCCATCGCTGCATCTGTTCTCACCCGCCGAGTACTCACGCCTACCCGGCTGGCCGATGCCGCCGTGGCACAACGGCTTTCCACCGGCATCACATGTGGTGGACTACCTTCGGGCATACGAGAAGAAGTACGAACTGCCGGTTCACCGGCCCGTCGAGGTGAAGTCCGTGCATCGAGTCGAGGGCAGCTATCGAATCGACACCGATGGCGAGTCGTACGGTGCCGCGGCCGTCATCAATGCAACGGGAACGTGGTCTCGACCCTTCTGGCCGAGCTACCCCGGAATGCGCGGGTTCGGCGGGACCCAGCTGCATGCCGCCGACTACCGGGTGCCCGATCCGTTCGCGGGCAAGCGAGTCGGCATCATCGGGGGAGGCAATTCGGCGGCGCAGATCCTCGCCGAGATCTCCACCGTCGCCGAGACCCTGTGGTTCACCAACCGTGAACCTCGGTTTCTGCCCGACGATGTCGACGGCCGGGTGCTGTTCGATGTCGCCAGCGATCGGGCTCGCGCCCTTGCCGCGGGCGACGCGGACTCCGGCGGGGTCACCGGCCTGGGAGACATCGTGATGGTGCCGCCGGTGCGAGACGCACGCGATCGTGGAGTTCTGCATGCTCGGCCGATGTTCACCGCCTTGACCTCAGACGGCGTCACCGACGGGCACACAACCGAGACTCTGGACGCGATCGTGTGGTGCACCGGTTTTCGTCCGGCACTTCGCCACCTGCGAGCATTGCACTTGCACGCCGATGGTTCGGGAATTGTGCTGGACGGCAACCATGTTCGAGACGAGCCGACCCTGATTTTTCTCGGCTACGGCGACTGGACCGGCACCGCGTCGGCAACGCTCATAGGTGTCGGCCGGACCGCTCGGGCAGCCGTGGACACCGTCATTCGTGGAAGAAAGGTAGATCAGTCATGAACGAATACCCCGTAGTGGTGATCGGCGCAGGGCCCATCGGTCTCGCCGCCGCGGCGCATCTGACCGAAACCGGCTCTGCCGTAGTCGTTCTCGAATGTGGTCCGTCCGCAGGAGCAGCAGTGTCCGGATGGAACCACGTTCGGTTGTTCTCTCCGTGGTCCGAGGTCGTGGACCCCGCGGCCGCGCGGTTGCTCGAGCCCACCGGTTGGACCGAGCCGGACGGCGAGACCTACGCCACCGGACGCGAATGGGTGGAGCAGTACCTCGCGCCCCTCGCCGCCGTACTCGGTGACGCCGTTCGCGTGGACTCCGAGGTAGTCGGTGTAGCCCGCCGCGGACGCGACCGCGTGGTCGACGCCGGCCGCGACACGGAGCCGCTGTCCGTCCACATCCGGCATTCAGACGGCAGCGATGAACGCATTCTCGCCCGCGCGGTCGTCGACGCGTCGGGCACCTGGGGATCACCGAATCCACTGGGCAGCGAGGGACTTCCGGCCGTCGGAGAGAAGGCCGCCGCAGATCGGATCGACTACCGAGTTCCCGATCTCACCGATCCGGCGATTCGCTCCCAGTTCGCGGGCAAGCACACAGTCATCGCTGGCAGCGGCCACTCCGCCCTGACCGCCATCATCACCTTCGCCGAACTCGCCGCCGAGGAACCAGGAACGACACTCACCTGGGCCGTCCGCCGAGGCGTCACCGCCGATGTGTTCGGCGGCGGGGACGCGGACGAACTGGCTGCTCGCGGCGCTCTCGGTCAACGCGCCAGGAAGGCGGTCGACGACGGATTCCTCACCGTCGTCGCCGGCTTCCGCACCGAAACCGTTGCGGTGGAGGGGGATCGGATCACTCTGATCGGTGACACCGGCGCTCGCATCGAGAACGTGGAGAGCATCGTCGCACTCACCGGGTTCCGACCGAATCTGTCGTGGCTGTCCGAGGTGCGCCTCGATCTCGATCCCACCCTGCAGGCACCGAAGTTCGTCGCGGAATTGGTGGACCCCAACATGCATTCGTGTGGATCGGTGTCCCCACACGGCGTCGAAGAACTCACTCAACCCGAGCCCGGTTTCTACCTGGTCGGCATGAAGAGCTACGGCCGCGCTCCGACGTTTCTCGCGATGACCGGCTACGAGCAGGTTCGCAGCATCGCAGCCGAACTCGCCGGCGACCACGAGGGCGCACGGAAGGTGGAGCTGACGTTGCCCGACACCGGAGTCTGCGGCGGCGCGGGCCTGTTCGACGAACCCGACGCGCCGTCGACCGGCGGTTGCTGCAGCGTCCCCCGCGAGACTGAGGCGCAACTGATCTGACCGTCAGCCGACCCGGGAGGTGAACAAGATGCGGACCGCCGCGCCCTTTCGGAACGATCGTTCCGCGGCTAACATCGAACCCTGCTACTTGGAACACTCGTTCCGTTATCGAAAGGAATAGTGCGGTGAAACTGCGACGGATACGGACCGCGGACGGATTGCAGTTGCAGACTTCGACCACAGGTGAGTCCTGGCAGCCGACACTCGACCGGTCGGCTCTGGGCGGGAGCGTTTTCGATTCCGAGTGGGAACTGGCCCGCGCCGATGAACACCTCGAGCACAGTGCGCTGGTGCTGCCGTTCCAGCCGGCCTCGTTCCGGGACTTCATGCTCTACGAGCAGCATGTTCTCGACGCAAGTCGGGGCTTGCTCCGGCGTTTCCATCGGAAGCAGAGCCGGGCAGTGGCTGCCGTGGAAGCGCTCACCCGACGCCCCTTTCCGCTGCTGCGCCCCAAGCCGCTGTTCTACACCCAACCCATCTACTACATGTCCAATGCGCTCACTTTCGTCCCCTCGGGGACGGCGCTCGCCGCCCCGTCCTATGCGAAAGCGCTGGACTACGAACTCGAGATCGGCTTCGTCCTCGCTCGGAGTTTGTTCGACGCCACCGCGGACGAGGCTCTCGACGCCATCGGAGCGTTCGTCGTCCTCAACGATTTCAGCGCTCGCGATGTCCAGCGCTCCGAGATGGACAGCGGATTCGGGCCACAGAAGTCCAAACACTTCGCGACCTCGCTCTCGGAGGTAGCCGTCACCGCCGATGAGATCCTGCCCACGATCGATTCCCTGCGGGGAACGGTCACCATCGACGGCACCACCGTGTCCACCGTCTCGAGCGCCGGGATGCAGCACACCATCGGGGAAGTCCTGGCGCATGCCTCCCGCAGCGAGATACTTCGGCCCGGTGAATTGTTCGCCACCGGCACCCTGCCCGGCGGCAGCGGGATGGAAACCGGGCACTGGCTCACACCCGGGTCCACCGTCGAACTCAGCATCGACGGGATCGGCAGTATCAGCCACGTCATACTCGATTCGTGACGTTCCCCGACTCCGAAGAATCGCCTGCTCGCTCGAAACGGGACGCCAATCGCGCCGAGCTGCGGACCCGGTTGCTCGACTCAGCCGAGGAACTCTTCGCCGACCGCGGCTACTTCGGTGTCGGTGTCCGCGATATCACCGACCGCGCACACACCCGATTGGCCTCGGTCAGTGAGCAATTCGGCGGTAAAGAAGCACTCTTTCAGGCCGTGCTGGCGCGGCGCATCCGCCCTCTCAACGACGATCGGCGCGCCCACCTGTCGGCGCTACCGACGCGTGGAACCCAGCCCGAACGTCTACGCGCACTGATCGAGGCGTTCACCGAACCGATGCGTCGCCGTGCCGGTGCTCCCGGATGGGACAACTACTTTCGGCTCATTGCTCAACTCTCCAACTCCGGCAACCCGATCGGTCGTCTGATCGTCGACGACTTCAACGCCATCGCCATCGATTTCATGACCCGGATGCACGCACTGTTCCCACACGCGAACGAGGCGGAAATTCACGACGCGTACCTGCATCTGGTCGCCGCCGCGATGCACACCTACTCCAACAATCTCCGGCTCGACAGTCTCACCGAGGGCCGGATGCATGCGCGTGACATGGACGAACGGCACCGGGCGTTGCTGCGCTTCGCCCAGGGGGGCATCACCGCGACGGTCACCCGTTCTGCGTCCGGCTGATCGTCGTACCGCGGCGAAGGAGTCACTCAGCCGAAGGCCTGGTACCCCAGCCAGCCGGCGAGTCCGAGGCCCAGAATCCCGACACCGATACGCAGGACGATCGGCGAGATCACCTTGACCGTCGGCGGCCCGCAGGCTCCGCCGACGAAGCACCCGATCGCGAGTGCGAGCGCAGCCAGCCAGTGCACCTGGCCGGAGAACGAAAAGATTATCGCGGCAATGAGATTGGCGATGCCGAGAAAGAAGCTCTTCAGAACGCTTGCGCGCCAGAAGGTATCCGACGTGCAGATCAGCGCCAGCGCGAGGAAGATGACACCGGCTCCGGCACCGAAGTAGCCGCCGTAGATCGCGACAGCGAACAGCGCCAAGGGGTAGAGCGTCGGAAACTGTTTGCCTCCGGACAACTTTCGGATGCTCGGTTGCAGCAGCAGTGCAATGGCGGCCATCGCCACCAGGAACGGCACCACTACCTCGAACGAACCGTCAGGCGTGTTGAGCAACAGGATCGCGCCGGTGGTGCCGCCGAGCGCGGAGTAGATCGCGTAGCGAACAAGCTGCTTGCCGTCCTTGGCCAGCTCGGCCGACGAACTCGCCGTCGCACCGACGCCGGCAGCGACAAGAGCCACCGTGTTCGTCACGTTGGCCGACACCGCGGGCAAGCCCACCGCCAGCAGCGCCGGATACGAGACGAGCGAGGCGAGCCCGGTGACGAACCCGATGAGGCCGGCGAAGAACCCGGCCACCACCAGTAGTCCGAAATCGAGCACCGTCACCGAACAAAACTACCGTGACTAACGATCCCGACTACTCGACGGGGTTCGCCATCTCCTGCAGCAACCGACTCGTCATCCGCACTGCCTGATCCCCGCCGTCTGCGTCCTCGATGTACACCGCGAAAGCGACGTCACCACTGGTGGCGAGTACGAAGCGATCGTCGCCGCTTTCCCCGGCGAAGCCCTGGACACCATCGAACGTATCGAGGCCACTGCTGCTCGACGAGTCGGCGAGTATGCCGCGCAACCGGTTTGTCGCGTCCGTTCCGATGGGCTCGGCTTCGCGATCGGCGACGGCAGTCTGTCCGGCGACGATCATCGGGGTCGGTGCGCTGCCCCGGGAGATCGCGGCTGCCATCTGCGCGAGTCCGAACGGCGTCACGGTCGCCTCGTCCCCGGAGGCCGTGGACACGGTGCGGATGCCGTCGATTGCACTACGACTTCCGGCGGGAGTTCCGGTGTAGGCGTCGAGCCCGGGCATGGAGTAGTGAATTCCCAGGCCGAGCCGCGCGGCTGCATCCTCGCCACTGTCGTCACCACGATCGGACTGCACGGCCTTGACCAGGTCCGACGCGGTGCCGGCCGGGTAGGAACCACCGAAGGCCACGTCTCCTTGCTCGTTGGCGTAACTGTTCTGTGCCGCACCGATGATCGCGCCGGTCGAGGTGGACAGTGCCACGATCGACGCGGACGTCCCCGCCATCACCACAGCGTTCTCGGCCGCGAGTTGCACGCGCGGATCGAGCGTCGAGTGCAGATCCGGCCCACCCGGACCCTGGAATCCGACGCGTCGCTCGCCGCTTCCGTCGACGGTGTAGGTGTCGACGGCCCAGCCCGCGGTGGCGTCGCGCCCGGCTTGCCATGCGGTGCGCAGAGAATCGAGCACCGGTGAGGTGATGCGCCGGTCGTCGACGATGAGCTTCGGCTGCGGGGAGACCACCACACCCGGCACGGCGCGCAGATCGTCCTCGAGAACGGCGAAGTCGTCGTCGCGCAGAGTCACCGCGGTGATCGGTGCACCGCCGGCCGAATTCAGCTCTGCCAGCATCGATTCGGAGGTGATGAGCGGTGCGACGACATCGATGATGTCGGCGAGTTGCGTCGTGGACGCAACCGGATCACTCGTCTGCGCCGGGTCGAGGGAGATGGCATTGATGGTCCGCTCACTCATCAGCACGTTGTTCGCGGCGTCGAAGATCAGCGGCGGCGCGGCGTCGGTACGGGTGTAGCGGACCGAGCCACCGGAGGTGAGGTCGGGTACGAGGGTGGCCGGATCCCACGCGATGCGCCAGCCAACGCTGAGTTTCTTGGTCGAGCCCTGCGCGCTGTACTTCCAATCCTTGCCCTCGCCGAAGTTCCACGCCGACGCCAGAGTGAAGAAGCCGCTCTCGTCGGAGAGGTCCATGTACTGGGTCAGGTCGAAATCGCCCGTGGACGTGCCGTCGGCCGACAAGCCGTCGAACATCTGGTTGAGAGCTGCTGTCGCGGCGTTCGGGTAGGTCGTGAGCGCGGCGGCGGCAGCAACATCGCGGTTGTCCAGCGCATCGACGAACTTCGAGACCAACACTTCGGCTTCGCTCGGTGGCCGATCGACCATCCAGAACGCGGCCGAGACCGTCAATGTCGCCGAAGCTGCCACAGCGACGAGGTAGCGACCGCGAACCTTGCGCGGGCCACGACGGACACGACTCATAGAACTCATGAGTCACAATATTCACTGTAGTCACACGAGTAACAAGCACGGTATTCATACGAGCCGGTCACGATTGAGATACGTCCTGGCCGGTCTACCTCAGAAAGCGACCCGCAGCTTCGATGGCCGGCGTCGAGCTGCCCGCGTTGTTCACGAAGACCGCGAACGCAAGATCGCCGGAAATTCCGACGAACCAACCGTGAGCGCCTTCGTTGTTGGCACCGAACTCGGCGGTGCCGGTCTTACCGAGCAATCCGGGGATGTCATTCAACGCCGTGGCCGTTCCGCCGGTGATGGTCTCGCGCATCATGGTCTTGATCTGCTCGGTGACCTGCGGGTTCACTGCTGCCGGCTGCATGTTGCCCACGCCGGGCTTACCTGCGACAACCGTCGGTGGGAGCAAGGCGTTGTTGGCGATCGAGGACGCGACCAGCGCCATCCCGAACGGTGACGCAGTCACCTGCCCCTGGCCGATGGCGGATTCGACGCGCTGCGCCGGGGTGTCGGCCGACGGCACCGAGCCGGTGACGGTCGTCAGGCCCGGGGTGACGTAGTCGACGCCGAGGCCGTACTGCGCCGCCGCGTCGGTCAGACCGTTCGGCGGGAGTGCGACGCCGAGGCGGCCCATCGTCGTATTGCACGATTTTGCGAAGGCGGTGTGCAGCGGCACGTCACCGAGTTCGAAGTTGTCGTCGTTCGGGATCTGCCTGCCTTCGATGTTCTCGGTCGCCGGGCACGGCAGCACGGTATCGGGGGTGACCGCACCGGACTGCAGGGCAGCCGAGGTGGTGACCGTCTTGAACGTCGACCCCGGCGGGTACAGGCCGGTCAAGGCGATCGGGCCCTCGGCGTCCGCGGCGGCATTCTGGGCAACGGCCAGAACATTTCCCGTCGACGGCCGAAGCGCGACGATCGCAGCCTGCTGTGGCAACGACGCCAGGGCGTTCTCGGCTTTGAGTTGCAGCGCCGAGTCGACCGTGGTCGCGATGTCCTCGCCGGTGCTTGCATCGCGTCCGGCGAGCTGGGTGACGGTGCCATCGGCTGCGACCGCTTGGATCGCCCAGCCACGATTGGCGGCCTGCTCCTGCTCCCACAGCGTCGTCAGATCACTGAGCACCGGCGAGACGAGGTTGCGATCGGTGGCCAACAGTCGCGTCTGCGGCGCGAGCGTGACTCCGGGGATGGTGGCGAGCTGGGCACCGATGGGGTCGATATCCGACTGACGGAGGGAGACGATCGTGGCTGAATTACCCTGTGCAGCAGCGACAGTCGCAGCGACGGACTCGGCCGTGACACCCGGAACGACGGATCCGACGAGGTTCGCGACAGCTACGGGATCGGCCGTCGCATCGACGTTGACGAGGGTGACCACCTGCTGCGACATCAGCTCGACGCCGTTGCCGTCGAAGATGCGAGGTGCCACCAGAGCATCAGTCGGAGTGAATCGCACCGACGAGTCGGCCGTCAGGCCCGGAACCAACATCGCCGGATCCCAGGTGATCTTCCACCCCTGCTGGGTCTCGGCTGCAGTGGCCGACGTGGTGTAGTTCCACTCCTTCGGTTCACCGTCCGGTTCGGCGGTGCCGTCGCTGGTCGTCGAGAAACGCCAGCCGGCGTTCAACGTGAACGTGCCGGCATCCTCGTTGGCGTCGACAGCCTCGAAATCCGGAGTGGCCGTCACCGTTCCGCCGCCCGAGAGCCCGTCGTACAACGCGGTGAGCGCTGCCGTCGCTCCGGCCGGATCGGTGGTCAGCGCGGCCGCCTGCTCGATGTTCGAGCTGTTCACCGCGGACGCGAACTGCTCGGCGACCGTCTGCGGCTGATCGGGACCACTCTGACCGCAGGCGGCGAGCACCAATGCCAGAACGGTCAGGATGGCTGCCGACGTCGTCGATTTTCTCGATGTGCGCACGACGTCGATCATGCCCCAGGCCACCGACCAACCGATGGTGGCGCGATTCCGAAAATCAGAGTAATCATGTAATCAGTATTACTTTACACAGAGGAGACCTCATGAAACCCAACGGACGCTCGTTCGGACGCCCCGGCGGCTGGCAGCACGCAGACATCCCGAATGCCACCGATGCAGCCGAGTGGTTCGGCGGCAGACTCCCCGGAACCTGGTTCGACGGGGACGCCTCGATCGAGGTCGATCGCGAGGAGATCCTCGTCGTCGGCACTCTGCCCGCCGAACAGGACAGTTCACCCGCCGCCGTCGAGGGCCGCATCGCTCGCTTTCGGGAAACTACCCGTGGTGACCGCATCCAGATCGCAGCCGAGGCCGAGAAGCGATACGGCCGCAAGGTCGCGTGGGGAGTTCGGACCGAATCCGAGGTCGTCCTGTTCACCCATCTCGCCGTTCCGGTCATGACGCGCCTGCGTCAGCCCGAGCGTCGCGTCCTCGATACCCTCGTCGATGCCGGGGTCGCTCGCTCCCGCGCGGACGCCTTGGCCTGGGCCGTGAAGCTGGTCGGCGAACACACGCAGGAATGGCTGGACGAGCTACGCGGGGCCATGGAGACGGTCGACGAGCTACGCAAGAAGGGGCCGTCGGTCTAATTCGATTGCGCGGACGTCAGGCTCGGGGTTACCGTGATCCTTGCCTTGTCGTCCACAGATTCGGAGAGGCCATTGCTCTTCCAAAGGTTCTAGACGCCTGCAGATCGTCCGCATGCACACCTTTGGAGCGCCCATGCCTCATTCATCCTCCCTTTCTGTCTCGAATCTGACGTTCTCCTGGCCCGACGGCGACCCCGTGTTCGACGCCTTGTCGGCCATCTTTCCCAGCGGCACAACAGGTCTCATCGGCTCCAATGGTGCCGGTAAGTCGACACTGCTGAAGTTGCTCGCCGGAGATTTGACGCCGCAACACGGTTCGATCTCGATTCCCGGCGTACTCGGCTATCTGCGCCAGGATGTCGCACTCGATCCCGATCTCCCAGTGGACTCGGTGCTGGCCATCGACCATATCCGAGAAGCATTGCACCGCATCGAATCCGGCACATCGACCGAGGACGACTTCACCGTCGTCGGATCTGCGTGGGATATCGAGGAGCGCGCACTGGCGTTGCTGGACAAGCTCGGACTCGGCAATATCGTCGGCTCGATCGATGACCTCGATCGACGAGTCGGCACCCTGTCGGGCGGCGAAGCCATGTTGTTGGCTCTCACCGCGCAGTTGTTGATCGAACCCGATGTCCTGCTGTTGGACGAGCCGACGAACAACCTCGATCGGGTTGCGCGAGAACGCTTGTACACAGCTGTCGACGGCTACTCGGGTGTGCTGATCGTCTGCACCCACGACCTGGAACTGCTCGAGCGGGTCGACTCCATCGCCGAGGTGCGGGCAGAGCGCAGCGGAGTCTCGCGGTTGCGCATGTTCGGCGGCAACTATCGGCACTATCGGTCGGTCATCGACGCCGAGCAGGATGCGGCACGGGCGACGGTCCGCGATGCCAAGAACGACGTCCGCAAGCAGGAACGCGAATTGATCGACACCCGAATCAAACTCGACCGACGCCTGCGCTACGGCCAGAAGATGGAAGAGCAGAAGCGCGTGCCTTCGATCCTTGCCGGACGTCGCAAGCGGGCCGCACAGGAATCGGCCGGAAAGCTGCGCGGCACCCACACCGATCGCGTCGACGACGCCCGATCATCGCTGTCGGCCGCCGAGGATCTCCTACGCGACGACCGTGAGATACGCGTCGACCTCCCGGCTACGAAAGTCCATCCTGGACAGGTGGTTCTGAACCACAACGAGGTGACTGTCGTGGGTGCCGAACGCATCGCCTTGATCGGGCCCAACGGCAGCGGCAAAACTACTCTGCTGCGGGCTCTGGACGCCACCGGGGCTGAGGTCCCGTGGAAGTATCTGCCCCAGCGACTCGACGTCTTCGACGAAGCTCGCACCGTCGCCGAGAACGTGGCCGACGTGGCACCGCACGCCACGGCCGAGAAGATCCGGGGACAACTCGCCCGCTTCCTGTTCCGCGGATCCGACGCCGACGCCGTAGTCGCCACCCTCTCCGGCGGAGAACGACTGCGGGCCGCACTGGCGCGAATTCTGCTGGCAGAGCCTGCTCCGAAACTATTGATGCTCGACGAGCCCACCAACAACCTCGACATCGCCAGCCGACAACACCTCATCGAAGCCTTGGAGACATTCGAAGGTGCGCTGATCGTCGCGAGCCACGATCGGCCGTTCCTCGACGCCATCGCCCCCACCCGCACCATCGACCTCACCCCGATCGCTGCGTCCGCCGAATCCGCCGAAGAAGCGCCCACCCTTGGGGACTCGATGTGACATTTGGTGGCCTTTGTGGGGGTCAATGTCACGTCGAGTGGACTCGAAGGAAGACAATCGCGGGGTGGAGTACGCCTCGAATGCAGACGATGGGACACGGATCGCATACACGGTGGTGGGGTCCGGGCCGCCGTTGTTGATGGTGCACGGCAGTTTTCTGACGCACACGATTTGGCGGACGTTCGGCTACGTGAAGGCGCTGCGCGGGAGTCGGCAATTGATTCTGATCGACAGTCGCGGGCATGGGCGCAGCGAGAAGCCACACACTCCCGACGCCTATGCGATGGGCAACATCGTCGGCGATCTGACTGCGGTACTCGATGCGGTAGGCGCGCCGACAGTCGACTACCTCGGGTATTCGTTCGGGGCCCGAGCCGGCTTGGCGTTGACGGCCGCGAAGCCCGAGCGAGTGCGATCACTGGCCGTCGGCGGCGGTAGTCACGGCGCTCAGGCAGGCGCGTTCGACCGCCTCTTCTTCCCTGGGTGCGCTGATGTGTTGGAGCAGCGCGGCATGGACGGGTTCCTCGAGGCGTGGAACAGCCACCGCATGTTCCCGATCGATGCAGGTACGCGAGCGGTGTTCTCCGCCAACGATGCTCAGGCCTTGGCCGCGTACATCCGAGCCAATGACGCCGATCCCGGCCTACCGGACGAGGTGTTGCAGCAGTTCAGCCAGCCGTCGCTGTTCTACGTCGGCAGCCAGGACGGTACGAGACTCGACGACACACGGGCAGCCGCCGCGCTGGTTCCGGACTCCGAATTGCACATCATCCGCGGATTCGACCACGCGACGACGATGGCCGCGTCCGCAGAGGTGCTCGGAGTCCTCGAACGGTTCTGGAGCAACTGACCTCAGGCCTTCAGCGCGGGGAACTGGTCGTCACGCCACTCGGTCTCCAGTGGCCCGACGGCAGCGTCCTCGCGGGCGCGCAATTCCACTCGGCGGATCTTGCCCGAGATGGTTTTCGGCAGCTCGAAGAACTCGATACGACGGACACGCAGGAACGGGGCCAGGTGCTCCCGGGCATACTTCAAGATCTCGAATGCCGTGTCCTCGTTGGGTTCCCAGCCCGACGCCAATGCCACATACGCCTTGGGGACGGCCAATCGCGTCTCGTCGGGAGCGGGCACCACTGCAGCCTCGGCCACTGCGGGGTGTTCGATGAGAACACTTTCGAGCTCGAACGGGGAGATCTTGTAATCGGAGGCCTTGAAGACGTCATCGGTGCGGCCGACGTAGGTGATGTACCCCTCCGAGTCCCGCGATGCGACGTCACCGGTGTGGTAGTAACCGTCGGCCATGACAGCGGCGTTGCGCTCGGGGTCCCCGAGGTAGCCGGTCATCAGGTTGAACGGATTCTGCGCCAGGTCGAGGCAGATCTCACCCTCGTCGGCGAGTTCACCGGTAGTGGGGTCGACGATCACCACCGGCACTCCGGGCAGTGGCCGGCCCATGGAACCGGACTTGAGCACCGCGCCGGGCGTATTGGCCACCAGGGCAGTGGTTTCCGTCTGCCCGAATCCGTCGCGAATGTTCAGGCCCCACTCCCGCTGCACGGTAGAGATCACCTCGGGATTGAGTGGCTCACCGGCACCGATTGCCTCACGGAGCGAACCCCCACCGCCGGTGAGGTCAGCTTGAATGAGCATGCGCCACACAGTCGGTGGCGCACAGAAGGTCGTCACTTCGACGCGTCGGATCTGCTCGAGCAAAGCCGACGCGTCGAACTTGCCGTAGTTGTAGATGAAGATGGTCGCCTCGGCGATCCACGGCGCGAAGAAGCAACTCCACGCATGTTTGGCCCAACCGGGCGAGCTGATGTTCAGGTGCACATCGCCCGGACGAAGCCCGAGGAAGTACATGGTGCTCAGATGTCCTACGGGATAGGAGATCTGAGTGTGCTCGACGAGCTTGGGCTTGCTGGTGGTTCCGGAGGTGAAGTACATCAACAGGCGGTCGTCGGGTGCAGTGACGGACTCGAACGGCCGCGCCTCCGCGGATCGAGCATCGGCGTAATCGAGCCAGCCTTCGTGTGCGGAGGTCGCGATGCGCAGGTAGTCACCGGGAACGTCGTCGAATTTGCCGGTGTCCGAGGGGTTCACGATCACGGCGCGGGCATTGCCGCGCACCACCCGATCGGTCAGATCGCTGGAGCCGATGGCCGTGGTGGTCGGCATCAGCACCGCACCCAGCTTCATCACCGCGAGCATCGACTCCCAGAGTTCGACCTGGTTGCCCAGCATCAGGATCACCGAATCGCCGCCACCGATCCCCTGCTGCTCGAGCCACCGAGCCACTTGATCGGAGCGACGCGCGATATCGTCGAAGCTGTACTTGGCCTCGCTGCCGTCCTCCTCGACGATCCACAGCGCGGTGCCGTCGTTGCCGCGGGCAATCGCGTCGAACCAGTCGATCGCCCAGTTGAACGTCTCGCCGAACGTCGGCCACTCGAAAGTTTCGACGGCTCGGTCGTACTCGCCGTATGCGTCGAGCAGTAGATCGCGAGCGTTCCTGAATGCCGTGTACGCCGATTCGGCCATGTTTCCTCCTGCGCCTGTGATGCCCATCACCGCCACGCTAAGGGAGATGAACAATCCCTCGCTACCCCCGAACGGGGGTGACAACTCGGCTAGCCTCGATCACCGTGACCATCAGATACTTCGCTATCGCATGTGCACTGGGGATAGTCCACGCCGCGTTTTCCGCCTATTGGGCTGCAGGTGGCCGATGGATGCTCGACACCGTCGGAGCCTTCGCGACGGAGTGGGTCGACTCCGAACCGGCAACGGCACGAACGGCACTGCTGGTGCTTGCACTCGTCAAACTCGCAGCGGCAATTCTTCCGGCCCTCGCGTACATGAACAGGCCCCGCCTGGCCGCACAGAACCGGACCTGGGTGCCGTCGTTGATCCTCGGCATATCCTGGCCCGGCTCTGTACTGCTGATTCTCTGGGGCGGAGCATCGTTCGTCGGCGCGGTGATCGGGTTGGTCGTCTCGGACGAGAACCGAGGCGTCAAATACGGTCACCTGTTCTTCGACGGCATATTCCTGCTCTGGGGTGCCGCGCTTCTGACGGCACTGATCCTGTCCAGGAAAGCCGCGTACCAACCGCGCTAGATCCGCTCCCCCGTCTCCGGGTGGAAGAGGTGGATCGCACCGTCGAGTCGCGTCAGTCCGATGCTCTCGCCGATCTTGGCCGGGGCACGCACTGCCGAACGCGCGACCAACGACACGGGTCCCCCGTCGAGACCCTTGACCTTCGGGTCGTCCAGGTGCGCGTAGAGGTAGGACTCGCTGCCGAGTTCTTCGATCAGATCCACCTTGCCCTCGAAGCCTTCACCGCCGCCGTGCACGATGCCGAGCTGCTCCGGGCGTAGCCCGACGGTGACGTTGTCGAGACCCAGGCTCGCGAGCTTGGTGAGCTCGTCGCGTTCGAGGGGCAGCAGGAAGCTACCGATCTGCACGCCACCCGAGCCGATGGGCACCGTCATCAGATTCATCGCCGGCGAACCGATGAAGCCGGCAACGAATGCGTTGACGGGGTTGTCGTACAAGTCTGTGGGAGAGGCGAACTGCTGCAGTTTGCCGCCGCGCAACACGGCAACACGATCACCCATCGTCATGGCCTCGACCTGGTCGTGGGTGACGTAGACGGTCGTGGTGCCGAGCCGGCGCTGCAACGCCGCGATCTGCGTACGCGTCTGGACTCGCAGTTTCGCGTCGAGATTGGACAGCGGCTCGTCCATGCAGAACACCTGCGGCTCACGAACGATGGCGCGCCCCATGGCAACTCGCTGACGCTGACCACCCGAGAGCTTGCCGGGCTTGCGGTCCAGGTACTCGGTGAGGTCGAGGATCTTCGCGGCCTCGGCCACCTTCTTCGTGCGCTCCTCGAGAGAGACACCGCGCATCTTGAGGGCGAAGCCCATGTTCTCCCCGACGGTCTTGTTGGGGTACAGGGCGTAGTTCTGGAACACCATCGCGATGTCGCGGTCCTTCGACGGCACACCCACCATGTTCTTGCCACCGATCTCGATGGCACCACCGTCGATCTCCTCGAGGCCGGCGAGCATGCGCAGAGCAGTGGACTTGCCGGAGCCGGAAGGCCCGACCAGAACGACGAATTCGCCGTCCTGGATGTCGAGGTCGAGTGAATCGACGGCCAGCTTGTCGGCACCTTCGTAGACGCAGGATGCCTTCTTGTACGTGATTGCAGCCATGAGACTTTCTCCTACTTGATTGCGCCGAAGGACAGACCGCGCACGAGCTTGTTCTGCGCGAACCATCCGGCAAGGACGACGGGAAGTGCTGCGAACGTCGCAGCAGCGGAAAGCTGGGCCCAGTACAGGCCCTGGCCGGTGATGAATCCGACGAGGTACACCGGAATCGTCTGGGCCTGAACGGCAGTGAGGTTGACCGCGAAGAAGAACTCGTTCCACGAGAAGATGACGCAGATGAGCGACGTCGCCGCGATACCGGGCGAGACGAGCGGAAGGATCACCTCGCGCACCGAGGTCCACAGCGATGCCCCGTCCATACTCGCGGCCTCGAGCAGTTCGCTCGGCACCTCGAGAAAGAACGAGCGCATCATCCACACGGCGATGGGAAGATTCATCGCGGTGTACAGCACGACCAAGGTCCAGATGTTGTCCAACATTCCGATGTCGCCGACGATGACGTACAGCGGGACGATCGCAGCGACTACCGGGAGCATCTTGGTGGAGATGAAGAAGAACAGCACGTCCTTCGTCTTCTTGACCGGTCGCAGTGACAGTGCGAAGGCAGCCGGAACACCCAGCAGCAGAACGAAGATCGTCGAGACGACCGTCGCGAACGCCGAGTTCAGCAACGTGGTGCCGATGCCGCTCTCGAGCACGCCGCGGTACTGATCCAGGGTCGGCGTGAAGAACAGCTTGGGTGGGTCGGAGTAGGCGTCGGCCTCCTGCTTGAAGCCGGTGAGAACCATCCACAGCACCGGGAAGAAGAACGCTATACCCGCGACCCAGGCCACGAAGGACCAGATCGAACCCGGACCCCACTTGCTCTTGCGCTTGATCGGCGCGGAGTCGGTCGACTTCTTGTCTACAGTTGCGGTGCTCATCACGCAGCCTCCTCGGTTCCGCTGAAGCTCTTGAAGATCAGTCTCAGCGCCAGGGTGCTGACGATGATGGTGGCCACGACGGTGACGACACCCATGGCGGCGGCCTGCCCGATGTCGAAGCCGAGGAACGCACGCTGATAGATGTAGAACGGCAGGTTCGCGCTGGCCACACCCGGTCCGCCCGAGGTCATCATGTAGACGGCGTCGAAGGTGTTGACGAGATAGATGGCTCCGAGAACAGCACCGAGCTCGATGAATCGGCGCAGATGCGGGAGGGTGAGCTCACGAAAGAGCTTGACCGGGCCCGCACCGTCGACCCGTGCCGCCTCGGCGATGTCCTTGGGCATCGACTGCAGGCCGGCGAGGATGAGCAACATCATGAACGGGGTCCACTGCCAGATCAGGTTCGCCATGACGGCGGGCAATGGGTAACGCGAGACCCAGTCGATCTGGTCCACTCCGAACGGGCTCAGGACGAAGTTGATCAGGCCGAAGACCGGATCGAACATCGTGGTCTTCCAGATCAACGCGCCTGCCACCGGGGTGATCAGGAACGGAGTGATCAGCAGCGTGCGGATCAGACTGCGGCCGATGAACTTCCGGTCGAGCAGCAGAGCCAGGAACAACCCGAGAACCACCGAGATGATGACGGTTCCGACGATCATGATCACCGTGTTGAGGGCGACCTCACGGAACTGGCTGTCCTGGAAGACCGCGACATAGTTGTTGAGCCAGTTGAACTTCTGCGAACCCGGTCGAACGAGGTTCCACGACTGCGTCGAGTAGTACAGCGTGAACAGGAACGGAACCTGGGTGACCAGAATGGCGAACACCATGGCCGGCAGCAGCGGGCCGCGGCGACGCCACCCTTCCGCCTTCGAGATCGTCCTGGGTCTCGGTACGAATTCCTCGGAATCGGCTTGCGCCGAACGTGTTTCGGTGGTGGTCATCCCTGGCCCTCCTGGTACGTCTTGCCGACCACTTCGGCGTACTGCTGCGCTTGTTCGAGCGCGTCGTGGACGCTGATTCGTCCTGCCACTGCGGCGCTGATCTGTTGGCTGACACGGGTTCCCAGGTCCTGGAACTCGGGGATGGTCAGGAACTGCACACCGGTGTACGGCACCGGATCCACCGTGGGGTTGTTCGGGTCGGCACCGTTGATCGAATCCAGGGTGACCTGGCCGTAAGCCGCGGATGCTTCCTCGTACTCGGGGATCTCGTAGGTGGACAGGCGGCTACCAGGTGGTACCCGTTCCCAACCCAACTCGTTGCCCACCTTGTTCAGGTACTCCTTGCTGGTCATCCACGAGACGAATTTCCAGGCGTCGTCCGGATTCTCGGATGTCTTCGGGATACCGAGTGCCCAGGAGTACAGCCACCCGTTGTCGCCCTTGGCTGCCGACGGTGCCTTGGCATAGCCGATCTTGCCGACGACGTTGCTCGAGGTGGGATCCTCCAACACCGACACTGCGGACGTTGCGTCGTACCACATCGCGGTGTTTCCCTGCGAGAGCTGCGTTCCGCACTCGCTGAAACCACTTGTCGCTGCACCGGCTTGACCGTGCTCACGGACCAGGTCGACGTAGAACTGAACGGCCTGTTCCACCTCTGGGCTGTTGAGCTGGGCGTTCCAGTTCTCGTCGAACCACCGTCCACCGAAGGCGTTGATGACGGTGTCGAGTGGTGCCAGAACCTCACCCCAACCGGGCTTTCCGCGCAGGCAGATGCCCGAGACATCGGGGCTGTCGAGCTTCGCTGCAGCATCGGCAACCTGCTGCCAGGTGGGCTCCTCGGGCATCGTGATGCCGGCGGCCTCCATCAGGTCCTTGCGATACATCAGGAACGACGACTCACCGTAGAACGGCACCGAGTACATGCTGCCCTCGTAGGACAGTGATTCCTTCAGTGTGGGAATGAAGTCGTCCTCGTCGTAACCCGGTGTGGCGTCGGCATACTCGGACAGATTGGTCAGCCACCCGTTCTCCGCCCACTGCGGGGTCTCGAAGTTGCTGATCATCACCACATCGAACTCACCACCGCCGGTGGCCACCGAGGCGGTGATCTTCGCGCGCGCCTCGTTCTCGGACAGCGACACGAACTTCAGATTGATGCCCGGGTTCTCCGCCTCGAACTCCGGAGCAAGGGAAATGGCATCGGACATCTGTGAATTCGAGACGATCGCAACGGTGATCGTCTTGCCATCACCGTCACCACCGAACGAGCCGGCTCCGGCACATCCGGACAGCACCAAGGTTGTCGCGAGCGAGGCCGCGACAGCCACTTTCGGTAAAACCCTCACTGAAATACCCTTCCATTGGAGGTTGCCGTTGCAGGAGCTTGCGCAACGAGCCAACGTGCACTTTCGATGTCGGTCACCAGGATCGAGGCCAGTCCGCCGCGCAGAGCACCGAGCAGCGCCTCGTGTTTACGTTGTCCACCGGTGACGAGCACAGCCCGATCACACGCCCTGATGGCGTCGAGCCCCACCGACACGGTTCGGCCGGGGAGCGATCCTCCGGTGTCCTGTCCGTCGGCGTCGTAGAACCGCCCGCCGATCTCGCCCACCGCGCCGAGGCGGCGCAGTTCGTCGAGAACCTCGAGGTCGATGAAGCTGCCCTCGAACAACGTGGTGGAGGTGGAAACGGGACCGATGCCGTACATCATCACATCGGCATCGGCCCCGGCTTTGAGGGCGCGAGAGATCACGGAATCCTGCTCCAGCGCAACCACTGTCGCCTGGTCGGCGTACAACGGAGCATTGAGCCGGATGGGCGTCGCCTGTAGATAGGCAGCGCACCGCCCGAGTGTGTACTCGACACCGGTCTGATAGTCGGCCGAGGTGATGGAACCGTCGAGTTGCACCACCGCAGCACATTTGGTGGACCTGGTCTTGAGCGAACTCGCGACGGCCACCGTTTCGGGTCCCCAGGTGAAACCGAGAACGTCCTGATCCTTGAGTCGACGGGAGAGCAACGTCGCTGCCGCGCGGCCCAGAGACCCGTAGCCGGCGTCCGTTCCGTCGATGACGTCCGAGACGACCAGTACCTCGGTGAGTCCGTACTGCGCCTCGAGCTCACGCTCGACGTCCGCGTGCACGGTGCCCTGCAAATCGTCGGGGACGTTGATCTCGATCGTCACGAGCCCTTGGGAACGGGCCCGCGCGACCAACCGTCCTGCGGTCGGGCGCGAGACACCCAGCTTCACGGCGATCTCGGCCTGCGTCGCACCTTCGAGGTGGTACATGGTGGCGGCGCGCAGAGCCAGACGGAGATCCTCTCCGGACCGCGTGGACTTTGCCCCATTGGGCTCCGATCCGTCCATGACGCCTCCCCGGTTTGTGAGCAGATGCTCAGCTCGTGTTCATCTGCTCATTAAGCTAACATTAAGGTGTGATCTACACAACACCCCCTCGCGACCAGCGGTCCGTGCCACAGTCCATGCAGGCCAGCGTTCTCACCGGCGTGCACGAGATCCGACTCGAAGAACGGCCCGTCCCCACACCCGCACCCGATGAGGTTCTCGTGCAGGTCACGGCCGTGGGGGTGTGTGGATCCGATGCGCACTACTACCGGGAGGGACGCATCGGCGACTACGTGGTCGACGGCCCCCTCGTGCTCGGGCACGAGGCTGCGGGCGTGATCGTGGCCGTGGGCTCCGACGTCCCCGACACCCGCGTCGGGCAGCGCGTGTCCATCGAGCCGCAACGACCGGATCCCACCAGCGCCCAATCCCGCGCCGGCCGATACAACCTGTGCCCGGCCATGGAATTCTTCGCGACCCCGCCCATCGACGGTGCACTGGCGGAATACGTGCTGATCCAATCGACGTTCGCGCACGCCGTTCCGGACACCATCTCCGACGAGGCCGCAGCTCTCTTCGAGCCGCTGTCGGTCGGCATCGCATCGGTACAGAAGGCGAAAATCTCGGCCGGTTCGAGCGTGCTCATCGCCGGCGCAGGCCCCGTCGGGATCGTCACCGCACAGGTGGCCCGGGCCTTCGGAGCCACCGAGGTGATCGTCACCGACCTCGACGCCTCCCGCCGCGCCAACGCCGCAACTTTCGGCGCAACACGAGTCCTCGACCCCACCACCGAGGACGTGCGTGCGTTGTCGGTCGATTCCTTCATCGACGCATCCGGTGCGGCGCGGGCGGTGTTCGACGGCATTCATGCGGTGCGGCCGGCCGGCACCGTCGTCCTCGTCGGCATGGGCGGATCCGACTACCCCCTACCGATCTCGGTCATTCAGAACCGAGAGTTGGTGCTCACCGGAGTCTTCAGATACGCCAACACGTGGCCCATCGCACGCGACCTGGTGGCGTCGGGCATGGTGGATCTCGACGCGATGGTGACGGCGCGGTTCGGACTCGACGGCGTCGAAGATGCATTGAACGCGGACAAGCTGGCCGGAAGCATCAAAGCTGTTGTGATACCTGGTTATCGAGGAGAAGGAAAGAACGCATGAAGCTTCGGGCGAGCACTCTGGCAGAATTCCACACCGACGTCGAGGTACCGACCTACGACCGGGCCGCAGTCACCACGGGGATCGTGCACTTCGGCGTCGGCGGCTTTCACCGCGCCCACCAGGCCATGTATGTCGACCGCTTGCTCGAGCGCGGCGAGGCGTCGGACTGGGGGATCTGCGGTGTGGGTGTACTGCCGCACGACAAGAAGATGAAAGAGGTTATGGATCAGCAGGACTGCCTCTACACCCTCGCCCTCAAGCACTCCGACGGCACCTGGGAAACTCGCGTCATCGGGTCGATCGTCGAGTATCTGTTCGCCCCCGAGGATCCCGAGGCCGTCATCGAGAAGATGGCATCCGAGGCGGTGAAGATCGTCTCGCTCACCATCACCGAAGGCGGCTACAACTTCTCCGCCACCACCGGGGAGTTCGACGAGAAGAATCCGGCGATCGTCGCGGATCTCGCCGACGGTGCCGTGCCGGCAACAACTTTCGGACTCGTCGTCGAAGCTTTGGCTCGTCGGAAGGATCGTGGCATGAAGCCGTTCACGATCATGTCCTGCGACAACATCGAAGGCAACGGCCACATGGCGCAATCGACGTTCACGACGTTCGCGCGCCTGAAGGACCCGACGTTGGCCGAATGGATCGCGGCGGAGGGCGCATTCCCCAATTCGATGGTGGATCGCATCACGCCGGTGACGACACCGGAAGTGATCGAACAACTTTCGTCGCGATACGCCATCGAGGACCAGTGGCCCGTCGCCGGTGAGCCGTTCACGCAGTGGGTGCTCGAAGACAACTTCACCCTCGGCCGTCCACCCCTGGAGGATGTGGGCGTGCAGGTTGTCGAGGACGTCACTCCCTACGAGCTGATGAAGCTGAGGCTGCTCAATGCCAGCCATCAGGCCCTCGCATATTTCGGCTATCTCAGTGGCTACCGCCTGGTGCACGAGGTCTGTCAAGATCCGCAGTTCGCTGCGTTCTTGCTCGCCTATATGGACGAGGAGGCAACGCCCACACTGCAGCCCGTGCCCGGTATCGATCTGACCGAGTACAAGCACACGCTCATCGAGCGGTTCTCCAACCCGGAGATACGCGACACCGTAGCGCGACTGTGCGCCGAGTCCTCGGATCGAATTCCCAAGTGGCTGTTGCCCGTCATCCGCAAGAACCTCGAGACCGGCGGTGAGATCGTCCTGTCCACCGCGGTCGTCGCGAGTTGGGCTCGCTACGCCGAGGCCGTCGACGAGTCCGGCGAGCCGATCCAGATCGTCGACCAGCTGAAGGACTCACTCGTTCCGATCGCGCAAAGCCAGCGTGAGAACCCCACGGCGTTCATCGCGAACCGCGCAGTGTTCGGCGATCTGATCGACAACGAACGATTTGTCGCCGAATACACGAAACAGCTGACATCACTTCAGGAGAACGGTGCGCGCGCAACCCTGGAGGCGCTCATGTCGACTCACTGAATTTCTCGGTGTCTCGGACCTGACCGGAGACGATGACGGTATCGCCCGCACCGATCACCGTGTCCGCTGTTGCGTAGGTGAACCCTTCACCCAGACGCTTGACTGCGACGACGGTTACTCTGTGCTTGGTACGGATTCCGCTCTCGCCCAGAGTCTTTCCTATCAGTGAGGCCGGCGGTGAGGTCTTCGCCATGGCGTACCCGTCGTCGAACTCGATGTAGTCCATCATCCGACCACGTACCAGGTGAGCTACTCGCTTACCCATGTCGTGCTCGGGCCTGACGACGTGGTGGACGCCGATCTGGCTGAGAATCTTGGCGTGTGCGTTGCTCAGAGCCTTGGCCCAGATGGTCGACATCGACAGATTCACCAGAGCCGATGCGGTGAGCAGGCTCGCTTCGAGATTGGAACCGATACCCACGACGGCACGGTCGTACTCGTGCACCGACAATTGCCGAAGAGACTCCTCGTCGGTGGTATCGGCCACCACAGCATGCGTCAAACGGTCTGCCACGCGTTGCACTACGGCCTCGTCGCTGTCGACGCCGAGCACCTCGACTCCCTGGTCCATCAGTTCCAGTGCGAGAGACTTACCGAAGCGGCCGAGACCGAGAACGACGACGACATCGGAGGATGGTTTCCTAGCCAATGAACGGCCTTTCCGTGGGAAGCGTGTAGCGCCGTCCGCGGTCGCGGGCGGCGAGGGCACTGACCAGAGTGATGGAACCGATGCGGCCCAGATACATCAGGATTATCAGGACCACCTGACCCCAGCCGGGTAGTTGTGCGGTGATTCCGGTGGACAGGCCTACCGTCGCGAACGCCGAGACGACCTCGAAGAGCAGCACGTCGAGATCGAAATTCGTGCCGGCCAACAGCGCCACGACCGGCAGCATGACCAACGCGACGCCGATCAACGCGACGGTCAACGCCTGACGTTGCACGCGCGCGTCGATTCGACGACCGAACACCGATACCTCACGGTCACCGCGGATCTCGGCCAGAATGACGAACAGCAGTAGGGCGAACGTGGTGACCTTGATGCCACCCGCCGTTCCGCCGCTGCCACCACCGATGAACATCAGGACGTCGGTGACGAGCAGGGTCGCGTTGTCCACATCCGCATAGTCGACGCTGTTGAATCCTGCGGTGCGAGGCATGACGCCCTGGAACGTCGCGACGAGCATCTTGTCCCAGAAGCCGAATCCATCCAAGGTCCTCGACCACTCGAAGAGCAACACCACCGTGGGTCCGAGAATCAACAGAACACCGGTGACCGACAGCGTCATTCGAGTGTGCAGTGACCATCGCTTGCGTGCCCGAACACCGCCGGCACGTGCGCGGAGGTGACGGGCGATCTCGAAAAGAACCGGAAATCCGATGCCTCCCAACACGACCGCGATCAACAGCGGCACACAGATCCACGGGTCGGTGGCGAACCCGATCATGTTGTCGCTGAAGAGCGCGAATCCAGCGTTGTTGAACGCCGAGACGGCATGGAAGATCCCCAGCCACAGTGCGCGACCCGGTGGCTCGTCGTAGCCGATGACGAAGCGCGCCGCCAGGACGATCGCGACGACACTCTCGATGATCAGGCTGGTGCGGAACACACCGACGACGACACTCCTGACGTCGCCCAGCCCGGATGTGCGAACCTCGGCGGCCGCGTTGAGCCTGCTTCGCAACCCGATTCGATCGGCCAGCACCAATCCGACCAACGACGCGATCGTCATGATCCCGAATCCGCCGATCTGGATCAGGCCGAGGATCACACCCTGCCCGAAACCCGACCAGTACACCGGCGTGTCCACCACGATCAGTCCCGTCAGACTGACCGCCGAGGTCGAGGTGAACAATGCCTGCAGAATATCGGTGTCGTACCCGGGCACGGTGGCCGCCGGAATCATCAGCACTGCGGCTCCGACCAGGATGGCCAGTGCGAATCCCGACGCCATGAGCCGGACCGGTGTCGGCCGGAAGACCGTGGACCATCGCGATGCCGGGCGAGCGTCTGTCACTCGGCAGACAGTACCGGTGGGACGAGCCGCTTCGCGGCACGTGCACGAAACTTCGTAGCAGGGGTCGAGTTTCCGCTCACCTGGGTCATTCCGCAGGCTCCACTCCCGCTCACCTGGGTCATTCCGCAGGCTCCACTCCCGCTCACCTGGGTCATTCCGCAGGCTCCACTCCCGCGCACCTGCGCGTCAGCGCTCCACGTCAGCGCTCCACCGCCCAGGGCATCAGTCGACCAAGCGCTCCCCGGTCACCGTGGAGAACAGGTGGGTGCGCTCGGCGGCGTAGGAGAGCGTGATCTTCGATCCGCGTTCCGGTGGGATGCGGCCGTCGGCGCGAACGACGATGGGCTGACGCGTGCCGTTGATATCGGCCTGGCCGTAGACGTAGGCGTCGGCTCCGAGTTCTTCGACGACGTCGATGGTCACTTCGAGGCCTGCCCCGGTGGTGATCTGCAGGTCCTCGGGCCGCACGCCGAGTGTCACGGAACTCTCCCCGATTCCGGCGATGGCGGAGCGGGGAACCGGAACCACTTCGCCGCCGAAGCGGACGCCGCCGTCGACGAGGGGAAGCTCGAGCAGATTCATTGCAGGCGATCCGATGAAGCCGGCGACGAACACGTTGTTCGGGTGTTCGTACATGCGCCTCGGGGAGTCGCACTGCTGCAGCACACCGTCTTTGAGGACGGCCACGCGATCACCCATCGTCATGGCCTCGACCTGATCGTGAGTGACGTAGACGGTTGTCGTGGCGAGCCTGCGTTGCAGTGCAGAGATCTGCGCGCGGGTCTGTACTCGAAGCTTGGCGTCGAGATTGGACAGCGGCTCGTCCATGAGGAACACCTGTGGCTTGCGAACGATGGCGCGGCCCATGGCCACTCGCTGACGCTGGCCGCCGGAGAGCGCTTTGGGTTTGCGGTCGAGAAACTTGGTGAGGTCGAGGATCTTGGCAGCGTCCTCGACGCGGCGCTTGATCTCGGCCTTGTCCTCGCCGGCGATGCGAAGTCCGAATCCCATGTTCTCGCCGACCGTCATGTGTGGGTACAGGGCGTAGTTCTGGAAGACCATCGCGATGTCGCGATCCTTGGGCTGATGGTCGGTGACGTCCTTGCCGCCGATGGTAATGGCTCCCCTGTCGACTTCTTCGAGACCGGCGAGCATGCGCAGCGACGTCGATTTTCCGCAGCCGGACGGGCCGACGAGGACGAGGAATTCACCGTCCTGGATGTCGAGATCGAGCTGGTCGACGGCGGCCTTGTCGCCGCCGGGAAAGAGTTTGGTGACGCCCTGAAATGCAACGGTGGCCATGATGGTGGTCCCTTCACCGGCAGGAACGTGCCGGACGATCCGAGTGAGGTTCATATATGTGAATGGATGCCAGAATGCTGACTTCGTTTAGAAGTATGTATTACTGTGATGCCCATTACAAGGTTTCCATCGAAGGAGTTCGAGAAGAATGACCGACACCGTTTCACGAGTGCTCATCACCGGGGCCGCAGGCAACATGGGTGCGATGCTCAGGCCTCTGCTGGCGGCACCCGGCCGCACGCTGCGCCTGTTCGATATCGCCGAGATCACCGACATCGATTCGGCCACCGAGGAATTCGTACAGGGTTCGGTCACCGATCGCGCTGCCGTGGCCGCCGCGGTGGACGGTGTCGATGCAATCCTGCACCTCGGGGGGTTGAGCACCGAGGACTCGTGGGCCAACATTCTGTCGGTGAACGTCGACGGCACCCAGGCGGTCTTCGAAGCCGCAGTGGCGCAGGGGGTTTCTCGGATAGTGGTGGCGTCGAGCAATCACGCAGTCGGATTCTGGACGCACGACGAGGCAGGCGACTCGCCACTTCCGGGCGACGCCGCTCCGCGACCCGACGGCTTCTACGGGTGGAGCAAGGCCGCGGTCGAAGCCCTGGGCAGGATGTACCACGACCGCTTCGGCATCGACGTCATCAACCTGCGTATCGGTTCGAGCTTCGCCGCGCCGCCCAACTACCGAGGCCTGGCCACCTGGATGTCCCCCGCAGACACTGCGCGACTGATCGAGGCGTCACTGTCGGACAGCGCCAAAGGTTTTCACACCGTGTGGGGCATCTCGAAGAACTCGCGCGCGTGGTGGTCCGGCAACGAGGGCGCGGAGATCGGGTACCTACCTCGCGACGACGCGGAACAGTTCGCCGAGCAGTTCCTGGCCGAACACGAGTGGACGTTCAGCGATCCGATCCTGCAACGAGTCGGCGGCGCATTCTGCGATCACCCGCTCGGCCAGCGGATGCGCTGACGCACCCCCTGCTCCACTCGACGTCCTCGGGCGGGGGATTCCGCGCCGCGGACGGTCGAGTGGAGCGCCTGTTGCAGTCCGCCTTACGAATACGTTGTGACGATCGACCCCAGCGCATCGAGCTGGAGGCGGTTGACGAGACCGAGGTGGTAGAGGTGCAGCTCGTTCGCCCCGGCGTCGACGGTCGCGGCCACATGCGCGGCCACCTCGTCGAGCTTCTTCGGCGGCAGTACCGAAACATACGCACCCACATCCACCCCGTCGCCGACGGCCGCGCGGGTTGCCTTCACCACCGACACCGTCTCGGCCGTTCCCGGCCAGGCCGACACGAGCACCGCATCGACATCGGCTGGCGCGGAGGCGGTCAACGCAGGCGAGGGTCCGGTCTTCCACGGATCCGGGTGACCGTGCAGCGTCACGCGTGCCGACGGAGCCTGTTCACTCACTGCGGCAAGCACTTCCGCACGAAGGTGATCGGCGTCGGCGTGTCGGACCGCCACCACCGCGTCGATCTCGTCGGCGTCCAACACGTCCGTGATCGCAGCATCCGTAGGCAAAGTTCCGGCCGACAGGGCATCGATGCCGTTGCGCAGCTTCTGCGTCACCTTGGCCGAATCGACGCCTCGCGAGGCCCACGCGTCGAGCTCGCGCTGCGTGCAGCTGATCGACATCAGCGTGTCGCCGATGCCCGGGAACGCGCCGTCCGTCTTCTCGTGTGGTCCGACATGAGCGAAGCCCAGCTGCCCGCAGGCCTCGACGGACACCCCGTGTACCTCGACGCCGCGGATCGCTTCGGCCGCGAGCGTGGCGCTGTACCGCACGATATCGGGATGCCCTGGTGCGAGGGCATACCGATAGGCATCTCCGAAACAGTTGACGACGGTCGCGTCGGGATGGGCGTGGCCGAGAATTGTGCTGTGCGTCAGCACGATCCACGCGTTCACCAGGAATCCGGCCTCCCGCAGCACACTCGCTGCCTCGCCGAACGCGTCCTCGGCACCGCCCCAGGCGGCCGTCCGCGCAGTGATCGTGCGCCCGGCCCAAGCGTCGGGACGAACCGGTCGATACAGCGCTGCGTGGTGGGCGTCGACCACTTTGTGCTGCGGATGCAGCGGGGTTGCCGCCCTGGTGGAGTGGTATGTCGCGGCGAGCGAGATCTCACGCACCCCGAGTCTGTTGGCGCGTTCGACGAAATGCGGGTCGCCCAGGACGTCCCAAGGGTAGGCGTGCGCGACGATGCGGTCGACGGTCATGAAGATCATCCTTCGATGGCTGATTTGTTCTATAGAGAGAACTGAGTTCACACATGGGAACACAATTCGAGCCCAACTGTCCACGATTCACGCGACGAGCAGAGATCCGGCGAGCCCTGGGGGCATTCGACGATCCTCGGCGTCCGCACGTGACCCGTGGTCGGACCTGGACACGCGATGGCATCTCCGGCGTGGAGCTGAACTGGGACAACACGTCCGCATGGCTGCTGACGCCCCCGGACGCAGAGACTCCACTGCCCGCGATCCTGCTCATGCACGGTCACGACGGGATGAAGTTCTACGGCAAGGAGAAGGTGGCCGACGGCCCCGACGGCATGGCACCCGACCTCGAGGAGTTGCGCAGGCGCGGATACGGCGGCAGCGCGCCCGCCGCCCGTCTGGTTGCAGCGGGTTTCGCTGTCCTGGTCCACGACGTGTTCCCGTGGGGCAGTCGCCGGGTGCCGTGGGAGGACCTCCCCGAGCGGGCTCGACGTGCAGGCGCCCAGCTGGAAGGGCTGCCGAGATACGAGGCGGCCGCCCGCGAGCACGAGCACGGACTCGCAAAAGTGGCAGCGCTGCAGGGCAGTTCATTGGCCGGGAAGGTGCTGAGCGAGGACCTGATCGCGCTGCAGGCACTGGCGGAGTGCCCCGAGGTGGACGCACACCGCATCGCCACTGCCGGCTTCTCCGGTGGCGGAGTGCGCGTCGCACATCTACTGGCGTGCAGCGATCGCCTACGGGCAGGGGTGATCACGGCATCGATGAGCACGTTCGCCGATATCGCGAACGGTCACGCGGACGACACCACCTGGTTGATGATCACCCCGGGCCTGCCTACGGTGTGCGACTGGCCGGAGATCGCCGGGGCAGCAGCCCCGACCCCATTGTTGGTCCAATTCGCTGAGCTGGATTCCCATTTCGGCCTCCCCGGCATGCGCGACGCCGAGGCGGCGCTCCGCCGCGACTACAGAGAATCGGAAACACTGTTCACACAATGGTTTTCGGAACCGCATCGATTCACGACGACCATGCAGGACGCGGCGGCCGGCTGGTTGAGCCTGCACGTGTGACCGGGAATGCTTGACAGCGCTTGTGACTGCCGTCATAGTTGGTCCAGAAATTCACATAGAAGACATTCGTTCAGATATGTGAACAACCAAGACTTGCACGGCCCGGCTCGCTCAGGGTCGGAAGACATCCCGCCAGATCCGCTCGCCGGCTTTCCATCCGGCCCCGAACGCTTCGGAGCGTCCCCATGGTCACCACCACACCACCCCGGTCGGGAGGTACCCGCGCGCCCAGCGCTGCCGTCCCTCCCGTTCGACCGAAACGCAAGCGCCGCATCTCGGCCCCGTACATCCTGATCGCGCCCGTCGTCATCCTGCTGGCAGTGTTCATCTTCTACCCGGTCGGCAGCGTCTTCTACTACAGCCTGCAGTTCTACAACCCGACGACGCCGTGGGACAACGGCTTTGCGGGCCTGGAGAACTTCAAGCTGATGTTCGCCGACGACCTGTTCTGGAACAGCCTCGTCGTCACCGCCAAGTGGGTGGGCGTACAGGTCGTGTTCCAGCTGATCCTCGGCCTCGGACTGGCCCTGCTGGTCAACGAGGTATTCCGCGGACGCGGCCTGGCCCGTGCCCTGGTGTTCTCTCCCTGGGCCGTCTCCGGCGTGCTCACCACCGGCATCTGGCTGCTCATCTACAACCCGTCGACCGGATTGTTCAAACTGCTGGGCAACATGGGCATCGGCGACGGTACCGCCGCGCCGATCGCCGATCCGGACACCGCGTTCTGGGCCACCAGCGTTGCCGAGCTCTGGCGCGGGGTTCCGTTCTTCGCCATTCTCATTCTCGCCGAACTGCAGAGTGCGCCCAAGGATCTGTACGAGGCTGCGAACGTCGACGGCGCGAACCGCTGGCAACGCTTCCGGTTCGTGACGCTGCCACACCTCAAAGCCGTGATCATTCTGTCCACCCTGCTGCGCGGGGTCTGGGAGTTCAACAACGTCGATCTCCTCTACACCCTCACCGCAGGCGGACCGGCCGACGTCACGACCACCTTGCCGCTCTACGTCTCTCAGCTCGCAACCACCGCGCAGGACTTCGGATACGGCTCGGCTCTGACCACCGTCGCGTTCGTCATCCTGCTCTTCTGCTCGATCCTCTACTTGCGCCTCAGCAAATTCAACAGCGATAAGGCCTGACGCACATGACAACTACCGCAGACCGTCCCGTCGTGACCAGTCCGCCGGCGGACCATTCCGAGAAGGTGCGCGTGCACCGCACCAAGCCCCGCGTGTTCAGCGTGGGCCTCCCGTTGGCCGTCTACCTGCTGTTCACGCTCGTCCCGTTCTACTGGATGATCGTCTTCGCGTTCCGGCCTGCCGGGTCCAATTCGATGCTCCCCTGGCCCATCACGCTCGACCATTTCGATACCGTCTGGAACACCCTCGGCTTCAGCTTCTTCTTCAAGAACAGCCTCATCGTCGCCGGTCTGTCGCTGGTACTCACCACCTTCGTCGCACTGGCGACCGGCTATGCGTTGGCACGCTTCAAGTTCCGCGCCAAGATCCCCCTGGTGATGGCCCTGCTGTGCAGCCAGTTCGTCCCCGGTGCGATGCTGCTCATCCCACTGTTCCAGGTGTTCCGCGAGATGGGACTGGTGAACAACCTGTTCGGACTCATCGTCGCCGATACCGTCTTCCAACTACCGTTGGCGGCAATGCTGATGGCAGGGTTCATCTCTCAGATCCCGGTGGAACTGGAGGAGGCAGCCATGGTCGACGGCTGCTCACGCCTGAAGGCCTTCCGTATCATCATGTTGCCGCTGCTGCGGCCCGGCCTGATCGCCGTCGGCTCCTTCGCGTTCATCGGCAGCTGGAACAACTTCCTGTTCGGCCTGATGTTCATCAGTAGCCAGGACAAGTTCACCCTCCCAGTCGGATTGAGCTACACGATCGGCTCGTACAACGTCGACTTCGGTGTGCTCGCAGCGGGCGGTCTGATCGCCGCGGTACCGGTGGTCGCTGTGTTCGCCGTCATCCAGAAGTATCTCGTCCAGGGCCTCAGCGCCGGCGCGGTCAAGGGCTGATCATGACGTACGGAAAGAGAATCGACATGAATCGACGCACCCTGCTGCGCACCACCCTCGTCGGTGCGGTAGCCACGCTCGTGCTGGCATCCTGCAGTTCCGAAACCTCCCTGCCCGACGGTGCCCTCGGAGATCCGAACAGCGGCACCCTCACCTTCTGGGACAACAATGCCGGGCCGGATCGAACCCCGTTGTACGAGGAGCTGATTCGACGTTTCGAGGAGATCAATCCCGGCATCGACATTCAGTACGTCGGTCTACCATCCGACAGTGCGCAGCAGAAATATCAGACGGCTCTCGCGGGTGGGTCCGCACCCGACCTGGGCATCGTCTCCACCGCATATCTCGCGCCCCTCGTCGCGCAGAACGCCGTGATCCCGCTCGACGACTTCATGGCATCCTCTCCTCAGAAGGACCAATACGATCCCAAGATCATCGAATCGGCCATGGAGTCCGGCGGCGGCGAGAACCTGTACGGTCTGCCGTTCACCAGTAACAACGCCACCCTGTGGTATCGAGCGGACTGGTTCGACGAGGCCGGAATCGAGCCACCCGATACCTGGGACGAGTTCTACGACGCCGCAGACGAACTGACCGACAAGTCCGCCGGAAGATACGGGTTCACCATCCGAGGCGGTGCCGGCTCGATCTATCCACTGTTGCAACACATGTTCGCCGTCACCGGCATCGACAACTTCTTCGACGGCAGCGAATCCACCGTCAACCGGCCCGAGATGGTTCGAGCCATCGAACGTTTCGCGGCCCTCTACGACGTCGACACACCTACCGCCGATGTCAACAACGGTTTTCCACAGATGGTCGCCAGCTTCGGTGGTGGTTCGGTGGCGATGATGCAGCACAACCTCGGATCACTGAGCAATCACCGCAAGGCGCTCGGCGACAAGGTCGGTGCCGTCGCCCTGCCTCTCGCGGACAACGGCGTCCGCACCGTGATGACCGACCCGTTCCCGTCGTACACGGTGTTCAAGAGCAGCCAGCACCAGGCAGCGGCCTGGAAGTTCCTCGAGTTCATGACCTCTCCGGAGTCGCAGGCCTACTGGAACGAGAACGTGGGGCAGATCCCGGTCAACGCCGACGCCCGCTCCGCGCCCGCCTTCGGGGCGATGCCGTCCGTGCAAGCCGCCCAGGCCGCCCTCGACGATCCGGAGACCGTGTTGGTCACCCCGCCCGACTATCTGCCCGATTTCGGCAAGATCGTGCAGGTCCAGATGCTGGGTCAGTGGCAGAAGGTCCTCATCGGACAGCTCAGCGCCCAGGATTTCGCCGACGACTTCGCCGAGAAGCTCAACCGCTCCAAGGCCAAATACGATGCCCGACAGGGTAAATAGGGGACTCATCACCATGTCCAGCGTCATCACCGAGGTTGCCGTCCAGGTCTTCAAGACCGAGGCTCGCACCGCCGTCGATTCCTACGGGCATCGACACCCCGGTCCGTCGATACCCACCACTCAGGCACTGCTGCGCATCACAGATTCCGACGGCGTCAGCGGTTACGTCCTGGGCAAGACCAACTATCTGCGTGAAGATCAAGTGGAGCAACACTTTCGACCGGTCCTCATCGGCACCGATCCGCTGCACCGCGAGGAAATGGACCGCAAATTCGCAATTCGGCAACGGACGCGAGCCGTCGAACTTCCCGAACACACCTGCAGCTACCTCGATCAGGCACTGTGGGACCTGGCGGGCAACCGATTCGATACCCCCGTGTGGAAGCTGCTGGGCGGAGCGCGCAGCGAGGTCAAGGCCTACGCGAGCACCATGTGCGGCGATACCATCGAGGGTGGCCTGTCCAGTCCACAGGAGTATGCGAATTTCGCAGTGGCGCTGAAGAATCAGGGCTACCAGGGAATCAAACTGCACACCTGGATGCCGCCGCTCGAAGGGGCACCGAGCCTCACGCGGGACATCGAGGCCTGCGCGGCGGTGAGAGATGCCGTCGGACCAGGGTTCTCGTTGATGCTCGACGGCTATCACTGGTACTCACGTACCGACGCCCTCAAGCTCGGCCGGGAACTCGACGCACTGAAGTTCGACTGGTTCGAGGAGCCCATGGACGAATTCTCGATGCGCTCGTACAAGTGGTTGGCGGATCAGATCGATACTCCCGTCATCGGCCCGGAGACCACTCCCGGTCGGCATCGTTCGCGAGCGGACTGGATTGCCGACGATGCCTGCGACATCCTGCGCGTCGGTGCGATGAACGGCGGCGGCATCACCCCGGCACTGAAGACCGTGCACATGGCCGACGGCTTCGGGCTCGAGTGCGAGATCCACGGCAACGGTGCCCCCAATCTCGCACTGGTAGGCGGCGCTCCGAACATCCAGTGGTACGAACGTGGCCTGCTGCATCCACTGGTCGACTACGACTGGGTGCCGCCGCATCTGAAGTCCATCGTCGATCCGATAGACGCGAACGGGATGGTGCAGATGCCATTGCGACCAGGCCTGGGTGAGGACATCGACCTGGAGTACATCTCGAACAATTTGATTGCCGAGTACTAGTGTCCGTCGACGACATCCGTGTCCGCGTATGAAGCATCGTTCATCATGAGGGACACTGTCTCCATGGTGAACGATGTCGCGGCTGCTGCAGTGTCCGAGAGCCAGCCGGTGAAATCCGCGGAACGCACGATCCACATCCTCGAGACGCTGGCCGCATCCCCCACGCGCATGAGCCTCGGCGAACTGCAGGAGGCGTGCGGGTATCCCCGATCGAGTCTGCACGCCTTGCTGAGGACGCTCAAGGACCTGCGCTGGATCGAGGCCGACGAGTCCGGCTCGCGGTACGGCATCGGCACCCATGCCTTGCTCACCGGCACGTCCTACCTCGACAAGGATTCCGTCGTCGGTCGAGCGGCGGCAGTACTGGAAACGCTGCGCTCGGACGTCCGGCACACCGTCCACTTCGCCCGACGCGACGAGGACTGCGTCATCTACCTCGCCAGCCGCGGTTCCAAGCTCGAGGTGCGGCGCATGCACCGCGTCGGACGCAAGCTGCCGTGCCACGTCACTGCCCTCGGCCAGGCATTGCTCGCCGAACTCACGACCGACGAGGTGACACAGCTGCTGCCGAAGAAACTCGAGCGGTACACCGAGAACACCATCGTCGATCGTGATGCCCTCATCGCCGAACTCGGCCAGGTTCGCCGTCGCGGTTGGTCGTTGGAACAGGAGCAGGGCACCGCCGGCGTGGTCTGCATAGCGACCGTCGTGCCCTATCGGATCCCGGCCACCGATGCGCTCAGCGTCTCGATGCCCGCGGAAGTCGCCTCGTACCCGGGCGAACTCGAACGAATCGCCGGGGTGCTCACCGACCACGCCGCCGCCTGGGCCCGGGAGCTTCGGGCCGAGGGAGTGCGGTAGAGCCGCTTCGCGGCATGTGAGCGAAACTTCGTAGCAGGGGTCGAGTTTCCGCTCACCTGCGCGTCAGCGCTCCACGCGTCAGCATTCCACGTCAGCGCACCACAGCCTTCGCGACGGTCCAGGCACGACCCTGCTCGCTCAACGTGAAGCCCAATCCCGGGCGAGCGGACAGATGCATACGTCCGTCTCGGGTCTCGAGGTGCTCGTCGAACAATGGGTCCAACCAGTCGAAGTGCTCCACCCACGTCTGCAGGGGATACACCGCCGCGAGGTGCAGGTGGATCTCCATGGCGAAATGCGGGGCGAGCTGCAGATTGTGGTGCTCGGCCAACGTCGCCAATTTCAGGAACTGCGTGATTCCGCCGATGCGCGGAGCGTCGGGCTGCAGGATGTCCACCGAACCGGCCTCGATGAGGCGGACGTGCTCGCCGACACTGGCCAGCATCTCCCCCGTCGCGATGGAGGTGTCGAGGCTACGAGCGAGCTGCGCATGCCCCTCTGCGTCATAGGCGTCGAGGGGCTCCTCGATCCACACGAGATCGAACTGTTCGAGAATGCGGCCCATACGCTGCGCCGTGGGCCGATCCCATTGCTGATTGGCGTCGACCATCAGCGGAACGTCGTCGCCGAGAAACTCGCGCACCGCGGTGACGCGGGCGATGTCGGTGCGCCAATCCGGCTGACCCACCTTCAGTTTGATGCCACCGATTCCGTTTGCGAGGGAGATGGCGGCATTCTCCATGACCTCTTCGATCGGAGTGTGCAGAAATCCGCCGGAGGTGTTGTACGTCTGCACCGAGTCACGCGCCGAGCCGATCAGCTTGGCCAGTGGCAACCCGGCACGCTTGGCCTTGAGATCCCACAGCGCGATGTCGATCGCCGCAATCGCCTGCGTCGCAACACCACTGCGGCCCACCGAGGCTCCTGCCCACACCAGCTTGGTCCAGATCTTGCCGATGTCGTTCGGGTCCTCGCCGATGAGTACCGGAGCGATTTCCTGGGCATGCGCAAATTGGGCCGGCCCGCCCGCACGCTTGGAGTACCCGAATCCGATTCCCTCATGGCCCTGTTCGGTGCGAATTTCGGCGAACAGGAACACCACCTCGGTCATCGCCTTCTGCCGACCGGTGAGCACCTTGGCATCGCTGATCGGATTCTTCAGCGGCAACACGATCGAGGACAGTGTCACCTCGACGATGCGGTCGATGGTCGCCGCACCGGGAGCAAGCGCCGTGATCGCAGCATCCGGGGCAGAGAGTCCGCTGGTCGGTGTGTCAGTGCCGATGGTCATCTGTGACTCCTCAAAATCGTCGATTGTGTTGCTTAACAGCCTATTTCGACGAACAATGCACGTCCAACACCATTTATCGGCCGATCGATGCCGACAGTGCATCGATGTTGGATGCAATATCGGCAACCCTGCCCACGAACGTGTGATGCGTGACGCCGGACGAGTGTGGGGTCATCAGCACGTTGTCGAGATCGCGAAACGGCAACACACTCGGCTCTCCCACCCCGTCCGGCCCGGGGTAGCGGTACCAGACGTCGATCGCGGCTGCGGCAATCTCGTTGCGAGACAGGGCGTCGAACAGTGGCTGCTCCTGTACCAATGGCCCACGACCGACGTTGACGAGTACCCCGTCGCTGCCGAGCCTGCTGAGTTCCTCGGCACCGATCATGCCGCGCGTTCGCTCGTTCAGGGGTGCGGAGACCACCAGGACGTCGGCGAAATCGACCAGTGATCCCAGATCATCTGTCCCCGAGACCCATTCGAGCCCCTCGTCCGGAGCCCGCCCGCTTCCGGTGACCGCAGCGCCCACTGCGCCGTATGCCCGAAACAGCTGCCACGTTCGCCTGCCGATGTGCCCGAAGCCGACGAATCCGATGCGGGCACCACTCAGCGACAACGGTTGCGCGATGGTCGGGTCGTAGACGGCGGTGGCGAACACTCCGGAGCGGAGTGCGCGGTCCTGCTCCAGAAACTTGCGGCGCAGCATCACGGTCGCAGCCACGACGTATTCCGCGATCGACTGCTCGTGATGAAAGGTGTTGCACACCTGCACATCGGGGCCCAGTCCGGAGCGATCGACGTTGTCCGTTCCGGCACCCGCGACGTGGACCATACGCAATTTCGGCGCTGCGGCACCCATGGCCGCACTGAACTTGCCACCGACGTAGACGTCTGCGTCGGCGAGTTCGGCGATGACCCGAGTCTCGTCGAACGGCACGCACCAGATCACCTCGACGTCGGCGGGCAGGCCCGCCTCGAACTGCTCCCGATGGGGCAGCACGTTTCGATCGCCGACGACGATCTTCACCAGCGGACCAGAACTCATCGAACCAGGGCCGGCCGCTTGCTGTCGAACGTCCAACCCTCGATGAGATACTGCATGCCGATGGCGTCGTCGCGCGAACCGAGACCTTCCTTCTGGTACAACTCGTGCGCCGCATCGATCTGCTCGAAGTCGAGTTCGACACCCAGGCCTGGCTTGTCGGGCACGGTGAGGTAGCCGTCCTCGATCGTGAACGGCTCCTTGGTCACTCGCTGTCCGTCCTGCCAGATCCAGTGCGTATCGATGGCAGTGATCGTCCCTGGAGCGGCCGCGGCGACGTGGGTGAACATGGCCAGTGAAACGTCGAAGTGGTTGTTGGAGTGCGAACCCCACGTCAGACCCCACGCATCGCACAGCTGCGCTACGCGGACGGAACCAGCCATCGTCCAGAAGTGCGGGTCGGCGAGTGGGATGTCCACCGCACCGGATCGGATGGTGTGGCCCATCTCGCGCCAGTCGGTGGCGACCATGTTCGTGGCGGTCTGCAATCCGGTGGCGCGCTTGAATTCGGTCATCACTTCGCGGCCCGAGAATCCACCCTCCGGTCCGACGGGGTCCTCGGCATAGGCCAGCACGTCACGCAGGCCACGGCAGGTGTCGATCGCGTCCTTCAGAAGCCAGCCACCGTTGGGATCCAACGTGATTCGAGCCTCGGGGAATCGCTCGGCCAGCGCGCGCACCGCAGCAGCCTCCTCGGCCGCGGGCAGCGCACCACCTTTGAGCTTGAAGTCCTGGAACCCGTACCGCGCCTGGGCTGCCTCGGCGAGGCGCACGATCGACTCGGGATCCATCGCTTCCTCGTGCCTGATGCGCATCCAGTCGTCGGCTCCGGCGGCCTCGTCGGCTGCGCTGCGGTACGCGAGATCGGTCTTGTTCCGATCGGCCACGAAGAACAGATAGCCCAGAGCTTGGACCTTGTCACGCTGCTGACCTTCTCCCAACAGCGCTGCGACGCTGACCCCGAGGTGTTGACCCAACAGATCGAGCAACGCCGATTCCACCGCGGTCACCGCATGGATCGCGACCCGCAGATCGAAGGTCTGCGCTCCGCGTCCCCCGGCATCACGATCGGCGAACGCGCGACGCATCTCGGCCAGCACAGCGTTGTAGCGGCCGATACCCTTACCCTCGACGAGCGAACGAGCGTCCTCGAGAGTCTGCCGAATCGCCTCTCCGCCCGGCACTTCGCCGACGCCGGTGCGCCCGTCCGAGTCGGTGAGCACCACCAGATTGCGGGTGAAGTACGGGGCGTGGGCTCCGCTGAGGTTGAGCAGCATGTCGTCGTGGCCCGCAATCGGAATCACGCGCATCTCGGTGACGACGGGGGTGCTGTTCTGGGAGTTCATGATCGGACCCTCTCGGCCGGTGGTATCGGATGCTATTTGGTCAGGGTGACGGGTTCGACGCTGCCCTCGGTATCGGCCACCACTCCGCGCGGCTTCTTGATCAGTAGGACCGACAGCGCAGCCAGTGCGGATGCACCGGCCAGCGCATACAGTCCCCAGGTCACCGAACCGGTGGCCTCCTGGATCAATCCGAATCCGAACGGTGCGACGAAGCCGCCGAGGTTGCCCACCGAGTTGATGACGGCGATGGCGGCGGCAAGCACCATCGGATGCAGAGTGGACTGCGGGAAGGACCAGAACAGCGGGCTCGCGCTCTTGAATCCCATGGCAGCGATGCACAGGAAGATCAGCGCGATCCACGGCGTCGCGACGGCGGCCAACAGTGTGCCGACTGCAGCGGTGAGCAGAGCGATGATCAACAGTGGTCGACGGTTTCCGGTGCGGTCGCCGATCTTGGACATGTAGTACATGGCGAACACGGCGCAGATCCATGGCAGCGACGAGAGCAAGCCGACGGTGATGTCGTTGGTTCCGTCGATCCGTCGGACGATGGACGGGAGCCAGAATGTGTTGGCGTAGATCGAGAGCTGGATTGCGAAGTAGATCCAGATGAACAGCAGCAGCTTGGGATCGAGCAACATCTTCCAGCGCGACCTGCCGTCGCCCATGCCGGAGGTACGTGCCTTCTCTGCTTCCTCGACGGCGATAGCAGCGTTCAGATCGTGCTTCTCCTCGTCGGTCAGCCACTTCGCATCCTTGACGTGCGAGTCGATGAGGAAGTAGGCGATGATGCCGACGACAACGGACAGCAGGCCCTCGATGCCGAACAGGTACTGCCAGCCTCGGGCCCCGAAGAGTCCGTCGAGAGAAAGCAGCGGACCCGACAGTGGGCCGGAGATCGCCGCGGCCACCGACGACCCTGCGACGAACAACGCGGTGGCACGGCCGCGGTGGCTGTTGGGCAACCACTTGGCGAAGTAGAAGATGATGGCCGGGAAGAATCCGGCCTCGGCCGCTCCGAGCAGGAACCGCAGGATGTAGAACATCTCGGGACCGTTGACGAAGGCCATGGCGAACGAGATGGTGCCCCAACTGACCATGATGCGGGTCAGCCAGATCTTGGCACCGAACTTCTCCATCATCACGTTGCTCGGAAGCTCGAAGAGCGCGTACGCGATGAAGAACACGCCGGCACCGAATCCGTATGCCGCAGCTCCGATACCGACGTCGGCTTCGAGGTATTCGCGGGCGTAGCCGATGTTCGATCGGTTCAGCTGATTGCAGATCAGCATGATGATGAACAAGGGCACGACTCGCCGGAATATCTTCGCGACGGCAGAATCGACTGCCGGCGTCGGCGGGAGAGTGATCGACATCGATCGCTCCGTTCTGTGGCTCGAGCGGTTTCCCGCTACCGATGCGCGAGTGTGACCGGCACAGGCATGGATCGACCCAGTGATTGGGCTCACATGAAACAGTAGGACTCCGGATCGATGCATGTCCAAGACCATCTACGCATCGACCGATGCAGTAGAGGTATCGGCAACTGCAGTCGGTGCTCATCGCGCCTGGCAGCAAGATCGATACCGAGACTGAATCAAATACGACTTTTTTAGACTTGGACATGTATCGATCAGCCTTCTAGCGTGGTGACCTATGAGCCAGGTCACGCCCTGGCGTCAGCGCACGCACCGCACCACAGCCTTAGGAGTCACCCCATGACAGCGTCGACGACACAGTCCACCCACCTCACCGGCCGGATGATCATCGCCGGCGTCCCGGTCTTCGGTGGCGGCACGCAGATTCACGGAATCGACCCCAGCACCGGCGCGAACCTCGAACCCGCCTACGGTCACGGCGACAATACCGACGTCGAGAAGGCTTGTGTCGCAGCGGCCGAAGCATTCGCCGATTACCGTGCCACCTCCTCGGAGACCCGTGCACAGTTTCTCGACACCATCGCCGACAACATCGCAGCTCTCGGCGACACGCTGATCGAGCGCACCGTCGCCGAGTCCGGACTTCCGTTGGCCCGCATCACCGGCGAGGTCGGTCGCACCACCGGGCAGCTCCGCTTGTTCGCTTCGGTTCTGCGCGAGGGTAGTTGGAACGGTGCCCGCATCGATCCGGCCCAGCCCGATCGCACGCCACTCCCCCGCGCCGACATCCGCCAGCGGCAGATTCCGCTGGGCCCGGTTGCAGTGTTCGGAGCCAGCAACTTCCCACTCGCTTTTTCCGTCGCCGGCGGCGACACCGCTTCCGCTCTCGCGGCCGGATGCCCCGTTGTGGTCAAGGCCCACGATGCTCATCCGGGAACGTCCGAACTGGTCGGTCGCGCAATCGCCGACGCCGTCGCTTCCACCGGAATGCCCTCGGGCACATTCTCTCTGCTCTTCGGCTCCGGCCGTGGACTCGGCACCGCTCTGGTGACCGACCCTCGCATCAAGGCCGTCGGCTTCACCGGATCACGTTCGGGTGGAACTGCTCTCGTCGCCGCCGCAGCCGGTCGGCGTGAGCCGATCCCGGTGTACGCCGAGATGAGTTCCATCAACCCGGTGTTCGTCATGGACGGCGCACTCGCCGCCCGTGGCACCGAACTCGGCCGCGCCTTCGTCGCATCGCTGACGATGGGCTCGGGTCAGTTCTGCACCAACCCCGGTCTCGTCATCGCCGTGGACGGGCCCGGACTGCAGTCCTTCACCGAGGCAGCAAGGGCCGCGGTACAGGAGTCGACCCCCAGCACGATGCTGACCCCGAACATCGCGTCGAGTTATGCGGACGGGGTTGCTAAGCTCTCCAACTCGGTCACCGAGATCGCCCGGGGTACCGAAACGGACGCCCCGAACGCCTGCCGCGCAGCGCTGTTCGAGACCGATGCCGATACGTTCCTGACCTCCGAGGCAGCACAGGCCGAGGTGTTCGGCGCATCGAGTCTCATCGTTCGATGCACCGATGCGCAGCAGGTTCGCGACGTCGCCGCGCTGCTCGAAGGTCAGCTCACCGCCACGATCCACGCCGACGAGTCCGATCACACCGAGGCAGGCAAGCTCCTCTCGGTTCTCGAGCTCAAGGCCGGCCGCATTCTGTTCGACGGATGGCCGACGGGCGTCGAGGTGGGCCACGCAATGGTCCACGGCGGCCCTTTCCCCGCCACCTCCAACTCCCGCACCACCTCGGTCGGATCTCTCGCCATCGAGCGCTTCCTACGTCCCGTTTCTTACCAGGACGTTCCGACATCATTGCTGCCCACTGCAATTGCCGATGGCAACCCGGACGGCATCTTCCGCCGCATCGACGGCCAGCTCACCCAAGACTGACTCACCCCACCTAGTTCTCGAGGAGACCACCATGCTCGACGGAGTCCTGTTCTTCCCCGTCACCCCGTTCACCGCCTCCGGTGAGGTCGATTACGACCTGCTGGCTGCTCACATCGCGAAGGGTGTCGACGCCGGACCCGGTGGAGTATTCATCGCCTGCGGCACCGGTGAATTCCATGCCCTCGAAGGCGAGGAGTTCGGCAAGATCGTGCGCACGGCAGTCGACGTCGTCGCAGGCCGTGTGCCGGTGTACGCCGGCGCAGGCGGATCCGTCGCCCAGGCAAAGGCGTTCGCGGCGAGCGCGAAGAGCAACGGAGCCGATGGCATCCTGCTGTTGCCGCCGTACCTGGTGACGATGCCGCAGGCCGGTCTCGTCAACTACACCAAGGCCGTTGCCGCCGCGTCGGATCTGCCGTTGATCGTCTACAACCGCGGCAATGCCCGCTTCACCGAGGACTCGGCCGTCGAGGTTGCACAGCTGCCAACCGTCGTCGGATTCAAGGACGGCACAGGCGATCTCGATCAGGTCGGCCGCATCGTCCGCGCGGTGCTGGATGCACTCGAGCCGTCGGGCAAGCCCTTCCAGTTCTTCAACGGCCTGCCCACCGCCGAGGTCTCCCAGCAGGCGTACCGAGCGATCGGTGTCACGCTGTACTCCTCTGCGACATTCGCCTTCGCACCCGAACTGGCGCTGGCGTTCTACCAGTCACTCGACAGTGGTAACGAAAAGCTCACTGCCGCACTACTTCGCGAGTTCTTCCACCCGCTGGTGCGCTTGCGCGACAAGGTGCCCGGTTACGCCGTCTCCCTCATCAAGGCCGGCGTGACGATGGAGGGCATCGAGGCAGGGCCCGTTCGCCCGCCTCTGGTGGACATCAGCGCACCGCACCTCGAGGAACTCACCGCAATCGTTGCCGCCGGCCGGGCCGTGCTGGCAGACGAGCTCGCGGTGCACTGATGCAGGATCCGGTCCTGATCACCGGCGCTCGAATCACTCCGATCGCCTTTGTCGACCCTCCTTTGCTCAACACCGTCGGTGTGCATCAGCCCTACGCACTGCGCGCGATCATTCAGCTGGACACCGAGGCCGGCATCGTCGGCCTCGGTGAGACCTACGCCGACACCGCTCATCTCGCCCGACTCGATGCGGCAGCTCAGGCCATCACCGGCTTGGACGTGTTCGCACTCAACGAGATTCGAGATGCCATCGACTCCGTGCTCGGAACGCTGTCGATCACCGGCGGCGACGGTGTCGCCGGAATGATCACCACGGCCAGTACCACCGACCGCGTATTCTCGCCGTTCGAGATCGCTTGCCTGGACGTGCAGGGCAAGGTGCTCGGTCGGCCGGTGACCGATCTGCTCGGCGGCAAAGTGCGGGACTCGGTTCCTTTCAGTGCGTACCTGTTCTACAAGTGGGCAGCGCATCCCGGTGCACAGCCGGACGAGTGGGGCGAGGCAATCGACCCGGCCGGTCTGGTAAGACAGGCCCGAAAGATGATCGACGAGTACGGCTTCGAGGCCATCAAGGTCAAGGGCGGTGTCTTTCCGCCCGATGAGGAGATCGCTGGAATCAAGGCGCTCCGTGAGGCGTTCCCGGACCTGCCGTTGCGACTCGACCCCAACGCCGCGTGGACTGTCGACACGTCCATCCGAGTCGCCGCCGAGCTCGACGGCATCGTGCAATACCTCGAAGACCCGACCCCCGGACTCGACGGGATGGCCGAGGTCGCGCGCGAGGCGAAGATGCCTCTGGCGACCAACATGTGTGTCGTCGCGTTCGATCATCTGAAGCCTGCCGTGGTGAAGGACTCGGTGCAGGTGGTGTTGTCGGATCATCACTACTGGGGTGGCCTGCAGCGCTCGAGGTTGCTCGCAGGAATCTGTGAGACGTTCGAGCTGGGACTGTCGATGCACTCGAACAGCCACCTCGGCATCAGCCTGGCCGCAATGGTTCACCTCGCCGCCGCAACACCGAACCTGACCTACGCCTGCGATACGCACTGGCCGTGGAAGCACGAGGACGTCGTCGTTCCAGGAGTGTTGAACTTCGTCGACGGCGCGGTGGCAGTTCCCACCGGGCCCGGCCTCGGCGTCGAGATCGACGAGGACGCGCTCGAGGCGCTGCATCAGCAGTACCTCGACTGCGGCATTCGCGACCGCGACGACACCGGATACATGCAGAGCATCGATTCGAGCTTCGAGAACACCTGCCCGCGGTGGTGATCCGGCGCTACACCTTCAACGGGGCGACAATGTTGGCGAGCATGGTCGCGATGGTGGCCACCACTATGCGACGCTCTGCGACATAATCGCTCTGGTACCAGGTCATGGCGGTGTGGCTGATGCCGCCGATGGCGGCGGTCGCGAGCAGGTCGACATCCATATCGGGGCCCGACGGTACGTCGCCGGCGAAGGTGCGGAGGTAACCGAGCAGCAGCGTCCCGAATTGCTGCATCACCGTCAGGTAGGTCTGCTCCACGCGAGGGCTGACCCCGAGCACCTCCATCCACACCACCCGGGCGAGGCGCGGGTCCTCGACCACCCGAAAGAACGGTTCGAGCAACTGCTGCGCGACAGCACTGAGCCCACCCTCCGGATCCACCTCCGCGATGGCCTCGGACACCGAGTCGGTCAGGTGTGCAATACATTCCGCGTACACCGCGAGCAGGAGATCCTCGGTCTTGTCGAAGTACTGGTAGAAGTGCCGATCGGCGATCTTGGCCTCGCGGCACAGTCCGCGCACGGTCGCGGCTCGATACCCGATACTGCCGAACACCCGCAGTCCCGCATCCAACAGCTGCCGCCGCCTGCGGTCGTCGCGGTCGGCCGCGCTCTCACCGCCGTAGGCGCGGCCGGCTGCTTCGGACACTGCGCTCATGACCGTCGGGCATCCAGTTCGGCAGTGAGCCGGATCAATTCGGCATCCCGCTCCATCGTGGCGTCCATGATCGGATTGACGATGCCGCGCAATATCGAGATCGGAATCCAACGACCGGGCACGGCGATCCGCGGAGCTCGCCGTCCGATACCTCGCACAGCCACGCGGGCGAGCTTGTCGGGGGTGATCGGGCGGAGCAACGGCGTGGGGAAGGCGCGGGCGGTCATGGCCGTCGCGACGTCGTCGCCGCCGAACGCGACCTCGGCGATCGGCGTCGCGACCCATCCCGGATACAGCACTCCCGCCGTCGCTTTCGTGCCGGCCAGCTCCGTACGCAGAGCACGGCCGAGCTGTTCGACCGCCGCCTTCGAAGCCGCATAGGGCGCATTCGCCAGGCCGTTGAGGTACGCGTAGGTAGAGGAGGTGAGTAGCACGTAGCCCCCGGACTCGACGATGTGCGGAAGGGCGGCACGCACCGTGTTCCACACGCCGATCAGGTTGACGCCGATGACCCGCTCGAACACGCCGTCCTCGATCGATCGAACGGTCGATGCCTGTGCACCGCTGGAGATTCCGGCGTTGGCCATCACGACATCGAGCTTGCCGAACGTGTCGATCGCGACGGCGACGGCCGCATCGAGCTGCTCCCGCACGGTGACGTCGGCATAGGCGATCGCCACGCGTTGGTTGCCCAGCTTCGCCGCCACGGCCTCGAGGTCGGTCGACGCCATGTCGACGAGAACGATCGAGGCGCCGCGTCGATGCAGTGCGGTCGCCACGGCGGAACCGATACCGCCTGCCGCGCCGGTGATCAGCGCTACCTGGCCGGTGTGCTTGCTCATGCCGAAACCTCGTCCCGTGTGTTGGTCACCGTCGGTGCCATGTGAATGTGGTGCTCTTGCGGGCGGAAACGCTTGGCCCACCGGCGGAACGTGAAGCTGAACCCCGGGAACATGGCGACTACGTGTCCGGATTTCGATTGGTACCAGCTGTGGCAGCCGCCGTCCTTCCAGACGGTGCCTTCCATCTCGCGGTGAATCGTGTCGGTGTACTCCTGCTCGGCGGCGGCAGTGACCTCGATGGCCGTTGCACCCGCCTGCTCTACGGCGTCGACGGCCCGCACGATGTACTCCATCTGTGCCTCGATGAGGAAGATCGCGGAGGTGTGCCCGATTCCGGTGTTCGGTCCGGTGACGACGAACAGGTTGGGGAAGCCAGGAATCGTGGTGCCGAGGTAGGCGCGCGGGTACGGATCCCAGACGTCGGACAGGGCCCGGCCGTCCCGTCCGATCACCGGGTACGAGATGACGCCGTCGGTGGCGTCGTATCCCGTGGACCACACCAGCAGATCGACGTCGACGTGTTCGCCGGTGGTGGTGACGATTCCGGTTTCGGTGATCTCCGCGATGCCGTCGTTCTTGTCGTGCAGGGTGACGTTCGCCTGCCCCAGCGCGGGATAGAGCGTGTTGGACAGCAGAACCCGCTTGCACCCGATGACGTAGTCCGGGGTGACCTTCGCTCGAAGCTCGGGATCCGGAACCTGAGACTCGATGTGCTTCAACGCAGTTCGCTGGGCGACGGCCTTCAACATCGTCCGTGAGTACTTGAAGCCGAGGATACGAGTTTCGAGACTCCAGTAGATCCCGGCGCGGACCAGCCTGCGGATCGGTTCCAACTTCAGCAGCCTGCGCTGCAGCGGCGTGAATTCACGATCGTGACGTGGCATCACCCAGTGCGGGGTGCGCTGGAAGACGTGCAGCTGCGCCACGTCGGGTTGGATCGCGGGAATCACCTGCGCGGCACTGGCACCGCTGCCGACGATCGCCACTCGCTTGCCTGCATGGTCGTAGTCGGTGTGCCAGTCGTTGGTGTGGAACTGGGTGCCCTGGAACTTCTCTCGGCCGGGAAACGGCGGTATGACGGGCGTACTGAGTGGTCCCGACGCGTTGACGACGAACTTCGCCGCGTAGTCGCCCCGCGAGGTGGTGATGGTCCAGTGGTCTCCCGCCCATTCGATCTTCTGGACGTCGGTGTCGACATGCGTCCGCGCCGGCAGACCGTTGGATTCGAGCACATGGTCGGTGTACCGCTCGAGCTCCTCGCGTTCGGCGAACATGCGCGTCCACTCGAACGGTTCGGACGCGATCGAGTACAGCGGACTCTGCACGTCGACGGCTGCGCCCGGGTAGCGATTCTGCTTCCACGTGCCACCCATGAAGGATCGTCTCTCCAGAACGACGAGGTCGTCGATGCCTCGATCGAGCAATGCCTTCGCTGCGCACTGGCCACCGAAGCCGCTGCCGATGATCACCACGGTGTGAATATGCATGCTGACGAACCCCTCCCGCACGAGACGCAATCCGATGATGCGTGTCATCACTTTAAAGTGATGACACGTCATTCCACAATGGTTTCGCCTGCACCGCGGTCACATCGCGCAGCTCGTCGGCCGAAACGTCCCGTCCGAAAGCCGCCAGCCTTGCCTGACGATCCTCTCTAGCGTCGTGCCGATGACGCCTTTCGCCAACGATCCGACTGCCTTCGACGTGACAGACATTCCGTGGGACACGTTCCATGACGACGGCACACGCTCGGCGACACTCGTCGGGACCAGGGATCCCGGCATCATGTTCAGCTACGCATTCTTCGTCCCCGCCGGAGTATTCGACGCAGCCCACTTCCACAGCGCCGACGTCCACCTGGTCGTCGCCGCCGGCGAACTCCGGTTGGGCTACGGCCCGATGCTGAACGTGAGTGCCACCCGCCGATTTACTCGAGGTTCGTTTCTCTGGGTTCCTGCCGGAGTCGCGCACTTCGACGGTGCGGACCTGGACACCATTCTCATCGGCACCGCCGTGGGCCCCTGGACTACCGAATACGTCGTGTGATGCTCCCCGTGCAGAGGATGCCCGAACCGACACTTGGTCGTTCGCCGTACTAACGTGTCGGCATGGCCACCGAGAAATTTTCGTCGCCTATCCGTGTCGGTCTCGCCGAGCGTCATCTGTGGGTGGAACCGCAAGGCCGCCGTGCAGCAGTCGCGTTCCCCGTGATCGACCATCCGACGTGGGGCTTGTGCACCGCCGCGACGGTGAGAGCGAGCGTCAACGGACACAACGGTCAGCGCATGACCCATGCCGGTGACGTGGTGTTGTTCGGTGGCGCGATCGAGGCGGGCGAGACCGGCGCGATGGCTGCGCTGCGAGAGCTGTGTGAGGAGTCGGAGACTCTCGACCATCTCGACGATCCCAGCTATGCGGTGAGAGAACGCCTCGGAGCCTGGACAACCGAATCCGGCATCGAGGTCGAGGGTTTCCTCGTGGAACTTCCACCGGAGTTCGTTGACGTAGCGCGGCCAGATCCACGCGAAGTGGCCCGCATCGGATTCTTGCGTCTCGCCGAGTTGCTCGATGAATCGCCATCCCTCGTCTACCACCGCGTCGATGCTCGCGACACCCAGACCGACCTCGACGTGACAGACCTGCACTTCGAGTCCCCCACCATCGATCTTGTCGAGGTGACCTCGGGTGACACATGGACCCTCTGGGGCGTCGCGGGCCAGATGACTGCTCTCGCACGCGATCACCTGCTCCGCACCTCGACTTGACCGCCCCACGGGAACGGTGGAGACCGTCACGAATTCCGAGATCTTGCGACCGGGGTCGAGACCAGGTGAAGAACCCCCCGTAGCGTAAGAGGCATGTCGAGATCACCACGGAACCGCAGATCCCCCGCCGCACCGAGAAAGCGATCCTCCTCCGCGCTTCAGGCAGGGCACCTTCGCGTGATCGCGACCGGCGGTCTCGGCGAGATCGGCCGGAACATGACCGTGTTCGAATACGACGGAAAACTGCTCATCGTCGACTGCGGCGTCCTGTTCCCCGAAGAGCACCAGCCCGGCGTCGACGTCATCCTCCCCGACTGGAGTTGCATCCGAGATCGTCTCGACGACGTCGTCGCGATCGTCCTCACCCACGGACACGAGGACCACATCGGCGGCGTCCCCTACCTGTTGCGCGAACGGGGCGACATTCCCGTCATCTCGTCGCGGCTGACACTGCACTTCCTGGCTGCCAAATTCGAGGAGTTCAAGGTCTCGACGACGCTGATCGAGGTCGAGGCAGGGCAAACGCGTCAGGAAGGCCCGTTCGAGCTCGAGTTCATTGCCGTCAACCACTCGATTCCGGACGGTCTGGCCATCGCCATTCGTACCGACGCCGGGCTGGTGCTGCACACCGGCGACTTCAAGATGGACCAATTCCCGCTCGATGGTCGGATCACCGACCTCCGTAGCTTCGCACGCCTCGGCGAGGAAGGGCTCGATCTACTCCTCGTCGACTCGACCAACGCCGAGGTTCCCGGGTTCATGGTCTCCGAACGCGATCTGGTCCCGGCCATCGAGAAAGTGTTCCGCGAGACAACGGGACGAGTGATCGTGTCGAGCTTCGCCAGTCACGTACACCGCATTCAACAGGTACTCGACGCCGCGCACGCGCAGGGTCGCAAAGTTGCGTTCGTGGGCCGATCGATGGTGCGCAACATGAAGATTGCGACCGACCTGAGCTACCTCGACGTGCCCGACGGTCTCGTGGTCGATCTACCGAAGCTCAACCGACTTCCGGCCAACAAGATCACCTTGATCTGCACCGGATCACAGGGTGAGCCCCTCGCCGCGCTGTCGCGAATGGCGTCGGGCGAACACCAGATCAAGGTGGGCGACGGCGACACCGTGCTGATGGCCAGCAGTCTGATTCCCGGAAACGAGAACGCGATCTACCGCGTCATCAACGGTCTCGTCGACAAGGGTGCGCGCGTGGTGCACAAGGGAAATGCGAAGGTGCACGTGTCCGGCCACGCCAGTGCAGGCGAGCTGGTCTACTGCTACAACATCCTCGAACCCGCCAATGTGCTTCCCGTACATGGTGAGTCGCGACACCTGCGCGCCAACGCCGATCTCGCGATCAAGACCGGCGTCCCTCGCGATCGTGTGCTGATCGCCGAGAACGGTAGCGTCATCGATCTGTTCGACGGTGTCGCGCAGATCACCGGCTCCGTCCCCATCGAATTGATCTATGTCGACGGCAGTGCCGTCGGCGGTGTGACCGAGGATTCGCTGGCCGAACGTCGCCTGCTTGCGAACGAGGGCGTGCTGACTGTCATCGCGATCGTGGATCCCGATACCGGCCTGCTGGTCGACGACGTCGACTTCATCGGACGCGGATTTGCGCACGAGGCAAACGCTTTCGACTCGCTGGCCAAGGCGATCGGCAAGACCCTGACCCGCGAGAGCGACGTCAAGGTTGCTTCTCGCGAGAACATCGAGAAGCGCATCGTGCAGGAATCGGCCCGGTGGGCCAAGCAGACCCTGGGCCGTCAGCCCCTCATCGTCCCGGTGGTCGTCGACGGCTGAGCATGAATTTGCCAGTGGCGAGGTGAGCAAATTTTGCGTTCGGCCCCTGTAGATGGTTCCTGCCCCTAGAGTCGTTTGGAAAGCTCCGGTAACGATCCGGAACTTCGACCGGGGGGTCTCGATGGGGAAGTACGCGAAGTTCGGCCGTAGGTATGCGGCGGTGGTCGCTGCGGTTTCACTGGTGGTGTCGGGCGGGCATTGGTCGGCGGGTGCCGATCCACTCGGTGATTTGCAGAATCCGCCGCGCACCGCCGAATCGATCGCCGCGACACCGCTCGACGATCCGTGGGTCGTTCCGCCGCCCGGATACGAAACAGCCGCTCCAGGAACAGTTCTGCGGACCCGCAGCGTCACCGTCGGACCACTTGCCACCCCGGTCACCACCACCCAACTGCTGGTCGCCTCGACCGACGCGAAGGACCGCCCCGCTGCCATCGTCACCAGCGTCATCGTCCCGACCGCGCCCTGGACCTCGCCCGGTCCGCGCCCTGTTGTTGCCTACAACATGGCCATCGATTCGCTCGGTGCCACGTGTGAGCCATCGTGGACCATGCAACGCGGCATCGCTCCGGAATTGGCACCCGTGCAGCTGCTTCTGGCGCGGGGCTACGCCGTCGTCGTCACCGACCATCAGGGGCCACGCCATGCGTACGCCGTCGGACCGATGGCGGCGCACGCCGTACTCGACGGTCTGCGCGGCGCGGTCACGACCGCCGCGGTCGGCCTCGATCCGACTGCGCCCCTGGGTATTACGGGCTACTCGGGTGGGGCGATCGCATCGGGCTGGGCCGTGCAGGAGGCTCCGGCCTACGCCCCCGAACTGAACATTGTCGGCGCAGCGTTCGGCGGAACGCCCACCGACTTCGCGCTGCTACGTCAGTCCATGAACGGCAACGCAGCGTCGGCGGTGTTCCTCGCGGCAGCGATGGGCGTTGCGCGCGAGTACCCGGAGATGCTGTCGCTCTACAACGACGACGGGTGGCGGCTCGCACAGGCGTCGAAGGACCTGTGCATCGTCGGGATTGCACCGTTCGGAGTCGTTGCTCCGATCCGCATCGAGTCACTGTCCATCACTCCCGATGCGTTCAATTCGCCGCTGGCGCTCGCGGTTGCCGATCAGAATCGATTGGGAGACGGCGGAACCCCGACGGCACCGGTGTTCGTGTATCACGGACAGCAGGAGTTCTGGATTCCGAAGGAAGGTCCCGAGGCCGTGTTCGACAAGTGGTGTTCACGCGGAGCCGACGTCCGCCTCGAGGAATACCTGGGTGAGCACAGCATCGTTGCCGGCAGTGGAGCTCCCGGTGCATTCGCGTGGTTGGACGACCGCCTCGCGGGAATTCCGGTTCAACCCGGATGCAGTAGCTTCGGCCGCTAGAGCCGAACCTACTCGCTCCGGGCTGCGGCTCCGCGAGTCGACAGCACCTCGGTCAGTTCCTCGGCGTAGGCGAGCTGCCGCCGCAACGTGCGGCAGCTGTCCTCGGCCTTGGTATGACAGTCACGAACGAAAGCCGCGGCCGACGACCTCGCGTCGTCGGTCGCGTTCTCGTCGCCCAGAATGTCGAGGGATTCCAGTAGCTGCTTCATCTCGGCCAACGTGAAGTCGAGCGGCTTCATTCGGCGAATGACGAGCAGGCGTTCGACGTCGGTCTCGGTGTACAACCGAAATCCGCCTGCGGAGCGGGCAGAAGGCGTGACCAGGCCTACATCGTCGTAGTGACGGACGGTGCGGATGGACAGCTCGGTTTTCTGAGCTACCTGCCCGATCTGCATGTGTATGCCGTCGTCTGCCATGTGCCGCCTCTCTTCGCCCGACCAACCACCCTAGTCAGTGCTCGCCGCCCAGGTTTCCACTGAGACGATCGTGCCGCTCGGTCGACGGCGCGTTCAAACCGACGATCTCCACCGTCTTTCCCTTGGCCGCGTACTTGGTGGTGATGGCATCGAGGGTCGCCACGGTGGATGCGTCCCAGATGTGCGACTCGGACATGTCGATGACGATGTTCTTCGGATCTCCGACGTAGTCGAATTGATAGATCAGATCGTTGCTCGACGCGAAGAACAACTCGCCCTTCACTGCGTAGACGCGGGTGTCCTCGTCGGGATGAGCCACGTCGACCACCTCGGTCAGATGGGCGACCCTGCGAGCGAACAGCACCATCGCGGTGATCACTCCGACGAGCACGCCGTACGCGAGGTTGTGGGTGACGACGGTGACCGCGACGGTGGCCACCATGACGAGGGTCTCGCTCTTGGGCATGCGCCGCAACGTTTTCGGGTTGATGCTGTGCCAGTCGAAGGTTCCGACGGAGACCATGATCATCACCGCGACGAGCGCGGCCATCGGAATGAGCGCGACGATGTCGCCGAGACCGACCACCAGGATCAGTAGGAAGACACCGGCGAGAAACGTCGAGATTCGAGTGCGGGCACCGGAGACCTTGACGTTGATCATGGTCTGGCCGATCATCGCGCAGCCGCCCATGCCGCCGGTGAATCCGGTGACCAGATTCGCCACGCCCTGGCCCCAGCCCTCGCGGGTCTTGTTGGAATGCGAATCGGTGATGTCGTCGACGAGCTTGGCCGTCATCAGCGATTCGAGCAGCCCGACGAGGGCGATGGCCAGCGCGAACGGTGCGATGATGCTCAGCGTTTCGACGGTGAACGGCACATTCGGGATCAGGAACGACGGCAGCGAGGACGGCAGTTCGCCTTCGTCACCCACATCCGGCACCGCCAGCGCGAAGACGAGGGTGACGGCCGTCAGTATCACGATGGCGATCAGCGGTGCCGGCACGACGGTGGTGAGCTTGGGCAGGAAGAACATGATGAGCAGCCCCACGGCAACCATCGGGTAGACCAACCACGGCACCCCGATCAGATACGGAACCTGCGAGGTGAAGATCAGAATTGCCAGCGCATTGACGAATCCCACCATGACGCTGCGCGGAATGAACCGCATCAGTTTGGCGACGCCGAGCACGCTGAGCACAACCTGCAGTACTCCGCCGAGAATCACCGCCGCGATGAGGTAGTCGAGGCCGTATTCACGCGCCAACGGGGCGACGACCAGGGCAATCGCTCCGGTGGCCGCCGAGATCATCGCCGGTCGTCCACCGACGATGGAAATGGTGACGGCCATGGTGAACGACGCGAACAGCCCGACACGCGGGTCGACCCCGGCGATGATCGAGAACGAAATGGCTTCCGGAATCAACGCCAAAGCCACCACCAGGCCCGCCAGAACCTCGGTCTTGAGTCGCCTCGGCGAGCGCAACGCACCCAGCACCGAGACGTCTTCGACGGCGGTGACAGGCACCTGGGCAGCTCGAGACACGACAACTCCGTTCGATGGGCGCGAGGGACTGCGACAGGTACGGCGTCCACTCCGCGGGCAACTCTACTCTTACCGGAGAGAAGGTTGTCAATCGTCTTGCTGAAGCTCGTGCGCTAGATTTATACGTAAAGGGCCCACGAAACTCGCCGTGCGATGCAAGGAATGAATCGATGTTCTCGCTCAACAGGCTGTCCTGCTTCATCGCCGTCGCCGAGGAACTGCACTTCGGCCGCGCAGCCGAGCGGCTGCACATGACTCAGCCGCCCCTGAGCAGGCAGATCCAACAGCTCGAGAGCGAAGTCGGTGTGCAACTGATCGACCGCACGAGCCGGTCGGTGACCCTGACGGCCGCGGGGTTGGCCTTCCTACCCGAGGCCCGACGCATCCTCGACCTCGCCGAGGGCGCACTGCTCACTGTGCGACGGGTCCCTACCGGCGACCTGGGGACGGTCGTCGTCGGATTCACCGGCGCGTCGGCGCATGCAGTTCTCCCGCAGCTGCTCGACGCCGCGCGCGAGAAGCTGCCGGACGTGAAACTCGTGCTGCGCGAGATGGTCTCGGCGGTACAGATGGAATCGTTGGCCGTCGGCGATCTGGATCTCGGATTGGCCAGGCCACCACTCAAGCGACCGGGCATCGCGTCTCGGCCGGTGCTGCACGAGTCGTTGATCGCAGCGATGCCCGAGCATCACCCGCTGGCCGTGAAGGACGAACTGTCGGTGGAGGACTTCGACGAGCAGCCGATCATCATGTACTCACCCGTCGATGCGCGGTACTTCCACGAACTGCTGATCAGCACCTTCACCATCGTCGGGGTGTCCCCGCGCTACGTGCAGTACGTAACCCAGGTGCACACGATGCTGGTGCTCGTTCGTTCCGGCATCGGATTGGCATTGGTGCCGGAGTCGGCGTCGACCATGCGGCCGGAAGGTGTTGTGTTCCGGCCGGTTCGGACTGTCAAGGAACGCCCCGTCGAGCTCGACGCGGCCTGGCGAGTGGACAACGACAACCCGGCACTGCACCGCTTCATGACCGATGTGCTACCGGCGCGGGAGTGGTCGTGAGGGCTACCGCGGCGTCCCCACCGGCGGCTTGACGGCCGTCACCGGGCAGTGTGCCTCGAGGAGAACGCGCTGAGAGATGCTGCCCATGAACAACTTTCCGACGGGTGATCGCCGCCGGATGCCGATGACGACCAGTTGTGTCTGTTCGTCGAACGACAAGTCGATCAGATTGTCCGCGTGCGAGCGACCGGCCTCGTTGTCGTGGATTTTCGTCGTGACACCGAGCGCCGAGGTCTCTTCGCGAGCCGATTCGACGGTGGCACCGAACTCGGCGTCGGCTGCGCTGTTGTCCTCGGCCACAATGATTAGATCCGTTCCACGCATGTGCGCCTCGCGAAAAGCGAAGGGCAGCGCGCCTTTTCCTTCGGTGGTCGGCGAATAGCCGACGACGACGGTCACTTCGTCACCGGCGTGACGAGGGTGCCGTCGGCAAGGAAGCGATCGAGGTTCTCGAGCGTGAGGGCTTCCATCGCGGCCCGCGTCTCCACCGTCCCGCTGCCCACGTGCGGCAACAGCACCACGTTGTCCATCGTCAGCAGGGCGTCGGGCACGTTCGGTTCGTGGGCGAACACGTCCAGGCCGGCACCGGCCAATCGCCCGGCGGCAAGCAATTCGATCAACGCCTCCTCGTCGACGACGCTTCCGCGCGCCACGTTGATCAAATAGCCCTGCGGTCCCAGCGCTTCGAGCACGGCGCGGTCGACCAGATGCGCAGTTCCCGAGCCGCCCGACGCGGCGATGATCAGTACGTCGACGTTCTCCGCGAGCGCTGTCGGACTGGCCGCGTAGACGTAGGGCGAACCGTCGATCTCGTTGCGATTGTGGTACGAGATCTCGCAGCGAAAACCGTTGAGCCGATCGGCAATTGCCGAGCCGATGCGCCCGAGGCCGATGATTCCGACGCGCTTGCCGGTGACCTGGTGCGTCAGCGGCGTGTTGCCCTCGGCGGGCCATCGGCCGGCACGCACGAACCTCTCGGCGGAGGACAGCCCACGCATGGTGTCGATCACCAGACCGACGGCGAGGTCCGCCACACAGTCGGTCAACACGTCGGGAGTGTTGCTGACGGCGATGCCTCGGTCTGCTGCCGCGTCGACATCGGTGGTGTCGTATCCGACGCCGAAGTTCACCACGGCTCCGAGCTGCGGCAATCGCTCCATCAACGCGGCATCGACGCCGGTGCGGCCGGAGGTCACCACTGCGGTGATCGATTCGCCGTACGCATCGAGGAATTCGTCGCGACCATCCCCTTCGGGCAGTTCCAGCGCGTCGTACTCGGTGATCAACGTGTCCATCAGCGACGGCTTGAGCGGTCCGACTCGGAGCACTCGACCGCCCTGTTGCGAATCCGGTTGAGACACAGAGGAACTCTGCGAGCTGACGGTGACCATTGTTCTCCTCGCGAGATGGTGGAACGTGCGCGTTTCCTGTACGGTATGCCGCTCCTCGAATACCTGTCCAACACGGAAATAACATGGACCGATACCCAAACGGCATGAACGACGCATTGCCGATGCACGCTTGTCCAGTCTTCCTCATATCCGGCCTGGTCAGCCCACTACAGGTGTGATTCAGGCCTCATCAAAGCCGCCCTTGTGACCCACAAAACTGGCCGGAAAGTGCATTTCGTCCGGTTGACGATGAAGACAGCCCGCTCATACCGTGTGTCTACCGTCACAGATTCGGCTGCAACTCGCAGACGCGGATCCTTTTCCCACTGGAGGCCACCATGAGCCCTGCACTCTTCGTGCAGCAGGGACGGACCCACCGCGTCGCCGCAATTGCTGTTGGCGCACTGTCACTTTCACTGATCGCCAGCGGCTGCACCGTCGCCAATTCCAACAACGGTGGAGCCGCCCGCGCAGATACTCTGCGCATCGTCCTGCCCCAGGAACCTCCGACCCTCGAAGCCTGCGACGTCTCGCTCACCTCGGTCGGAGTCGTCACTCGCTCGAACATCACCGAGCCGCTCATGGAGCGCAACCCCAGCACCGGCGATCTCGAACCCAAGCTCGCCGACTCCTGGGAACAAACCTCCGATACCGAGTGGACGTTCGCCATCCACCCCGGCGTGACGTTCAGCGACGGGAGCCCCTTCGAAGCCGAGGACGCCGCGTTCTCCATCGACCGCACGGTCAATTCGGAACTGGGCTGCAACGTCGAGGGGTACGTGTTCGGCGACGCGAACCTGGTTGTCACGGCCGTCGACCCGATGACGCTGACCGTGCAGTCGCCGGAACCCGACCCCATCCTGCCGCTGCGCCTCTCGTTCGTGGAAATGGTTCCACGCACAGCCAGTTACACCGAGCGGGTACGAGAGCCCATCGGAACGGGACCGTTCGCGATCGAGCGCTGGGACTACGGCCAGAAGCTCTCCCTGGTACGGAACGAGACCTACTGGGGCCCGAAACCCGAGTACGCCAGGGCCGAGTATCAGTGGCGCAGTGAGGGCAGCGTCCGCGCATCGATGGTGACCAACGGCGAGGCCGAGATCGCCACGTCGGTCGGACCGGAGGACGGTGCGGGCGACCTCGGCGTGGCGTACCCCAACAACGAAACAACGGCGCTCCGCATCCAGGCCGCTCAACCGCCACTCGACGATATCCGGGTGCGGCAGGCGATCAACTACGCGATCAACCGCGACGGCATCGTCAAAGCACTCTTCCGCGGACTCGGCTCGCCTGCAGCGCAACTCATCTCCGAGGGTGTCGTGGGATTCAACGATGACCTGACGCCGTGGCCCTACGACATGGACCAGGCCCGCACGCTGATCGACGATGCACGGGCAGACGGGGTACCGGTGGACACCGAGATCCGCCTGATCGGACGTACCGGACAGTTCCCCAAGATCAACGAGACAGTGGAGGTCATCCAGAACTCACTGTCCAAGATCGGCATGAACGTCAAGATCGAAATGATGGACGCCGCCGGTACCGCCGAATATCAGGAACGTCCGTTCCCGGACGTCGGGCCGTATCTGCTGGTAATTCAGCACGGCAACCAGGCCGGCGACTCCGCCTTCACCGTCGATCAGTACTTCACCAGTGACGGATTCCAGAGCGCCTACGGCACAGCGGACTTCGACAAGGAGATCGCTGCCGCCGGTGCCCTCACCGGAGAAGACAGGCAGGCCGCGTACGCCCAGGTGTTCGCCGACGAACCGAAAGACATCATGCAGATGGCCTACATCGCGCACATGAACGGGGTGCTCGCCAAGGCCGCCTCGGTCGACTACACGCCGGACTCCGCCACGGTCGACGAAATGCACCTGGCCGCGATGACGCGCGCCGATACCGAGAGGCCCTGACATGTTCAGATTTCTGCGCCGACGGATCTACACCAGCCTGATCCCACTGTTCGTCGTCCTGCTGGGCGTGTTCTTCCTCGCTCGTCTCACCGGCGACCCCACCAGCCTGTACCTGCCCGAGTCGGCCACCCAGGCGCAGCGCGAGGCGTTTCGCGCCACCAACGGCTTCGATCAGCCGGTACTGACGCAGCTGCTGGACTACTTCAAGGGTGTCGTGCAACTCGACTTCGGGCAGTCGCTCCGTACCGGTGAGGACGCGTCGGCAATGGCATTGCGCGCCTTCCCCGCAACGCTGCAGCTCGCCTTCGCGACGATGTTCCTCGCCATCCTCGGCGCCGTGATCATCGGCTGCTGGGCTGCGTACCGACCGAACTCGCTGGCCGATCGCATCTCGAGCCTGCTGTCGATGACGGCGGCCAGCATCCCCGATTTCTGGTTCGCCATCATGGGCGTCTACGTCTTCGCCATCGTGTTCGGCTGGCTGCCCACCTCGGGCGTGGACAGCGGAATGCTCTCCTGGGTGTTGCCGATCGCCACGCTGCTCATTCGCCCGCTCGGAGTACTGACACAGGTGGTGCGGGGTGCGATGGTCTCGGCATTGTCGGCACCGTACGTTCGGCTCGCGAGAAGCAAAGGGGCAGGCGATCTTCGGGTCGTCACCCACCACGCTCTGCGCAACGCTGCCGCACCGGCCCTGACCGTCGCAGGCGACCTGATGGTCGGCCTCGTCAACGGCGCAGTTGTTGTCGAGGCCATCTTCGGCTGGCCCGGCATCGGAAAACTGATGATCGACGCCATCCTGCAGCGCGACTTCGCCGTTCTGCAGGCGGCCGTGCTGTTGACGGCGGTGAGCATCTTCGTGCTCAACATCGTCATCGATGCCTGCTATGCATTGCTCGACGCCCGGGTTCGCGACAAGGTGAAGGTCTAGGTAACAACATGTCACTCGACTTCGAAGCACCGAAAACGTCCGAACCCGAGGATGTTCCACCGCAGAGTCCGGTGGAAGCCCGCAAGGCGTCGGCCCCGCTGTGGAAGCTCCTGCTGCGAGACAGGGTCGCCACCGTCGCCGCCGCGATTCTGGTACTGGTCTTCCTCACCGCGATCTTCGGCCCGATGTTGGTCGGTGACGCCGCCACCGATCAAGATCTCGACCGCTCGAACCTGCCGCCATTCACCCTCGACACCGGTTGGATGAACATCCTCGGCACCGATCCACTGGGGCGCAGCATGTTGGCCCGGTTGATCGTGGCCAGCAGAACCACACTGTCGGTGGCCATTCCGGCGGTGATCCTCTCGGCGATCATCGGCTCGTTCATCGGGATGTGGGCCGGTTTCCATCGCGGTTGGCGCGAGACCGCGGCGATGCGCGTCGCCGATGTCATCCTCAGCTTTCCGTCGCTGCTGATGGCCGTCGTGGTGCTCTACGTCTTCTCGCCCAGTGCCGCGAACATCGTTCTGGTCCTGACGGTCACGCGTATCCCCATCTACCTGCGTACCGCCCGCGCCGAGTCCGCCGAACTGCAGAGTCGGCTGTTCGTGGATGCCGCCCGTACGTTCGGCGCGAAGAGCGGATCGGTGATCCGACGCCACGTGGCCCCGATTCTGCTGCCGACCCTGCTCACCGTCGCCACCCTGGACTTCTGCTTCGTCATTCTCGCCGAATCGTCACTGAGCTTCCTGGGCATCGGCATTCAGCCACCCGACGTCTCGTGGGGCCTGATGGTCTCGCAGGGCCGTACCTACCTGCAGACCGCGTGGTGGCTCTCGTTCTTCCCCGGCCTGGCCATCGTGCTGACGACGGTCTCGGCCACCGTGCTCGCCGCCTGGGCGCGCATCGCCACCGACCCGGCGCAGCGCTGGCGACTCAATGTCCCCCGCTCCAAGCGGTCCCGCCTGCTCCCCGTACGAAAGGTCGTCTCATGAGCGCACCGGCAACTGCACCACAGCGACCGGACACCGGCAGCGTCGCCCTGGACGTACGCGGACTGACCGTCGATCTGCGGACGCCGTCCGGTGTCATTCGCGCCGTCGACAACGTCACCTTCAGCGCCCGCCGCGGTGAAACCCTCGCTCTGCTCGGTGAATCGGGCTGCGGCAAGTCGATGACGGCACAGGCCATCGTCGGGTTGCTCGAGCCGATCGCCGACATCACGGGCGGTTCGGTCGAGCTGGGTAAGGTGGACCTGGTGACCGCCAAGACCAAAGTGCGACGCACCATCGCGGCCACCGAACTGGCTATCGTATTCCAGGATGCACTGACCGCACTCAATCCCGTCTACACCGTGGGAACTCAACTGGCCGAGCCGTTTCGGATCCATCGCGGCATGTCGGCGAAACTGGCTCGGGTGGAAGCTATTGCACTCATGGCCCGCGTGGGCATCCCCGAGCCGGAATCACGCGCCGACTCGTACCCGCACCAGTTCTCCGGCGGGATGCGTCAACGCCTGCTGATCGCAATGGCCGTGGCACTGAGCCCGTCGGTACTGCTCGCCGACGAACCCACCACGGCGCTCGACGTCACGGTGCAGGCCCAGATCATGGCTCTGCTGAAGGAATTGCGTACCGAACACGACATGGCCGTCGTGCTCATCACCCACGACCTCGCCCTGGTGGCCGAGGAGGCCGACCGGGTCGCGATCATGTACGCGGGCAACGTCGTCGAAACCGGACCGGTGTCCGAAGTGTTCGGTGAACCGCGCCACCCGTACACCAAGGGCTTGCTGGACTCGGTGCCTGTACACGCCGTCCGCGGTGAAGATCTGAAGTCGATCGGCGGCACCCCACCGGATCTGCATTCCATCCCCGACGGGTGCGTCTATCAGGCCCGCTGCCCCCTGGCCCGCGAGATCTGCATCAGCACTCGCCCTCAGCTCGAATCCGTCGGCAACGGCCGGATGTCGGCCTGCCACTTCCCGAACGAGGTAACCAGCCATGTCTGAGCAACTGCTGACCGTGCGCGGCCTGAACAAGACCTTCGATGTCGGCCGCGGAAAGCTCCGCGCCCTCGACGCCATCGACTTGGATCTGCGACGCGGTGAGACCCTCGGCCTCGTCGGCGAATCCGGTTGCGGCAAGTCCACTCTCGCGCGCACCCTGATGATGCTCGAAAGGCCCGACTCGGGCACCGTCGCCTTCGACGGCATCGATCCCTTCGCTCTGCGCGGCAAGGAACTCCTCGCGTGGCGTCGACGAGTACAGATGGTGTTCCAGGACCCCTACGGTTCGTTGAACTCGAGGATGACGGCCGGGGACATCATCGGCGAGCCGTGGCGAACCCACAAGAGCCTCTATAAGACTCGCCGCGACCGCTCCGCCCGAGTGCGTGAGCTGCTGCATCTGGTGGGCCTTCGACCGAGCGACGAGAATCGATTCCCGCAGGAATTCTCCGGCGGTCAACGCCAACGCCTCGGCATCGCTCGGGCCCTGGCATTGAACCCCGATGTGATCATCTGCGACGAACCTGTCTCCGCACTCGACCTCTCGGTCCAGGCGCAGGTGCTCAACCTGCTCAACGACCTACAGAAGCAACTCGGCATCTCCTACGTGTTCATCTCGCACGATCTGTCGGTCGTTCGGCACGTCGCCGACCGTGTTGCGGTGATGTACCTGGGCCGTATCGTCGAATCCGGCGCTACCGAAGCAGTATTCGAGCGTCCCGCGCACCCGTACACAGCGGCGTTGATGTCGGCCGCACCCACCCTCGACGCGTCGACCCGTGGGACGAAGATCCTGTTGAAGGGCGAGGTACCGTCGCCGCTGAACCCACCCTCGGGATGCCGGTTCCGCACACGCTGCTGGAAGGCAACCGAATTGTGCGCCAGTGAGGCACCCCCGGTGGCGCTCGACGCCGACGAGGCCGATCACATCGCCGAATGCCACTATCCACTCGCCGCAGGCAATCTCGGCCTCGTCGCTGCCGGGACGTGATGGCGACAGACCTGAGCGTCACCGGATTCGTCGTCGTCGCGCTGGCCATCTTCTTCGCATCGGCGATGCAGGCGTCCATCGGATTCGGCATGGGCATGCTCGCCGCACCCATCGTGGCCATCGTCGACCCCGGGCTCATCCCAGCGACGCTGATCATGCTCGCCGTGGTCGTCAGTGTGCTCGTCCTGGTTCGTGATCGCACTGCCCTCGACCTCTCGGGTGCAGGGTGGGCACTGGCCGGTCGACTACCCGGATCGGCGGTGGGCGCACTGCTGCTCGTGCTGTTGCCCGAGCGCGGCCTGGCCATCCTGCTCGCGCTGGTGGTGCTGAGCGGCGTCGCACTGACGTCCTTCGGTTGGGTCCCGTTGCCGCACAGACGAAACCTGGTGGTGGCCGGGGCCGCGTCGGGAATTCTGGGAACGGCCACCTCCATCGGCGGACCCCCGATGGCCCTGGTGTGGCAACGCAACACCGGAGCCGAGCTGCGCAGCACCATGAGCTGCTTCTTCCTCGTCGGCTCGCTGATCTCACTGGCGGTTCTGGCGGTGGCAGGCGCAGTGGACGGCCACACCGCGACCCTGTTCGTGTTCCTCGCCCCGGCCACAGTTCTCGGTTTCCTGCTCTCGCGGGTGGTCAATCGTGTTCTCGACCGTCGACGACTGCGCATCACCGCAATCAGCGTCTCCGCAGCCGGCGCACTCGTTCTCGTCGGACAACAGGTACTCGCCCTGATGTGAGGGCCGTGTCACGTGTTGCATCGGTCGCAATGGGTAACCGCTCACGATGACTACGAACACCACGCGCGCGCTGATCGTGGGTGCCACCGGTATTTCCGGGCAGGCCCTGTGCCACGCAGCACTCGATGCAGGCTGGACCACCTACGGACTGAGTCGCAGCGGAAGTACCCCCGTCGACGGCGTCGTGCCGGTGGCCGCGGACCTGCTCGATCCGGCCTCGCTCGAGAAGGCTCTGAAGGACGTTCGCCCCGAGGTCGTGTTCTTCACCGCATGGATGAAGAAGGACTCCGAGCAGGAGAACATCGAGGTCAACTCGGCGACCCTACGCAATGTGCTGAATGTTCTCGGGCCCCTCGAGTCGGTGAAGCACGTCGCGCTGATGACCGGACTCAAGCACTACCTCGGACCGTTCGATGCCTACGGTGAGGCAGTGATGGCCGAGACGCCGTTCCACGAGACCGAGGACCGCCTCGACACCCCGAACTTCTACTACGCGCAGGAAGACGAACTGTTCGCCGGTGCCGAGAAGTTCGGATTCGGTTGGAGCGTGCACCGCGCCCACACCATCTCCGGCTTCGCGGTCGGCAACGCGATGAACATGATGCTGACGCTGTCCGTGTACGCGTCGATCTGCAAGGAACTCGGTGAGAAGTTCGTCTTCCCCGGTTCCGAGACCCAGTGGAACGGGCTCACCGACCTCACCGACGCCGACCTGCTTGCCGAGCAGATGGTCTGGGCCGCAACCGATGACAATGCGCACAACGAGGCCTTCAACATCGCCAACGGTGACGTGTTCCGCTGGCGATGGCTGTGGCCGCAGTTCGCCGCGCACTTCGGCGTCGAGCCCGAGGGCTTCGACACCGAACCGCGTCCCCTCGAACCCCGCATGTCCGACGCGGCTGCCGCGTGGAAGCGCATCGCGGAGAAGCACGATCTGGTGGAGAGCGATGTCTCCCGTCTGGCGTCGTGGTGGCACACCGACGGCGACCTCGGCCGCGATATGGAATGCCTGACGGACATGAACAAGTCCAAGAAGGCCGGCTTCCTCGGCTTCCGATCCACGCCCGATGCCATCGCCTCGGTGATCCAGCGATACCGAGACGCGCGCCTGATTCCCTAGAGCGGCTGCGCCGCTCTAGGGAGTGGAACTTCGTAGTGGGCTACGAGTTTCCGCTCACATGGCGGTGGTGCCCTCGGTCAGATCCCGCACCTCGGCGTAGCGTTCGCGCACCGCCGGGGTCGGGTCTGCCTCGTATGTCTTCGACGCTGCCTGCGCCCAGGTCGGCGGCTCGCTGGTCCCGGCCAGGGTCCACGCCGCCTGACGCGCGGCTCCGTCGGCGACATATTCACCCGGCTCGGGCACGATCACCGGAACGCCGAGAATCGCCGGGGCAAACTCCCGCAACGCAGCAGATTTTGCGCCGCCGCCGATCAGCAGCACCCGCTTCGTCTGCACCCCCTGTGCACGCAGATGGTCGATACCGTCGGCCAAACCGCACAGCAACCCCTCGACGGCCGCGCGCGCCAGATGGCCTGGCGTCGAATTGCCAAGCCGCAGTCCGTGAATCGCACCGGACGCATCAGGACGGTTGGGGGTGCGCTCGCCTTCGAGGTACGGCACCAACACCAGGCCTCCGCTGGTCGTCGACAGCGCCAATCGAGACAGTTCGTCATGATCTACGCCCAGAAGCCGCGCCGTGGCATCGAGCACCCGGGCAGCGTTGAGGGTGCACACCAACGGCAGCTGGCGGCCGGTGGCGTCGGCGAATCCGGCGACGAGACCCGAACCGTCGGCTGCCGCAACCGAGGTCACGGCCGATACGACGCCGGAGGTGCCCACCGACACGATCACGTCACCGGGCTGCGCATCGAGGGCGAGCGCTGCCGCGGCGTTGTCCCCGGTCCCCGGTCCGATCAGTGCCCCGGCCGGTGTACGGCCGATCGCCTCGTTCGGCGCAGCCACGCGGGGCAACAATGGATTGCGACCACGAAAGCCCAACTGCAGCAAATCTGTTCGATACTCGCCGGACGCCGCCGAGAAGTAGCCGGTGCCGCTGGCGTCGCCACGGTCGGTGGCCAGGGCGTCGAGCCCCGATGCCCCGCCGAGCTGCCAACTCAGCCAGTCGTGTGGAAGGCACACCGCCGCAGTGCGATCGGCGTTGTCCGGCTCGTGGTCGGCCAGCCACCGCAATTTGGCAATCGTGATCGAGGCCAACGGAACCACTCCGACGGCGTCGGCCCAGGCTTGCCCGCCGTCGCTGCCGGCCTGCTCGCCCAACTCCGCAATCAAATCGTCTGCCGCCTGAGCCGACCGAGTATCGTTCCACAGCAGCGCCTTACGGACCACGGCCCCCGCGTCGTCGAGGCACACCATGCCGTGCTGCTGCGCACCGACCGACACCGCGTCCACGTCGTCGAACCCGCCTGCATCGGCGACCGCCTCGTCCAGCGCGTCCTTCCACCGCTGCGGATCGATCTCGGTGCCGTCGGGATGACCGGCTCGGCCCTGGCGGACCAACTCCCCCGACTCGGCATCACGAACGAAAACTTTGCACGATTGGGTGGAGGAGTCGATTCCGGCAACAAGAGCCACGGTGAGCTGGTCCTTTCCTACGCAAGTGTGATCTACGACCCTACCCGCGAGGAGTGGTTGCCTCGGTCACCAGCGTGCGCGCGTAGGCGATGGCCTGCGGAGTGGTGTCGAAGACGCGTCGAGCATCGTCGTCCTTGGTGGTGAACACGCCCAGCGCCGTCAGAGGACGCAGATGCTCGGTCTTTGCTCCGGAGATCAGGACTGTGATGTGGCGGTGTTCGAGTTCGGTGATGGTGTCCTTGAGGACGATGGCCCCGGTGGCATCGATTGTGGTCACCCGCGACATGCGCAGGATCACCACCTTCACGTCCGAGACGTCGGCAAGTTCGAGCAGGAAGCTGTGGGCGGCACCGAAGAACAATGCGCCGTCGATTCGATACGCGACGATGTGTTCGCGCAGCAGGTCGCCTTCTTCCTCCGAGACTGCGTCGAGCGCGTCCAGGGGAACCTGCTCGACCGTGGCGGATCGTGCGACAGCGCGCAGGGCCAGTACGGCAGCGAACCCGACTCCGACGGCCACTGCCGTCACCAGATCGAAGACCACCGTGACGAGGAAGGTCGACGACATCACCACGGTGTCGCCGCGGCCTGCGCGGGTGATCGCTCGGATGGATGCGGTCTCGACCATGCGCACCGTGGTCGCCAGGAGCACCCCGGCCAGGGCCGCGAGTGGAATATCGGCCACCAACCCTGCGGCGGAGTACATGATCGCGGCAAGGATCACCGCATGGGTGAGTGCGGCGAGCCTGGTCCGGGCCCCGGATCGAACGTTGACTGCAGTCCGGGCGATGGCGCCCGTGGCAGGAATCCCGCCGAACAGAGGAGCGGCGATGTTCGCGAGCCCCTGCCCGAACAGTTCCCGGTCGGGGTTGTGTCGTGCGCCGACGCCCATCGAGTCCGCGGCGGTGGCAGACAGCAACGATTCCAAGGCCGCCAGCGCGGCAACGGCACACGCTGGAGCCAGCAAGGCCGTGACGTCGCCGAGGTGAAAGAAGCTCAGGCTGGGTGCGGACAACGACGACGGAATGGTGCCGATGCGGGCGATGTCGAGGTCGAAGAGTTGTGTGGCCACCGTCGCTCCGGCGACCGCGACCAAGGAGAACGGGATTTTCGGTGCCAGTCGGCCGCCGACGAGCATGACGATCGCCACGGCGATAGCCACGGCCGGGGTCAGGACACTGGCGTGTGAGACGAACAGACGGGCGGCGTCGAACGCCGACTGCCACACCTTGTCACCGTGGGCATCGGTGATGCCCAGAGCAGCCGGAACCTGTTGCAGCGCAATGACCACGGCGATGCCTGCGGTGAATCCTTCGATGACGGGCGCGGGCATGTATCGGACGGCTCGGCCGACGCCTGCACCGGCGAGGGCCAGCAGAATGACCCCGGCCATGAGCCCGACGGCGAGCACACCGGTTGGCCCGTACTCGGCGACGATCGGTACGAGTACCACCGTCATGGCACCGGTAGGCCCCGACACCTGAAAGCGGGAGCCACCGAATACCGCGGCGACGACGCCGGCGACGATCGCTGTCGTCAGGCCGGCTGCGGCACCCAGCCCCGTGCTGACGCCGAATCCGAGGGCCAGTGGCAACGCGACCAGCGCCACGATCAGGCCTGCCAACAGGTCCGCGCCTGGAGCGCGGAACGCGGGCTTCCACTCGCTCCACCGGGGCAGGAGCGCGGATACGGCCATCAAGGCGTCGTTCGCGCGGGTGTGTTTCGTCGGTTCGGACATGCGACGCTTTCTGAGAACTCATCGACCCTGATCTAGCTGATTGCTAAGTTTAGCAAGTAATGAATCAGCGCGACAGGGAGACGCTCGACACCGTTTCGGACCGCTGGGTCAGGTGCGCGATCCGGACTCGCCGTCCAGCTGTTCGACCTGGTTGGCCACCACCCCGGACAGGATCTCCCGAGCCACCACCAGTAGGTCTGCCACTTTCGGCGACGTCAGCGTGTACGTCACGGACAGCCCCTCGCGAGTTCCCTCGATGAGACCCGCGCGTCGCAGAATCGACAACTGCTGCGACAGATTCGCCGGTTCGATGCCCACCTCGAGCAGCATCTCGGACACCGCGTGTTCGCGTTCGCTCAACAACTCCAGCACTCGAATGCGTGCGGGATGCGCCAACGTCTTGAAGAAGTCGGCCTTCATTCGGTACAGCGGTCGACTCGAATCCGTGGCCATGACTTCCCTCCGTGCCACCCACCGCCGCGCGGCAGGCTACTTGCGAACACTAGCAATCAGCCGACGCGACAAGTGCCATCCCTGCCCTCACCGAAACTCCGCTACCTTCACTGACATGCGCGGAGAACCCGACGAATCCACCGACTTCAGGCTGACCGTGGCCACGGCGGCTCTCGACCTCTTCTCGGTCAAGGGCTACGAGTCGACGACGGTGGACGACATAGCCGGAGCCGCCGGAATCTCGCGACGGACGTTCTTTCGCCAGTTCCGTGCCAAGGAAGACGTCGTATTCGCCGATCACGAAATACTGCTCGAGCAGGCAGGCGCATTTCTCGACTCGAACGAAGGCGATCCCTGGCAGGCGGTGTGCGACGCCGCGCAGCAGGTGTACGAGCGATTCTCCGACTGGCTGGAGATGTCGCGCCTGCGCTATCAGGTGGTGCACCGCAACCCTGCGCTGCGCGATCGAGAGATCGTCACCGTGTTTCGCTACGACCGACTGTTCGTCGAATATCTGCAGCGAGTGCGGCCGGATCATTCGCACCTGGAGATTCTGCAGTTCTCCGCTTCGGTGACCGCAACACACAACTACATCCTCCGACGGATGATTCGCGACGGCCTGCCCACGTCGGTCAGCGACCTGCGGTCCGCGCTGGCGCAGGTACGCGCGCAATTCCTCGGCGAGATCGTCGTCGCGTCGTTCCCGCGGGGCATGTCCGTCGCGAAAGTCGTCGACGCGTTGGCCGATCACACAACAGACTGACTCACCCGACGGTGTGGCACTCAGTGCCGTATAACGTGGACCCACCCTTGAAACGAGCGAGCTGCAGACGTACGATGGGTGCATCCTTGGCACTGAGTGCCCTGATCGGTCAGTGCTGATCCCCCTACATTCAAGGAGCGTGGCCGATATGGCCGGAAATCCCGACTTCGATCTGTATCAATCGCCCGAGGAGCACGACGAACTGCGTGCGGCCATTCGGGCACTGTCGGAGAAGGAGATCGCTCCGTACGCCAAAGAGGTGGACGAGGACTCACGCTTCCCGGAAGAGGCCTTGAAGGCCCTCAACGCCTCCGGCTTCAACGCCATCCACGTTCCCGAGGAATACGACGGTCAGGGTGCCGACTCGGTCGCAGCCTGCATCGTCATCGAAGAGGTCGCTCGTGTCTGCGGCTCGTCCTCGCTGATCCCCGCCGTCAACAAACTCGGCACGATGGGCCTGATCCTCAAGGGCTCCGAGGAACTCAAGAAGCAGGTCCTGCCGTCACTCGCAGGCGGCGCGATGGCGTCGTACGCCCTGTCCGAGCGCGAGGCCGGCTCCGACGCGGCAGGCATGCGTACCCGCGCCAAGGCCGACGGTGACGACTGGATCCTCAACGGCTCCAAGTGCTGGATCACCAACGGCGGCAAGTCCGATTGGTACACCGTCATGGCAGTGACCGATCCCGACAAGGGTGCCAACGGCATCTCCGCGTTCATCGTGCACAAGGACGACGAGGGATTTGTCGTCGGCCCCAAGGAGAAGAAGCTCGGCATCAAGGGCTCCCCGACGGCCGAGCTGTACTTCGAGAACTGCAAGGTCCCCGGCGATCGCATCATCGGCGAACCGGGCACCGGCTTCAAGACCGCCCTGGAAACGCTCGATCACACCCGCCCCACCATCGGCGCTCAGGCTGTCGGCCTGGCACAGGGTGCCCTCGACGCTGCCATCGCGTACACCAAGGACCGCAAGCAGTTCGGCACCGCGATCTCTAGCTTCCAGGCCGTGCAGTTCATGCTCGCCGACATGGCCATGAAGGTCGAAGCCGCACGCCTGATGGTCTACAGCTCCGCAGCCCGCGCCGAGCGCGGCGAGAAGAACCTCGGTTTCATCTCTGCAGCAGCGAAGTGCTTCGCCTCGGACGTCGCCATGGAGGTCACCACCGACGCCGTGCAGCTCTTCGGCGGCGCCGGGTACACCACCGACTTCCCGGTCGAGCGCATGATGCGCGACGCCAAGATCACCCAGATCTACGAGGGCACCAACCAGATTCAGCGTGTCGTCATGTCGCGGGCGCTGCTCAAATGAGCGACATCGAACTCGTAGGCGTCATCGGTGGCGGCACCATGGGTGCCGGTATCGCCGAAATGTGCGCTCGCTCCGGTAGTTCCGTGCTGATCCTCGAGACGAGCCAGGCGACGGCCGACGCCGCAGAAGCTCGCCTGGACAAGTCCTTCGCTCGCGCCGTCAGGTCCGGCCGTATCGAAGCCGATGCAGCCGAGAAAGCCCGTGCTGCAATCACGTTGACGCTCGACATCAACGATTTCGCAGACCGCGACCTCGTGGTCGAGGCAGCACCGGAGATCGAATCGCTCAAGCTCGATCTGTTCGGCAAGCTCGATTCCATCGTCAAACCCGAGGGAATCCTGGCCACGAACACCTCGTCGATCCCGGTCATCAAGATGGCCAACGCGACGAAGCGCCCCGACAAGGTGGTCGGGGTGCACTTCTTCAACCCGGTGCCGGTGCTTCCGTTGGTGGAGATCGTCGTCAGCTTGCTCACCAGCGAAGAGACTGTATCCGCGGTGACGGATTACGCGGGCAACACGTTGGGCAAGAAGACGATTCGCGCCGGAGATCGCGCCGGATTCATCGTCAACGCATTGCTCATCCCGTACATGGTCTCGGCCATCCGCATGCTCGAGTCCGGCTTCGCCAGTGCCGAGGACATCGACGAGGGCATGGTGAACGGTTGCGCTCACCCCATGGGTCCGCTGCGTCTGACCGACACCGTCGGCCTCGACGTCACCCTCGCGGTGGCCGAGTCGCTCTACGCGGAGTTCCGTGAGCCGCACTACGCTCCGCCGCCGCTGCTGCAGCGCATGGTGGACGCGGGAATGCTGGGACGCAAAACCGGCAAGGGTTTCTACACGTACTCGTAGCAGTCCTCCCGAGTCTGCGTGAATGGTCCATTCACCCCCGTCAGGGCCGGTGAATGGACCATTCACGTCTTCGAAAGGCGCACACTGGAGCCGTTCCACAACATTGGGAGGCTTCATGAACATCGATCTCGACGGCCGGACCGCATTGATCTCCGGCTCCAGTCAAGGCATTGGACTGGCGATTGCCACCGAATTGGCCCGTGCCGGTGCTCGCGTCGTGCTCAACGGCCGGAGCGCATCCGCGCTGGATTCGGCCGAGGAACAACTGCTCACCGAAGTACCAGGCGCACGAGTGATCGTCGTGGCAGCCGATCTCGCGACGGCCGAAGGGGTCGAGACGCTGCTCGCCACGGTCCCAGTGGTCGATATTCTGGTGAACAATCTCGGAATCTTCGGAGCCAAAGCCGCCCTCGACATCGACGACGACGAATGGCGTCGCTACTTCGAGGTGAACGTGCTCTCGGCCATCAGACTCATCAGAACGTACTTGCCGGCGATGACCGAAGCCGGCTGGGGCAGAATCCAGAACATCTGCAGCGATTCTGCAGTCGTCATTCCCGAGGAAATGATCCACTACGGAATAACGAAAACAGCACTGCTGGCGGTGACCCGCGGATTCGCGAAAGCTGCTGCAGGAACTGGCGTTACGGTCAACTCCGTGATCGTCGGGCCCACTCACACCGAGGGCGTCGAGAAGTTCGTCGCAGAACTCGTCGGCGACGATCTGCCGTGGGACGAGGCTCAGGCGACATTCATGAAGGAACATCGTCCGCAATCGCTCATCGGACGGTTGATCGAGCCGAAGGAAATCGGCAACATGATCGTGTACCTGAGTTCGGAGCAAGCGTCCGCGACCACCGGGGGCGCTCTACGAGTCGACGGCGGCTACGTCGACTCGATTCTGCCCTGACTTCCGGCCCCGTCGCGTGCCATTGCCTGCGGCACCACACAGCTTGTCCGGTCGGTCACAGTTTGTGGCCGACCGGTTCGGGGCATGCGTGAAGTACACGGAATCGAGCAGAGGTTCTTCACGCATTTCACCGTATTCGGAGACGATTCGACAGTGAGCGATCAGTACACCTTTACCAACCCCGTCACGCAGTACCGTCAGGACGGCTTCCCTGAGCAGCATCAGGATCCGCCCGGTCTGGCCGCAAACCTTCAACCCCTCGCCGACCACGGTGAGGACAGCTATCGCGGTTCCGGCCGCCTGACCGGCCGTAAGGCCTTGGTCACCGGTGCCGATTCCGGAATAGGCCGTGCAGCAGCGATTGCCGTCGCCCGCGAGGGTGCCGACGTGGTTCTCAACTACCTGCCGTCAGAGGAAAAAGACGCTCAGGAAGTTGCGCAATTGGTCCGCGACGCCGGACGCACAGCAGTCTTGGCTCCGGCAGATATCACCGACGAGCAGGCCGCGCGTGGGATCGTGCGTACCGCCGTCGACGAACTCGGTGGCCTCGACCTGCTGATCAACGTTGCCGGTAAGCAGCAGTTCGTCGAAGATCTGGCCGACCTGTCGTCCGAGCAGTTCGATCAGACGTTCAAGACCAACGTCTACGCATTGTTCTGGATCATCCAGGAAGCGGTGCCGCACATGCCTGCTGGTTCCACCATCGTCAACACCAGTTCGATCCAGGCGTACACACCCTCACCCGGTTTGGTGGATTACGCGACCACGAAGATGGCCATCAACACCATCAGCAAGGCGCTCGCGCAGCAGTTGGCACCCAAGGGAATTCGCGTCAATGTTGTTGCCCCGGGACCGTTCTGGACACCGCTGCAGGCAGCCGGCGGGCAGCCGACCTCGGCGCTGCCGGAGTTCGGCAAAGAGACACCGCTCGGACGTGCGGGGCAACCCGCCGAGATCGCCGGTGCCTACGTCTACCTGTCGTCGGCCGAATCGGGTTACGTCTCCGGCGAGACATTGAACGTCAACGGCGGCATGCCGACGCCGTAGTCGACATCCGTTCTGCGTGAATGGACCATTCACACCCGTCTGGGCTTGGGAACGGTCCATTCACGCATCTGGAGACGTCAGTCCTTCGGCCCACCCGCTGCGTAGACGACCTGGCCCGAGATGAAGCCCGCTCCCTCGCTGACGAAGAACGAGGCCAGGTGCGCGATGTCGTCGGGGTGTCCGACGCGATTGACCGGAATCTGCGACGCCGCAGCAGCTTTGAAGTCCTCGAACGGCATTCCGACGCGCTCTGCAGTCGCTGCCGTCATCTCCGTCTCGATGAATCCCGGGGCGATGGCGTTGGCTGTCACGCCGAACTTGCCGAGTTCGATGGCCAGGGTCTTGGTGAATCCCTGCATGCCGGCCTTGGCAGCGGAGTAGTTGGCCTGGCCGCGGTTGCCGAGGGCAGACGTGCTCGACAAGTTGACGATGCGGCCCCACTTGGCGTCGATCATGTGCTTCTGGACCGCGCGGGTCATCAGGAACGATCCACGCAGGTGTACGCCGAGCACGGAATCCCAGTCTTGCACCGTCATCTTGAACAGCAGGTTGTCGCGCGTGATTCCGGCGTTGTTGATCAGTACGGTCGGCGCACCGAACTCGCTCGCGATGCGATCGACCGCAGTCTGGACCGATTCCTCGTCGGCGACGTTGGCACCGATGGCCACTGCCTGCCCACCAGCAGCTTGGATTGCGCCGACGGTGTCGCTGCACGCGGCCTCGTCGAGGTCCACTACCGCAACTCCGAAACCGTCCTTGGCCAGCCGCTTCGCCACCGCAGCGCCGATGCCACGCGCACTACCGGTGACGATGGCCGTCTTGATCTGATCGCTCACGAATATCTCCTAGGAACACGCCGAATCGAATTACCTGTCATCTGTTTCTACCAACCCCGGCGGCGCAGTCAGTACGCAGCCACCGCTCCGTCGAGCGCCTTCTGCATTCCCTCAGCCACCACGCGTGTGATGTCGATCGGCTTCTCGGGTAGTTCGGTGATGGGGGTATCGATGTACACGCTGGCCTGCTTGACCTTCGTCGTAGGGCCGTAGCTCAACCCGATACAGATCAGCACCGGCTCGACACCGAGCTTGCGTGCGCGCAGCGCGATGTGGCCGATTCCGCTGCCGACGTGCTGCACCGTCGTCGGATCCTCCAGGTTGCAGGTGCCCTCGGGGAACACTGCAAGGTCGTCGCCCCGCTTCATGCGCTCGGCACTGACGTCCATCATGCGATTGCCTGCTGCGCTGACGGCGCGCATTCCATGGTTCTTGCCACGGAAGACGGGGATGCCGCCCATCATGTCGATTCGCCTGCGCTGCTTGGGTTCCTGGAACAATTCGTCCTTGGCCAATACCCTCGTGCGCCCGATCACCGGACGCAGCGGCGACGCCCAGGCCGCCGCTGCGAGGGTGTAGGGATCGTTCTCGGTCAGATGATTGACCGCGATGAGCAAACGGGTGTTGTCGTACACCAGACGACGCAGTTCCTCACGGGCACCGTCGGGATACGACACCCGCGGACGGAAGCGTCTGGCCAAGGTGGCGTACGCCAGCCTCGCGACCTGACGATTCTGCTGGTGACGCAGGTAGAAGTCGTACACCGTCACATCGTTCTCGAGAATTACCGCTGGCCGATCCATGAACCGAGCTTAGTGGTTCGAACTGTGCCGCCGGGGCCGAAGCCTCCTTCGTATCGCCTACCCGATGATCGCCTTGTATTCGGTGAAGATCGGGGCGTACTCGGGACCGCAGTTCGCGATCGACCAATCGGTGAGGAGGGTGAGGTTCTCGAACACACCGTCCATCGCGCTGAAGTCGCCGGCCGCACCCTTGGCGTCGGCCTCCTCCATGGCCTGTAGCCACGCCAACGGCTCCGGCGGAGCGACGGCCTGCAGCTCCGACTGTGTCACCGGGGCCTTCGTCGCGAGTTCTGCAGCAATGGATTCGGCCACCTCGACACCACCCGCCTCTGCTTCCCGCAGGTTGGCCAGACCCTGTGCCACCTGGGTGGCGTACAGCGTGCAGAAGTCCGACTCACCCGAATCCGCTTCCACCGATTGCACGGATTCCACCGATGTTGCGGCCGGCTGCTCAGCCGTGGTGGATGGGTTCTCTTCTGTGGACGAACACCCCGCGAGAGCGAGGACAACTACCGCGCATCCTATGGTCGATCGACTGTTCATCGGCGTTGCACTCCTCGTGAACCCTGCCTGGACGACTGCCAGTCTGCGCTCGAGTGCGCAGTTGTGCAGCGCTGTGAGCAGCGCGAACGGTTCGAGCCGGCTTCACACCCGCGAGGAACCCATAGCCCGGATTCCGACGGCAAGTCCGACCGCCGCAGTGGCCGCGGCAGCAACGACACCTGCCGTCACCGTCGAATTGGTGAACTCGCCCGCGAACAGTGCACGCTCGGCATCGACCAGATACCCGAGGGGGTTGATGTTCACCAAGAACTGCATCCATCCCGGGGCCGCGGTCAGCGGAAGCATGGTGCCCGAGAGGATGAGCAGGGGGAACATCAATGTCTGCTGGATGGACCAGAACACCCAATCCTGTCCGCGCACAGCCAAAGCCAGCGTGTAGGACAACGCGCCGAGCCCGACACCGAACACACCGAGCAGCACGATTCCCACGACCGCGCCGACGGGATTCACCGACAACCCGAGCGGCAGTGCCACCAGAACGATCAGCACGGCCTGAGCGGCCAACGGCACCATTTCCTTGAACGCGCGGCCGACGAGCAGAGACGACCTCGGCAGCGGCGTCACCAACATCCGTTCGTGCGAACCCTGCTGCAATTCGGCCAGCAGGTTCGAGCCCGTCATCGACGTCCCGAAGATGGTGATCATTGCGAGCACGCCTGGAACGAACCAGTCCCACACACTGCCGCTGCCGAGACCTGGGACCTCGGTGAGAAGCGGGCCGAACAGCGCCAGCAGAATCAGTGGCTGCACCAGACTGAAGATGACGGTGAACGGATCGCGGACCATCGGCCGCAGTTCACGGCCCATCACCAAGGCGCTTCCCGAGAGTACGTTCATCGGAGTTCTCCTGCCGCGCCTGCGGTTTCGAGGGAAGAGCTGCCCGCTGCGGCGCTCTCCCGGAGGCTGCGCCCGGTGAGGCCGAGGAACACATCGTCGAGAGTAGGTCGCGTCATGTCCGCCGTGTGCACCGTAATCCCGTGAGACTCACTGAGCCGCAGCAGATCCGGAAGAACCACCTCGGCTCGCTCGACCCGAATGTTCAACCGCGAACCCGCAACCGTCACGTCTCTGACTCCGGCAACACCGCCCAGGAGCGCACCCAGCGCCGACGCGTCGGACACCGTGAGGACGATCAGATCCCCGGCCAGTTCCGATTTGAGGGCCGTGGCGGTGTCGTCGGCGATGACGGTGCCGCGATCGACGACGATCACCCGCTCGGCCATCGAATCGGCCTCGTCGAGGTAGTGCGTGGTGAGCACGATGGTGGTGCCCATCTCCCGCCTGAGCCGCAGAATGTGATCCCAGAGATTCGCTCGGCTCTGCGGGTCCATACCGGTGGTCGGTTCGTCGAGAAACAGCAACGGTGGCCGGTGCACCAACCCCAACGCAATGTCGAGTCGACGCCGCTGCCCACCGGACAGCGTGGACACAGTGCGACCCTCGAGCTCACCGAGTTCGAGTGCCTCGATCAATTCGTCTGCGCGACTACCTGATCGTCGACGCGTCATGCCGTAGCACAACCCCTGCACCACCAGTTCGTCTCGGACGCGCTGATTGTGCCCCGCACCGTTGCCCTGGCCGACGTAGCCGAGACTGCGTCGCACACGGTCCCGATCCTTCGCCACATCGAATCCGGCGATCCGCGCCGAGCCCGACGTCGGTTCGAGCAACGTCGTCAACATGCGCAGAGTGGTCGACTTGCCGGCCCCGTTCGGGCCGAGAAGAGCCACCAGCTCTCCCTCACCGATCGTCAGATCGATGCCGCGCACCGCCTCCACGGTCTTCTTGCCCTGCCGAAAAGTCTTGGTCAGTCCCGATGTTTCGATCATCTGTGACGCCCCTCGTCGCACTGAGTGAATCCGTACGAGAAAGACGTTAGGAACGATCGCGGTCAGCTTCGGTCCGCGTTGCCAGGACAGCCGAAATCAACCGAAGACGGGGAACTTTCGCTTGCGGGCCAGGGCATCCATCCCGGATTGGATACTCGAGCGCACCTCCTCGTACTTCGCGTCGACGTAGGCCTCGTCGTCGCACAGTGCCGGATCGTGGTCGAGTTCGATCGGCGGCATGAAACGGGTACGGATCTTCGCGGGCAACGGAATCTGCGGGAGCGCCGCGGGCGCAATGATCCAGGGAAGCGAGATCGCGATCGGAAAGACTTTCAACCGCGCAATCTTGTCCAGCTTCAACGCTTTCGACAGCTTGTCGCCGCGAATGAGTACCGGCATGGCGTCGGCGCCGCCCACTGTTGCCACCGGAACGATGGGTACGCCCATCCGAATGGCGAGCTTGATGAAGCCGGTTCGGCCACCGAGCGTCGCCTCATCTCGCTTGCTCCAGGGCCGCAGCGAATCGACCTCACCGCCCGGCCACACGATGACGTCCCGGCCCTCGGCCAATGCCGTCGACATCGAGTCCGGCGCAGCAGGAAGCACACCCATGGATCGAAAGACTTTGCCGATCAACGGAAACGCCATCAGAGCATCGTGCGCGGTGCCGTGCAGAATTCGCTTCTCGCCGAAGTGTCGCCACCACTGGGCACCGACGGTCCATGCATCCCACACGAACGGCGCACCCGAATGCACCCCGACGACGAGAACCGGCGACTCGGGAATGGTCTCCCACCCGTCGATCTCCATCCGGAAATAACGGTCCATCACTCCGTTCCAGAGCTTTTGCTGACGGTCCATCGCCACGGTGTTCTGATCGTCGAGGTCCCAGCCGCCCGCGCGCTCGGCAACCACCCCTCCGAGACCACCGGAGGCCTTCTCGCGGCGTTCCTTCATCTTCAGCCGGGCCGCCGCCGCGTAACGCTGTGCCTGCTCGCGCAACTGCTCCTTCGTCGATTCCTCCGTCGACGCTCCGGTGCCGTCCCCACCCATTACGTGATCCCCATCACTCATACCCGCACGGTACTCCACCCGCCCACCGCCGACCGACAACCAGCGCTCGTTACCCCACGCGACGTCCCACCTGTCCGTTATGGTCGAAATTCGAGCCGAACGAACGAGGTACACCGATGGATCCGATCGAACCGGCCTACGGCACGACGGCACTGCTGCTGATCGCCGCCGCAGCCGTGGCAATCCTGCTCTTCCTCATCATGAAGGTGAAACTGCACGCCTTCGTCTCCCTGGTCCTGGTCAGCGCGGTCACCGCCGTCGCCGCGGGAATCCCACTTGCCGACGTCCCCGATGCGTTGCTCTCCGGGTTCAGTTCCACGCTCGGATCGGTCGCCCTACTCGTCGCACTGGGCGTGATGGTCGGCAGACTGCTCGAAATCACTGGTGGCGCACAAGTATTGGCCGATACCCTGATCAACCGGTTCGGAGCCAAACGGGCACCACTCGCACTCGGTGTCGCCGCACTCATCTTCGGCTTCCCCATCTTCTTCGACGCCGGTCTCGTCGTCTTTCTGCCGATCATCTTCACCGTTGCCAAACGATTCGGCGGATCGGTTCTGCTGTACGCCCTCCCGACGGCAGGCGCATTTGCCGCGATGCACGCCATCGTTCCCCCGCACCCCGGTCCCGTCGCCGCCACCGAACTGCTCGGCGGAGACATCGGGTCGGTACTGCTCATCGGCGTACCCGTCGCCATCGTCTCCTGGTTCGTCGGCTCCTATCTCGTCGGTACCCAGCTCGGCAAACGATTCGTCACCATTCCTGCAGACCTCTTCGCAGACGGATCCCAGAACACCGAGGAACACGACAAAGAGATGGCCGCGCTCCGCGACCCGGCCCCGAAGTTCGCCGCAGTGCTGTTCATTCTCTTGACGCCACTGGTGCTGATATCGCTCAACACCGTCGTCAACACTCTGACCACCTCCGGTGTGCTGACCGGAGACGAAACCTGGGCTGCTGCCCTGACTCTCATCGGCCAGACGCCCATCGCGCTGCTGATCACCTTGCTGCTGGCGCTGTTCATCCTCGCGCCCGGACGCTTCCCGGTGGCCGAGGGTGCCAAGTACATGGACCAGGCTCTCGGGCCGATCTGTTCGATCATCCTGATCACCGGTGCAGGCGGAATGTTCGGTGGAGTGCTGCGAGCCAGCGGCATCGGGCAATCCCTGACGGCCTCGTTGTCCGACATCGGATTGCCGATTCTGCTGCAGGCCTTCCTGATCGCCACCGCGCTACGCGTCGCGCAGGGTTCGGCCACCGTCGCTCTCACCACCACGGCTGGGTTGATCTCGGTGCAGGTCGCCGAGCTGGATCTGAGCAACTTCAAGATCGCGCTGCTGGTGTTCGCACTGGCCGCCGGAGCCACCGTACTGTCCCACGTCAACGATTCCGGCTTCTGGCTCGTCAGCCGCTTCTTCGGCATGGACGAGAAAACGACCCTCAAGACCTGGACCGTCATGGAAACGACACTGGGACTGGCGATCTTCGCCGTCGCGTCACTGCTGTGGGTGGTGTTCTAGCACGCACCTCAGTCGTCGACTTCGAGCACGCATCCCCCTGACGGAAGCTCAAGGACGATGACGTCATGTTCCTCGCCGGTGACGATTGCAGTGAAGACGGTTTCCGCTCCATCCACGGACACCCACCAGTTCATGTTCGCCCCACGAACACGCGGCACCTGCCGATATACCGCTCGGGCGTCTCCGACGAAAGCACCGGGGTGCAGCCTCCGAGCGGTATCGACAACGGTGCGGCGCACGTGGTCGAGATCGAGTAGGTCGTCGTCGTCCGACAGCTGCGATGGTCGAAAATCGATGAGTGCGAACGGTATTCGGACAATCGGTAGGGTCGCCGCATATGCCATCGACCCCTCCGAGAACGCGGGGTCACCCCATTCGAGCACTCCGTCGACGAACGAGGGTGCAACGTTGTCGTAGACGGCCGATCCGGTCTCGACGCTGCGGAGCAACACTGCGATGTAGTCGGTCAACGAGTCGAACCACGGTGCGCCCTGGTCAGCGGAATCGTAGGAGAAGTTGCGGACACAGCCACTGCGCGTCCCTGCACGTGTGTCCACGTAGGTTGTTCCACCGGCACCATCCTCGGCAAACGGGACATAGGCGGGCAGAAACATCTCCGCTGTCTCGCCCGCCTCCTGGGCGCGGACGACAGCCGGCCAATCGGCACCCAGATCATCGATCGGGTGAAGGTTTTCGAGGCTGAACCTGTGCCGACCGACAACTTGGTCGAGCGAGGAAAGTGTGTAGTCCGGCAGCACGGATCCGACCGGCCCATTCTCATCGCCGTAGGTTTCGTGCTGACCGTCGTGCAGCCCGTAGAACTCGCGCAATTCCTCCGTCCACGGCGTTGTCGCACTTTCCGCGGACTCTCGCTCGCCCGCGGTTCGCGGCGGTCGAATCGACGCAGCAGTGACGGGCGCGCGTTCACGAAGAATCGCCATGTATGCCGTCCATACCTCGGTGAGGTTCACGACTCGAACCTAATGGGTCTCGATCGGCGAGGGGGTTCGATGCGAGTCTCCATTCCGCCGAGAGCATTCGTTTATGCTGCGATCGTGGGCGAAATTCCCTCCAGCGATGTGTCGGCGATGCGAGGCAATCGTGAGTGACCGCATTCGATTCGACGGAGTGCTCGAGCCGTTGACGTGGGGGAAGAGCACGTACACGATCATCCGTATTCCGACTCGATTGGTCGAGGCAGCGAAGCGTTGGCCGACGCGCCGGATCGACGGTTCGATCGACGGACTCAGCCTCAATCTCGGTATCAACAAGGCGGATCCGGATGTGATGCCCGGATCCTTCGTCTACGTCGGGGCGGGGCTACAACGCCGACTGGGCGTCGCTGCCGGCGATCTGGTGTCGTGCGAATTCGAGCCGGCCGACCCCGATCTGGTGCCGGTCCCCGAGGACCTGGCTCGAGCAATGGAAGACGCACACTGCACGGCCGCATGGGAACGAAGGCGGGCGAGCGAACGGCGTCAGTTGTTGATGCCGATCGACAACGCTGCGAGACCTCGGACCCGCGCAGAGCGCATAGCGCGACTGGTGGGGTCGTTGACGGCGAATCAGCAGACCGACAGCTGACCTACCGTCACTGCACCGGAACAAGAATTCGCCACGCGCCCAGGGCCAATGAGCCGACGGTGACGAGCAGGAACAATCCGACCCAGACGATGCCGGGCAGGAAGGTCAGTCGGGCGAGTTGATCGGCGTCGGAATCCCGTGCCCGTCCGGCGCTGCGTGATTTCTGCAGTTCGAGAACGGGCCGCGGGCCGGCGATCAACAGGAAGAACGTGATGAAATACGCCGCCGCGACCTGCTGTTCGCCGGTACCCCACCAGGACACCACGAACAGTGCAGCACCGACGACGACGAGTGACAGCAAGCCGTAGATGTTGCGAATCATCAACAGCATCAATGCAATCGAGATGACGCCGATCCACAGCACAGCCACCGCATGCTGGGTGCCGAGCACGAACGCGGAACCGAGTCCGAGCAGCGACGGCCCCACATAACCTGCGAAGGTCATCGCGATGACGCCGAGGCCGGTGGGCTTGCCCTTCGAGATCGCGACGCCGGAGGTATCGGAGTGCAGTCGCAGCCCCATCAACTGTCGACCGGTGATCAGCGCGACGAACAAGTGCGCACCCTCGTGCGCAATGGTGACCACGTTGCGCGCGATCCGCCACGTCTGCGGCAGTACGACGATGACGAGTGCAACAAGAGCAGCAACTTGGACGATCCACACCGGTGGATCAGGACTCACCGCGGAGATGCGGTCCCAGAATTCGTTCACACCCAAGTATGCGGCTTCGCCGCAGTGGTGCGGCTAAGTGCCGCCGGTGGCGCTCAACCGCTCCACTGCCGCAGGCACTACGACGCGCGCGCTTCGGCTTTGGCGCGTTCGCGGGCGAGGGAGCGGTCTCGCATTTCCTCGAACTTGGTGGCTTGGCGTTCGAGGTCTTCGAGGAACGCGGCGAGTTCTTCGCGCTTGTTCTCTCCGCGGGCGGTGAAGTCGTTGCGCTCGAAGACGTTCCATTTGCGCAGTACCGGCCAGACGACGTCTTCGAGGTGCTGACGCAGGTCGTAGATGCCGTGCTTGGCCATGAGCACACCGTTGCGGCGGAAGTTCGGCATCCCGGCACCG